>JAQVBD010000047.1 GCA_028690485.1 Endomicrobiaceae bacterium
CCTTCTTTATATTGCCAAGGAACAGAACGAATAGCATCTTCAGAAATGGATACGATTGTAGGCATAGCCATAAAAGCTAACATTATTGAGCCTGAAAAAGCAGTAAGACCTGTTGGTATATTAAATAAATTTCTTACTAAAGGAACTAAAGTAACCATACCGACAAAACCTATAACAACACTTGGTATAGCTGCCATAAGTTCGACAAGCGATTTTAAAATATCTCTAATCCCTTTTGGAGCAATTTCTGATATGTATAAAGCTGTCATAATCCCCAATGGTACAGCAATAATAGTAGCTCCAAGTGTTACCAAAACAGAACCAACTATTAATGACAAAACACCATAAGAAGCCGGATTTGAAGTTGGATACCAATATTTCCCAAACAAAAATTCAAATACACCATATTCTTTAAAGAAAGATATTCCTTCTTTAAATAAAAAACCAAATATTAAGACAACAAAAACTATTGCTAATATTCCGCAAATAAAAATTATTTTTTCTATTATATAATCTGTTATTTTTCTAAACATTATTTCCTTATAGGGACAAAATCAGTTTCAGCAACTATCTTTTGTCCTTCGGCTGATAAAGCATAATTTATAAAATCTTTTATCATACAAACGGGTTCTCCATTTGTATATAAATATAAAGGTCTGGAAATAGGATATTTCCCGGACATAACATTTTTTATATTTGGATATACATAATCATTTGAATTTCCTAATGATATAGATAAAGCTTTTATATTCCCATTTATAAAGCCCATACCTGCATATCCTAATGCATTTGGATTCTGATAAATTTCATCAAATATTGCTTGTGATGAAGGCATAAGAAGTGCTTTAGGTGAAAATTCATCTTTATTGTTTTTATCATTGCCTCGTATAACATGTTCTTTAAAAAACATATGTGTACCAGAATTACTCTCTCTCGATAAAATAACTATCTGTCTATCTTCTCCGCCAACTTCTTTCCAATTTGTAATTTTTGCCATAAAAATATCCCGTAATTGCTGAATAGTAAGCTTATTTACAGGATTATCTTTATTTACCAAAACTGCCAGACCATCAAGCCCGACAATGTATTCTTTATAATGTATATCTTTTTCTTTGGCTAATTGGATTTCTCTTTCTTCTGCTTTCCTTGAAGCCATCGCTATATCACAAGTTTTGTTTAATAATGCTGCAAAACCTGTGCCTGTCCCACCGCCAGTTACACCAATATTGTTTTTTTTGTCTAATTCAACAAACTTTTCTGCCCAAACTTGCACTAAATTTACAATAGTATCAGAACCCTTTATCTGCATTGCAATATTTCCATTTTGACTTTGAGGTCTTGAACAAGAAAATATCAAAGGCAAAAGTAACACAAAGATTACTATGTAAATTTTATTTCTTATCATAAATTATTTACACATACCAATTCTTTGCGCTCTTTGAAACAATTTCCCTTCTGATTTAATATCCGGAGCTATTATAAGTTCTGCTATTTGCATTTCTTTTATAGACATAGCACCTACTGTCCCCATACAAGTTCTTAGTGCTCCTACTAAATTTTGTGTTCCATCATCAAGTCTTGCCGGACCATAAAGAATTTCCTCTACAGAACCGGTTACACCAACTCTAACTCTAGTTCCTCTTGGTAAATTGTGATGAGGTGTTGCCATTCCCCAATGATATCCTCTACCAGGTGCTTCTTCTGTTCTTGCAAAAGCTGAGCCAACCATAACAGCATCTGCACCGGAAGCAAAAGCTTTACAAATATCTCCGCCGGAATTCATACCGCCATCTGTTATAATTGAAACATATTTGCCTGTCTTTTTAAAATAATAATCTCTAGCACTTGCACAGTCAACAGTTGATGTAACCTGAGGAACACCAATACCTAAAACTCCTCTTGATGTACAAGCTGCTCCTGGTCCAACACCAACTAAAACTGCCACACAACCAGTTTCCATAAGTTCAATTGCAGCTTGATAAGAAACCACATTACCAATTATGACAGGAATTTTCATTATTTTTTGACAAAAATTTGCCAGATTAATCGGAGTATATTTTGTAGCTATATGTTTAGCTGTTACTACAGTTCCCTGTGCAACAAAAATATCTGCTCCTGCATCCTGTGCAATTTTACCAAATTCTTCAGCATTTGCAGGTATACAAGAAATTGCAGCTTTAACACCAGCAGCTTTTATTTGTTTTACTCTTTCTGCGATAAGTTTTGTTTTTATTGGTTCTTTGTAAACATCCTGAACCAAAGCAGTAGCTTCTTCAGGACTTGCTGAAGCTATTTTATCTAAGACAACAGCAGGATTTTCATATCTTGTTTGGACTCCATCAAGATTAAGCACAGCAAGACCGCCTAACTTTCCCATAGCTATTGCAAAATTCACATCAACAACACCATCCATAGCACTAGCTAAAAAAGGAATTTCAAGATTTATAGGACCAATTTTAGTTGTAACATCGACTTCTTCCGGATTTGATGTTAAATTTCCAGGAACTATAGCTACTTCATCAAAGCCATAGGCCCTTCTTGCTTCTCTGTCTCTACCAATAAAAAAACCCATATTTCCCCCAATTTTAATTACTATATATTTACTGTATATTTTATTATTTTTTATACACTTTTTCAAATTTTTTATTAACTCTAATACATTTTTTACGGTTTTAAAAAAGATGAATGATTTTTTATGCTATTACAAACTTTAATTTTTTACATTAAAATTAAATAATTAATATAAACAATTTAGAAATATAAATTGAATATAAAATAAAATCTATTAATTAAATTTTTGCTGTTGTGATAGTTTTTTGAGCCTGATATTTACCCTGTTTATCTGCATAAGAAGTTTCACAAACTTCAGCAGCTCCTAAAAACAGAAGTTGAGCTATTCCCTCGTTAGCATAAATTTTTACAGGCATAGAACTTATATTTGATATTGCTAAAGTAGCAAATCCCTCCCACTCTGGTTCAAAAGGAGTTATATTAACTATTATTCCGCATCTTGCATAAGTAGATTTTCCAAAAGCAATAGTAACAACATCTCTAGGAATTTTAAAATATTCTACAGTTTTTGCAAGTGCAACAGTTTGAGGCTGTAAAATTATAAAGTCATCAACTTTTACAGATAGAAACAATTTATCATCTATTTTTTTAGGGTCTATAAAAGTTCCATCTGAAATTTTGTTCATGATTTTAAATTCACCGGTTATCCTCATATCATAACCGTAAGAAGAGGTACCATAAGAAATATTTCCTTGTCTTATTTGTTCTTCTTCAAATGGCTCTATCATTTTATGTTCCAGAGCCATTTTTTTAATCCATTTATCTGATTTAACCATTATATCACCCTTAAAATTATCTATTTATTAAAAACATTTAGAATATCCGCAAGATCTACAAACGACACAACCTTCTGCAAATTCTAACATTTCTCCACATTCCGGACATTGTGGACAAGAACCTATTGAATTTCCAGATGCCTTAGATTTATATACTTTTGGTTCTACATTTTTATCATCAGTTACTGTTTGCTCATCAGTAAATAATCCAGGATTTTCTTTTTCTGACGAATATGATTCTAATGCTTTTGCTATTGCATCAGGACAAGAGAGTATTGCTCCGCCTTCAGTAAGTGTAGGAGATGGACATCTTATACCTTTTAATTGTTCTATAATCTTTTGCTGATCAACTCTAGACCTTAATGCTAATGAAATTAACCTGCTTATAGCTTCTGATTGAGTTGCTGTACATCCACCAGATTTACCTAATTGTGTAAAGACTTCAAATGCACCTTCCTCATCTTCATTAACTGTAACATACATTTTGCCACAACCAGTGTGCATTAAAAGAGTAGAACCGGTAACTTTTTTAGGTCTCTGTCTAGGTTTCTTTTCAATAACATTAATTTCTTGTCCATCTGATTTCGGACCACTTTTTGCTAGATTTAATACTTGTTCATCTCTACTGCCATCTCTATATACTGTAACACCTTTACATCCTAGTTTATAAGATAACATATATGCTTTACTAACATCTTCTTTTGTAGCAGTGTGTCCAAAATTTACAGTTTTTGATACAGCATTATCGGTATATTTTTGGAATGCCCCTTGCATTCTAATGTGGTCTTCAGGAGAAATATCATGAGCAGTTACAAAAACTCTTCTGATTTTTTCAGGAATTTCTTTCATATGTTTAATAGTGCCTTGCTCTGCAATTTTATCCATTAATTCCTTAGAATAAAAACCTAGTCCTTTAGCTATTTTTTCAAAGTATGGATTTACTACAAACATTTCATGTTTATCTAAACAATTTGCTCTTTTGTAAACAAGAGCAAATATTGGTTCAATTCCACCTGATGCATCAGAAATTATTCCGATTGTTCCGGTTGGAGCAATCGTTGTTGTAGTCGCATTTCTTATTGGATTGCCTTTCTTATATATACTATGCTTGAAATTAGGGAATGCTCCTCTATTTAAAGCAATTTCTTCTGATGCCTGATGAGATTTTGTCTGAATAAATGACATAACTTTTTCAGCAAGAATTATTGCTTCAGGAGAATTATAAGGAATTCCCATTTGAACAAGCATATCTGCCCATCCCATTATACCAAGACCAATTTTTCTATTTGATCTTGTAACTTCACCTATCTTTGTTATTGGATAATTATTCATATCAATAACATTATCTAAGAAATGAACTCCTAATTTAACTATTTTTTCAAGTTTTACCCAGTCAACTTCTTCATCTTTTACAAAATGTGCTAAATTTATTGAACCTAGATTACAAGATTCATAAGGAAGTAATGGCTGTTCTCCGCAAGGATTTGTTGATTCTATTTCCCCCATCTCTATTGTTTGGTTACCATCATTCATTCTATCAATAAATACAATTCCCGGTTCTCCATTTTTCCATGCTTGGTCAACTATCTTGTTATAGACTTCTCTGGCATTTAATTTTCCAACTACCTGCTTAGTTCTTGGGTTATATAAATTATAATCTTCATCATCCTCAACAGCAGACATAAATTCTTTCGTAATTGCAACCGAAATATTAAAATTATTTAAACTTTCACCTTTATCTTTACAAACAATAAATTTCATTATATCCGGGTGATCTACTCTGAGCATCCCCATGTTTGCACCTCTTCTAGTTCCTCCTTGTTTAATAGCTTCAGTTGCAGCATTAAAAACTTGCATAAAGGAAACTGGACCTGAAGAAACGCCATTTGTTGATTTTACAGAATCATTTGAAGGTCTAAGCCTTGAAAAAGAAAATCCTGTTCCACCACCAGACTTATGTATAAGAGCTGTATGTTTTAATGTTTCAAAAATTGATTCCATTGAATCTTCAACAGGTAAAACAAAACATGCTGAAAGTTGTTGCAATGGCCTTCCTGCATTCATTAATGTTGGTGAATTAGGTAAAAAATCAAGATTTGCCATAACCGTATAAAATTCAGTTATAATATTATCAAGATTTGCATCCTTATCATATATTTTATCTGCCTGGGCAATATTTTCTGAAACTCTCCAAAATAGTTCATTTTCATCTTCTATAGGATTACCTTCAGAATCTTTTTTAAAATATCTCTTTGCTAAAACAGTTTTCCCGTTTTGAGATAGTTCTGGTTTAATCTTTTCAAAAAGTTGTTCCTTTAATGTTGGCATTTTTCTTTTCCCTCCAAATAATTCTATTTTTTATTTTTTTTATCATGTTCTTTTTTTAATTTCTTTAATTCTTGCATGAATGCATCAATATCTGCAAACTTATTATATACAGAAGCAAATCTTATATATGCTACAGCATCAATATCCAATAATTTTTGTAATATTTTTTCACCAATGACAGAAGATGGAACTTCCATAATATAATCGCTTAGCTCACTTTCAACTTCACTAACAATTTTATCTATAGTTTCTGAAGCGACAGGCCTTTTTTCACAAGCTCTAGCAATACCTTCCCAGAGTTTTTTTCTGTCAAAATTTTCTCTTCTACTGTCTGATTTAATAACCATCACAGAAACTTCTTCTGGTCTTTCGAAAGTTGTATACCTTTTATTGCATTGATTACATTGACGTCTTCTTCTAATGGCAGAAGTATGTTCTATAGGTCTTGAATCTAAAACTTGACCTTCAAAACTTCCACAAAAAGGACATTTCATAGATAACCCTCTGTTATAAAAGATATTGAAATAATACTAAAGTGTTATTATTAAAATAAAATGTTTGAAACTACTACATATTGTGTTTGGAAGAATACTACAACATATATATTGAATTGTCAAGAAAAAATTCCTTGACTTATTTTAACAAATTATATACCTAAATACAAAAAGACAGTTGGAAGTATAATCCAACTGTCTTTTTGTTGATTTGGTAATGGTATTATGCTGCAGAAAGAATAGCTTTTATATTAGAAATATTGCTAATATTTTTTGCACCTATCTTAATATTTTCTTGTTGTACATATCCTAATAACATTAATAATAAAGCTTCTAATACTTTTGTTTTTTCTATTTGATTAAGAGAAGAATCATTACTTAATGATGATAATATACTTATTACGGTATCGTCCTTATCTTTGTACTGCCCGTTTAAAATACTGTATATCTCATTAATTTTTGATTTATATTCTTCTCTAAACATATTTGATTGTAAAACATCTTCAATATTTGTTTTGCTGTCGTATTTAAAACTTGTATTTTTGTTACTTGTTACTCTATAATCAACAAGAGCTTTCATTAATAAATTATTGTATTCAGCATTATCAAATACAATATCTTTCATATTTAAATTGTTTAATTCACTTGCTTCTAATATTCCTCTTATTATTCCTTCTAATTCATACTTAGATATATTTTGTTTAAATGTCATTGATAGCAAACTATTCAATTTATCAACACTACTATCTGCTGTTATATACATATTGTACAATCCGTATATCTGACTTTCATTAAGAATAACAGCTCTATCTGCTATAAATAATCTTCCTTTATTTATACCTTTTATAGTTTGTCCTTGTGGAGTTGTTTCAAATATAGAAGTTATTAATTTTCCTATTGTCATTTCTCTAAATGAAAATTTTCCATTTGTAGTTTCTATTGCATCTAAAATGCTTGAATCAAACGAAATCATTGATACTTTATTATTTTCAAAAATATCTATTAATTTGCTCTGATTTACTGTTCCATTTTCATCTGTTGTTATATCTATAATTATATCTTCTGATTTTACAGATGAAATATTTTGTTTTTGGAAATCACTATTATAATCAACTACCAATTTAATATTATTATCTGCAAATATTGTTCCATATTCTGTTGCTGATATTGTTGCCGGCATTTTAACAGCTAAGAATGAATCAATATTTTGTTCATTAACAATCTTTGATAAATTTGATAATAATGAAATCATTTGGAATGATGATGCTAGTTCTCCATTCTTAGATAAATCTAATTTTACACCATCTATTCCTCCATTAGATTTAAATGCTGATAAATTTTTATTAAGTTGTCTTCCCCACTTAATTAAACTATCAATGTTCTCTGTTTCTAAATTAATTGTGTAATTGAACATTACTTTTAAACCATTTTGATGTGCCATTTGTAATATTTGTTGAATTTCTTTATTTTTAGTGTCTAACAACTGGTTATCTACAGAAACTATTATTGTTGTTACTCCTTGTTCTAAAGCTCTTGAAATATCTGCTTGTCCATATGTATCTATTTGTGCTGATGTTATATTAGATGCTACCACTGATGGCTTTATAAACATATCATTTGTTTTCTTTATCTTTTGTTTCATTACATCTGCAAATAAGCTTATTGCTGCTTTGTCTACACCTATTGTTGTAAACATTTGTCTTGATACTTCTTCTACATCTGAGACAGATATATTGTCTATTTGTGAACTTAAATCCAATATTTTCATTGAATAATTAGTATTTGAATTTAGATATCTTAACATTGCTATAAGTGATTCTTGTTCACTTATATTTTGTCCCGGTATTTGTTCATAGCTGTAAACTGTTAATTTATCATTAACTTTCCCCATCAAACCAAATGCTAATTTATTACTGTCTGTAGTTAATCTTGTTGTAGTTTCTTGCACAAGATTGGTATTACCTAATAATATTAAATTAACTTTTACTCCAATTTTTGATAGTTCTTCAGCTCTTTTAATTCTTGCTAAATCATCTGCTTTCGATACCATTGTATATTCTATATTTTCTTTAAATATAAGTGATAGAACTATTCGTTGTAAACTTTCTATTGAATTTATAATTGTCTGTCTAAATAATTCTAATACTATTTTGTCTTGGGATGTGGCTATTTCTACTTGAGAATATTTCCCTAGAGATTTCATTTCTTTAAATTTACCTTTGACTATTTCTTCACCAATTTTTGAAAGTTTCTCACATAATTGTTTATCTTTCGTTTCTACAATAACTCTAACTAATGGTTCAGTCCCTGATAATCTTAATACAAGCC
>JAQVBD010000048.1 GCA_028690485.1 Endomicrobiaceae bacterium
TAATACATATACCGAAGGCACATATATATCCGAAGGCGGCATATTAATGTCGAATTCAAATTCTTTGGGAACAGGTAAAATTTTATTTGATTCAGGTGTCAGAGGAGATTCGACTACTTATGCTTCAATTGGCGTGTCAAGTCTTACAGTAGGTACAATTGATTTATTGAATAATATACATATAGATGAAGGGGCTGTATTTAATGTATATGATGGTCAACAAATATCATTAAAAGGTGATATTTCTAGATATAATACTAGTACAGGTTATGAGACTGAATTTGTTAAAACAGGCTTAGGGCTTTTAGAAATTGCTAAAAGTTCATCAACCATCAGAAAAGTAAATATGTCTACATTTACTGTACAAGAAGGCGGTTTCAATTTAGATGAAAATGTTGTGTTGAATTCATATTTTTCTTTAAATAGTGATTCTGCATATTTAAGTATGGAAAATGGTGCAGGAGTTAAAAATACGATAGATATAGATGCCGGTGATTTGATAATATTTAATGATTCAAATATTTCAACAGCAACTGTAAACTTTAACAGTACATCAACAGTAAATTTATCACAATTACATATTACGAGTAATACTGTTTTATCAACGGCGACTTTACAAAACCCAATAACAGTTACAAAAGGTATTGATTTTGTAATAGATGCTACGACAACAGCAAACCTAAATACATTCAATTTTGTTGCAACAAATGATTCAATAATAGAAAAAAGTGGGGATGGGGATTTTAATTTCAATACAAATAATACAAACTTTACATTATCAAACTTAACTGTTGATGGCGGATATTTTAATTTAGTTTCAAATTCAAGTATGACTGTTTCAAGTACAACAGTTGTTGATGGTGGTATACTTGCTTTTGAACAAGGTTCATTTTTCCAATCAAGTGCAAGCGGAGTTGATGAAAAAATTATTGTATCAAGTGGTGGAATAAAAATTTACGATGACAACAATATTGAAGGCAGTACTTTATTAAGTTTTGAAGGAACTGATCAAAACAATCTTGCAAAATTGATAGTTGAAGCTGATAATGTAAATCTTACGAATAGTATTTTTGTTAAAACAGGTGTTATAGTTGAAAATGAAAATAATTTAACAATATCAGGTGATTCTATAGATTATGATTCTGCATCTAGCGGGATATTTGCAAAGTCCGGAGCAGGAACCATGACAATTGCACAAACATCCGGCGGAGCAGGCTTTGATATGGGTGAGCTAGTAGTTCTTGAAGGTTTAATGAATGTTACTACAGATGTTAATGTTTCAACAGTTGTAGTTACCGGATATACATCAAGTATGAACATTAATAATTCTACAATGACAGTTGTAAATGATTTTGACTTGTTTGATTATGATTCTTTTCAACTTTCTTCAGCTACATTAAATATAGGTAATGACCTTTCATTATCAAGTGGAAGTTTTACATTAAATAATTCAACGGTTACAGTAGCAAATAAATTAGATATGCTTGATATTGCATTGTTCAGTGTATCAGGATCATCAGTAACAGCACAATCACTTATCGGAGAAAATATAGCTAATGACATTTCTATAAGTACTTCAAATGTTATAGTTGCAAGTAGTATGACATTAACTGACTTTGCAAGTTTAGATATTTTTAATTCAGGCTTAACAGTTGGAACTGACTTAACATTATCAAGCGGAAGTTTTACATTAAATAATTCAACAGTTACAGTAGTAAATAGTTTAGATATGAATGATTTAGCATTGTTTAGTGTAGAAGGATCATCATTAACAACACAATCACTGATTGGAAGTATTATAGCTAATGACATTTCTATAAGTACTTCAAATGTTATAGTTGCAAGTAGTATGACATTAACTGACTTTGCAAGTTTAGATATTTTTAATTCAGGCTTAACGGTTGGAACTGACTTAACATTATCAAGCGGAAGTTTTACAGTAAATAATTCTACCGTTTCAGTAGTAGATAGTTTAAATATTGACGATTTATCTTTGTTCAGCATAGCAGGATCAACATTAACAGCAAAAGAAATTATGGTAGAAAATATAGACATAGTTGATATAAGTACTACTTCAAATGTTATAGTTTCAAGTAGTATGGCATTAACTAACTTTACAAACTTAACTGTTTTTACTTCAAGCTTGACAGTTGGAACTGACTTAACCTTATCAAGTGGAACAGCTGCTTTTACTAATTCAAATTTATTTGTTGGAAAAGATTTAACATTTACTGATTCTATATTTGAAATAAGTACAACCTCATTAAATGTATCAAGTAATGTATACTTTACTAGTAGCAATTTAATATTCAGCTCATCAAGTATAAGTTCGGATTATATGTCTGTTTATAATTCAAGTATAACTTTAAGAAATGAATCAATATTAACATCAGACATAGATTTGGATAATGCTTCAATATTAAAAGGTTCCGGAACTGTAAATGGGTTTTTAAATGTAAAGTCAAATGCTAATGTGTCTATTGGTGAAACATCACAAGATTTAGGAAAGATAAGTGTTAATTCAATAAATTTTAATTCCGGGTCAACTTTATATGTTGATGTGAAAAGTTCTAATAGTGTAACAAGCAATGACCAATTAGAAGTACTTGGTAATATCACAGTTGAAGACGGAGTTACTTTAGATGTAAACATTAATGGTGATAATTCAGAATTTAATAGAAAGAAAAGTTTTGAAATTATAACATACACAGGTGTTTTAGACCCATTAAATGCTTCAATATTTGATAATATAATACTTAGCAGTGCAAGATTAAAAGCAGATGTTGAGTCTATAGGAAATTCAATCGTATTAAATGTTTTTCAAAGATGGTCTAGTTATACTTTGCCGGAAAAAACTACTAATCAGCAAGTTATGATGGATGCTTTAAATAATATTTGTGATGATCCTTCTGCAAGTGTAATTTTTGATGCAACTCTGTCTAAAATGGATGAATTATACGGTGACTACCAAGATACAGGAAACAGTTTGTCTTTTATAACAGCAATGGCTGATTTATCTGGCTTAATGTATGCAAATTCATTTCAGTCAAGTGCATTACTTGCAAATTCAAAAGTCAATATGACCTATAATAGATTAATAGATTTTGAAGATAGAGACCAAAATAATATTTGGGCACAAGTATATACAAATACACAAAGTATTGAAAAGAATGAAGGCAATGCAAAGTTTGAAAATAATGTTTCAGGCTTAATTGCAGGATTTGATACTTTTACAACTGAAGATTTTGTTGTTGGTATATCCGGTTTTTATGGAACAGGTCAATTTAAACAATTAGAAGATAAGGCTGATATTAATGATGCCGGTGTTAATGCATATGCTTATTACCAGTATGATGATATTGAAATAAAAGGTCTTATGGGATATGGTATTCAAAATTATGAGGCAACTAGAAAAATCAGATTTATTAATCAAGAAATAAAATCAGATTATTCTGTTAATGTTTTAAATTTTGATATAGAAGCTGCATATAAATATTCTCTTAATAATACAATGATTTTAAAACCATTAGTAGGATTAAATTGTACAGTTACTTCTAATGATCAAATTTTAGAAAAAGGTGACCTCGAACAAAAATTGTGTATAGATAGTGGTAATTATACAAAGGCAGATTTTAGAGTTGGAATAGGATTACAAAGTAATAATTCATCAAAATTTAATTGGTATGTTTCAGCTATTGCAAAACAAATTGTTGATGGAGATAAGTTAACTATGACAGCAAGTTTTGCTGAAATTCCTAATGAAAAATTTGAAATTGAAAGTACAAAACTTTCAAGTTCAGTTTTTTCAGGTAATATCGGTGGATTATATACACTTACACAAGATGTTAATTTGTTCATAGATTTATCGTCTGATACTTCTTCAAGTACTAATATGTTAAGCGGAAATGTTGGTGCATCGTATAGATGGTAATATACATTTAATAATAAAAATAACAGCTAATTATATATTAGCTGTTATTTTTTTGTTGATAAAAAATCAAACTTTTTGTAGAATATGTTCCATCGTAAATAATTATTTGCCCGATGGTGTAACTGGTAACACATCTGCCTCTGGAGCAGAAGTCTCCTGGTTCGAACCCAGGTCGGGCAGTTCAATTAAAAAATAAAAATTTAGTCGAAAGACTGGATTTTTTATTTTTTACAGACAAAAAGATAAAATACACAGTTACTTTTTATCACGAGTCTAAAAAGTAACCAAAAAGACCCACCACAGAGTATATTCATTTATATTCTTTACTGTCATCACTGAACTTGAATTTTCCTTACAACATAATGAAACGAAAAATTCTTCAAACAAACAGATGATTAAAAATTTATCTATTTTAAGTTTTTACAGTAAAAAATATTTCAGTCATAGATATACTCTAATGCGGTAACAACATAAAATCAGTCGCAAAATATTTTAAATTTATGAATTGTATAAAAGGAGAGACAAATTTATTTGTCTCCTATGTAATATACTTAATTAATAGTAATAGTATTAATTAAATAAAGAAAGAATTAATGTTAGATTTTATTTTAAGTGGGTGGGATTAAATCAAATAAACCGTTTGTAATATTTTGCTATAATTCGTTATATAATTTAAAATAGGATTAAATAAAATAATGTATGAAAATATTTAATATCAATATAATTAAAAATGATAAAAGATGTAACGAAAGTATAATAATTTTTATTATTATTGCAATTTTTTATGCAATAGGTAACTTTATTTGGTGGAAATTAAACACTCCAATTATACCTTATAATGTTGATTCTTTGCATTTTTTAGATGTTTTTAGAAGTAATCTATTATATTATAATGCTCCATTAATTCCTTATATTACAAAAATTTTATTTTTTTTATATTCTAAAGAATATTTTGATTTAATTATAATTTTTATCAATTACATATTTTTTCTAATAGGTTTATATTGCATATATAAAATTTCTTTTGAAATCTCATCAAAAAAAACAGGCAATATTGCAATGATATTGTTTGCATTAGTTCCTGCTGTATATGGATTAACTAGATTTTATGGCAGGCAAGATTATCATGTAATGATAATAATGATTATTAACATATATTGTTTGATAAAGACAGATTATTTTAATGATAAAAAATGGAGTATTTTATATGCAATATCGATTGGAATAGGTTTGATGACTAAGGATGTTTTCATAGCTTATTTTTTTATTCCTTATATATATATATTTAGAAATTCTTTAAAAGAGAGTATAAATTCTAAAAAAATATTAAATATTTTTTTAATTGTTATTATTGCTTGTTTGATATCTTGTTGGCACTATTTTAGATATTTAATCCTATTAAAAATATTTTTTGAACCTATTACTGAAGTATCTGCCGGTTCTCTATTTTATAATATAAGAGAAATTACTTTTGGTTTATCTGAAGAATTATTATCTTTTCCATTTTTTATCTTATTTCTTGTGGGATTAATATGGTATATAATAAAATATAAAAATAAATATAAATTTTTATTGTTAGTTTGGTTATTTGTTCCTTGGTTTATTATTTTTTTAATGAAACATTATAAAGATTCAATTTTTTGTATTGGTTTAATTCCACCAATGATATTAATATCAAGCATATATTTATCAAATATAAAAATAATATTTTTAAGAAGAACACTAATAGTATTATTTATTATTATTGGATTATTTCAATATATAGAGTATTCATATTCTATTGATTTTGGATTATCAAAAATTAAATTAAATTATAAAAATTTTCATTTTATGTATTTTAATAAATATGCGAATATTTCAAATATTAATAAAAAATATGTAAAAAAAATACAAGATTTGTTAATAATAATAAAAAAATATTATCCATCTACAATTTTTATTAATTATAATAATAATGAAATCCCTATAAAATTTACAGATTTTTTGTCTTATATGTATTTAAATGATATCTTTTTTTCATTTGATACTGTAATATCATGGACAGATTTATCAACAGTAGATATGATTATATATATTGGTGAAAATTTACCGCCAACAAAACAATTAGACTTTTATGTTAAAGATATAAAAGAACATCCTATGGCAAGTTTTGATAATATTGATATTAATCATTTTTCAAATGAATTTATTGAAATGTCAAATATAAGAGAAAATATAATAAATGAGCAATTTTACATTGTTGATGAATTTTTTTTAGGTAATGATCAAGATGATAAATATAAAATAAAAATATTAAAAAAGAAAAGAATTCTATAATTTGTAAAATATTAGAATAGTGTCATCTCGAGTAAATTTGTTCTAAATCATAAAATATTTATACTCTAATTAGAAGAGAATTAATTGAATTAGAAGTTGTTTAAATGATAATATATATATATTCTATAGTATATAATATAGAATTTGTAATGAAGGAGAAGGATATAATGTTTAATAATTTACTTGGTAAAACCTTTTTTCACAATACGGTTGGTGAATATTTATTTTCTATTATTGCATTTTTATTTTTAATTGTTCTTATTTATATTGTAAGAATTGTTGTGATGAACCGACTTGAAAAATGGGCTTCTTCAACAAAAACAACGATTGATGATTTTATTATACTGCATGCAAAAAAAACACTTACACCTTTAATTGTGTTTGGTTCATTTATTTTAAGCATACAAAATCTCGTTATTGTTCCTGAGATAACAAAAATTATATACATTTTAGGAATAATTCTTTCAATCGCAATGTCTTTAAAGTTTTTAATGTCATTAATGGATTATTTAATTGAGGGTTATTTCAAAAAACACAATACAAACGTAACACGTAAAAGAACTTTGAAGTGGGTTCTTATTTCAATAAAAATAGTCATTACGGGTATGGCATTAATAATTTTATTGGATAATATGGGGATTAAAATATCAACCCTTGTTGCAGGCCTTGGAATAGGCGGTATTGCTGTAGCATTTGCTTCTCAGACAATTCTAGGAGATTTGTTCAGTTTCTTTGTAATTCTGTTTGACCGTCCTTTTGAAATAGGGGACTTTATTGTTGTGGATGATTTAATGGGAACTGTAGAAAATGTAGGAATTAAAACTACAAGGATACGCAGTCTTGGTGGTGAAGAACTTATCTTTTCAAATACTATCCTTACTAATGCTCGTGTTCGTAATTATAAACGGATGGAACGTCGTCGTGTCGTTTTTAAATTGAGAGTAACATACCAAACTTCTCTTGAAAATGTTAAGGAAATTCCTGAAATTATAAAAGCAATTATTTCTTCTGAAAGTGAAGTCCTTTTTGACAGAGCCCACTTTGCTTCATACGGAGATTCAGCGCTTGTTTACGAAATAGTTTATATTGTTTTAAACAGTGATTATAATAAGTATATGGATTTACAGCAAAGTATCAATTTTAAAATTAAAGAAGAATTTGACAAACGCAAAATTGATTTTGCATATCCGACACAAACTCTTTTTATTAATAAATTAAACTAACAAACTAAAATACAATGTTCTTAAAAGTTTTTTTGCCGGCGAAAATTGATTTGCCTGCAAGTTCATGTTCTATGCGGAGTAGTTGATTAAATTTTTCTACACGCTCTCCTCTGCAACCGCTGCCGGTCTTAAGATGTCCGGCATTGACTCCGACAGTAAGGTCAGCGATGAAACTGTCAACTGTTTCTCCGCTTCTGTGTGATATAAAAGTATTATAATTATTTTTTTGAGCTAACTCTATAGTTTCAAGAGTCTCAGTTACAGTGCCTATTTGATTTAATTTTATAAGAATTGAATTAGCTATACCTTTATCAATACCTTCTTGTAATATTTGTCTGTTTGTACAGAAAAGGTCATCGCCGACAAGTTCAATTTTGTTACCCAATATTTTAGTTAAATTTTTCCATCCATCCCAGTCATTTTCAGCAAGTCCGTCTTCTAATGAAACAATTGGATATTGTTTCGTCCAGTTCTCCCACATTTGTATCATTTCATCGCTTGAAAGTAATTTCCCTGAGCTTTTAAACATTTTATATTTGCCATTATCCCAAAGTTCACTTGTGGCAGGATCAAGACAAATACTAATATCTTCGCCGGGTTTAAATCCTGCTTTTATTATAGATTCAATAATGATATCAACAGCTTCTTCATTGGATTTTAAGTTAGGAGCAAATCCGCCTTCATCGCCTACACCGGTGCTGTACCCTTTTTTATTAAGGATGGATTTCAAAGCATGAAAAGTTTCTTCGCCCATTCTTATAGATTCTTTAAATGATGAAGCATTATGTG
>JAQVBD010000012.1 GCA_028690485.1 Endomicrobiaceae bacterium
CAATCGAAAAGGTCAATTATTAATTTTTTTAATGATGCCGGATTTAAAACATTTTGGATTTCTAATCAAAACTTTTCAGGATGGGGCAAGGCAAGCCTTATTACTTTAATTGCAAAAGATTCAAAAGAATATAAATTTATTAATAGATTTAGTTGGGAATCTTTAAAAGCACCATATGATGAAAAATTATTGCCAAGTTTTGAAAAAGCTGTTAATGACCCTTATAAGAAAAAAATAATTTTTGTACATTTAATGGGTAGTCATGATGCATATAGAGATAGATATCCAAAACAATTTAATATTTTTAAAGAAGATAAAAATTGGAGAACTCAAACAGTTGCGGAATATGATAATTCTATATTATATACAGATTATATTCTGAAAAAAATTATTGATATCCTAATGCAAAAAAAAGAATTATCATACATGCTTTATTTCGCAGACCATGGCGAGGATGTTTACGAAGATGAAAAAAGCACTTTTGCTCATGCAGACTTTATAGGAACAAGACATATGTATGAGATACCATTCGTTTTATGGTTGTCAGATAAATATAAAAAAGATAGAACGGATATTATAGAAGAAATAGAAAAAGGAAAAAACAAACCATATAATATTCAGCATATGATCCATACAATAACAGAATTATCCAATTTAGATAGTCCTGATATAGATAAAACAAAAAGTTTATTTTATGATATAAAACCTAGTAATATAACTAAAAATATAAAATATTTTGGAAATAAAATATGGCTGTATAGAGTAAATAATAAAAAAAGACTTTTACATTATTTTGATAAATATGAAGGTTTTGAAATAGATATACATTTTAATGAAAACAAACAATATTTTAATGTAAGTCATGACAATGTTGATGGTAATACAAATTTATATGATATGTTTAGTGATATAATAAATCTGAAATCAAAATATTTTTTGTTAGATTGCAAAAATTTATCTAAGGAAAATAAAGAAAAAGCATTGTATGAATTAGAACAAATCGTAACAAAATACAAATTGAGTAAAGATCATATAATAGTTGAATCTACAAATCCTGAAATGTTAGAGATTTTTACTAAATCTGGATTTTACACATCGTTCCGTCTAAGTGATTATTCTTACGATAAATCTCAGGAATATAATAACTATATAAAATCGATACAAAATGACATTGAAAAATTATCAAAAAATAATGTTACTTTTGTCTCGTCTGATGCAATTTTTTTTAGATATGTAACTTATTATTTTCCTAAAATGCCACATTTATTTTATGCAACAAATAAAAATTTTCATGACACAACTCAATATATTTTAGAAACAGACAAGAATACAATGGCTGTTTTTAACCCAAACATTCAAAAGTTTTATGAATAATTAACTAAACATAAAAATTTTCCCCATTAAGTTAACTCAAAAGAAAATTAAAAATACATATATTTGTATTTTTAGCTGTAATTGGCTATAATTAGTACGAAATATAGCAAAATAATAGTATAAACGGGGGATAATATGAGCACAAAATCTTTTGTATTAGATACGAATGTCTTGTTGCATGATCCTGATTCGATTTTTTCATTTAAGGACAATAAAGTTGTAATCCCTTTGACAGTTATAGAAGAGTTAGATAGTTTCAAAAAACTTAATGATGAAAGAGGAAGAAGTGCCAGATTAATATCTAGAATTTTAGATGGTTTAAGAGATAAAGGAAAACTTTCTCAAGGAGTACCTCTTAAAAACGGTGGTACACTTGTTATAGAAATGATGAGGCAGGTTGAGTTTCCAAAAGAATTTATAGTTTCAAAGTCAGATCACCAAATATTATCAATAGCATTATACTTAAAGCAAAAAGGTGAAAATGTTATTTTTATAACAAAAGATATAAACTTAAGAATTAAAGCTGAAATTCTTGAAATAAAAACTCAAGATTATGAAAAATCAAAAGTAAAAATGGATGAAATATATACTGGTTGGAAAGAAATAAAAGTTTCTTCAGATAAAATTGATCAGTTTTATAAAAATGGTAAAGTTTCAATCAAAGAAGAATTTTATCCAAATGAATGTGTGTTTTTAAAAGATGAAGCAGGTTCTTCAAAAAGTGCACTTGCAAAATATTCTCCTGATGTTAAATGTCTTCAGCCATTGTTTCATATAAATGCTCAACCATGGGGTTTGAAACCTTTAAATATTGAACAGAGATTTGCTTTGGAACTTTTGCTTTGTAATGAAATAAGTTTAGTTACTCTTATTGGATTACCAGGTGCAGGTAAAACTTTATTGGCTCTTGCTTGCGGACTTCAAAAAACTGTAGAAGAAAGACAATTCAGAAGATTATATATTGCACGTCCTATTATTCCTATGGGGAAAGATATTGGTTTTTTACCTGGGACAAAAGAAGAAAAATTAGTATCGTGGATGGGAGCAATTAACGATAATTTAGAATTTTTAATGGATAAAGGACATGAAGATTCAAAAGTTGAAGAAAAAATAGATTATTTGTTTAATTCCGGACAGATTGAAGTTGATTCGTTAACTTATATTAGAGGGAGATCCTTACCTAAACAGTATATAATTATTGATGATGCACAAAATCTTACTCCTCATGAAGTAAAAACTATTATTTCAAGAGCCGGTGCAGGTACAAAGATTGTTCTTACCGGTGATCCATATCAAATAGATAATCCTTATTTGGATGCATCATCAAATGGTTTAACATATTTAGTTGAAAGATTTAAAGGCCAATCAATTTATGGACATTTAATGTTCTCAAAAAGTGAAAGAAGTATACTTGCTGGTTTGGCATCGGAGTTATTATAACAAATGCAACACGAAGATTTTTTTGTTGATTTACATATACATACGAGTTATTCTGATGGAGTTTTTTCGCCTTTTGAAGCAGTTGCATATGCATCAAAAGTTGGACTATCAGCTATTAGTATAACAGATCATGACACAGTTGATGGAATTGGTGAAGCGATAGAAGCTGGAAAGCAATATGGTGTTGAGGTTATTCCGGGTATTGAATTATCAGCAGAGTTAAATAATATAACTAAAACTGAAATGCATATTCTTGGTTATTATATTAATTGGAAATCTCAAACTTTTAAAGATGCTTTGTCCATATTTAAAAAAGTGAGAGTTCAAAGAGCAAAAGAAATTTTTTCAAAATTAGAATCAATTGGTATAAAATTAAAGCCTGATGGTTTAATTGCTTGCATAGGTGAAAAAATAGTTGGAAGACTTCATTTCGCAAAAGCATTACTTGAAGGCAAATATGTATCGTCTATATCAGATGCTTTTCAAAAATATTTAGGGATAGATAAACCAGCATATGTTCCTAAGCATTATATAACTCCGGCTGATGCAATAGGTTTAATTATCAGAGCAGGCGGTATTCCTGTTTTAGCTCATCCATACTATGGTCATTATAGTAATAAAAATATTTTCAAAGGGCTCATTAACGATGGGCTTATGGGCATAGAAGCATGGCACAATAGACATCCTCAGCATATCGTTAAAAAGTTTTTAAGTATAGCAGATGAAATGAATTTAATTGCTACTGGCGGTTCTGATTGTCATGGGGCTTACGGTAATGAAACACCAATAATGGGTAAAATAAAAGTACCATACAGTGTTGTTGAATTACTAGAAGAGAAGAAAAGACAATTAGATAAAAAAAACAATACTCTATTGTAAATATTTTCCATAATATGAAACCAATAAATAAATCTCTTTTTCTTAAATCTATAGAATGTCCGGTTTTTGCTTGGCATTTATACAGAAATTTGGTTAAGAAAGATTCTTCTTTGAGTGATGATTTTTTAATTTTAGAAGCGAAAAATATTCACAATATGGCAAAGAGTTTATTTCCTGAAGGTGTTCAAGTTTCTGGTATTTTAGAGGATGCAATAAATCAAACACAACAGTTAATATCTGATAAAAATATAAAAACAATTTTTGCACCGGTTTTTGAATATAAAGGTTTTATTGCCAGAGCTGATATCATGCATAGAGTTAATGATGGTTGGCAAATTATAGAAGTAAAATCTGGTAATAAGTGGAAAAATAAATATATATCAGATATTGCATATTCTGCACTAATTATTTCAAAACATATTAAATGCATATCAAAAGCTCGAATGATGCTTTTATCTAAAGATTTTCGTTTAGGGAAATCTTTAGATGAATTGTTTACAACAATAGATTGTAGTTTTGATGTTTTCACTAAAGCTGATGATTTTAATAATCTTTTAGAACATTCAAAAGAAGTCTTACATGCTGATAATCCTCCGCAAGGAAAATTGAAAATGCCATGTAAAAAATGTTCTTTATTTAAAGAATGTACAGGAAAAGATATTGAATATCATATATTTGATCTTCCTAGATTATCAAAACTTGTTTTGGATAAATTATGTGAATCAAAGATATTTCAAATCAAAGATATTCCGGATGATATAGAATTGACAGAGATGCAAAAAATAGTTAAAAATTGTGTAATTCAAGATAAAATTTTTATAAGACCAAATTTAAAAATAGAATTAGATAAAATAAAATTTCCGGTTTATTATCTTGATTTTGAATCTGTTATGACAATATATCCTCTATATAGCAATATTCCTCCGCATACTCAGATTTTGACACAATATTCTGTTCATAAATGTGATAAACCTGCTAATATAGTTAACCATTTTGAATATATTGCTGATCATACAAAAGACTGTAGAAAAATAATTGCAGAAAAATTAGTTGAAGTTCTTGGAAAAGAAGGGAGTATTATTACATACTCTTCTTTTGAACAGCAAATAATTACAAAATTAATAAAAATTTGTCCTCATTTAACAAAAGAGTTACAATCTATTTGTGATAGGATAGTAGATCTTGAGGCTATATTGAGAATAAATTATTATGATAAAAATTTTCATGGCAGAACTTCAATAAAAAAAGTTTTACCGGTTATGATATCTGATATGAATTATAGCGAGTTGGAAATTGCTGAAGGCGGTGTAGCTTTGTCAGCATTTGCATATATGGCAATGGGTTTATATGAACAAGATAAAATAAAACAAACAAAAAAGAATCTTTTAGAATATTGTAAATTAGATACATTAGCACTTGTTAAGATGCATAAATTTTTAGTTGATGTTGCTGAAAACAATATAAAAGATTAAATAAACATATTTTATAAATTCATTAAATTCAATTAACAATTATTTATAATTTTTAGAGTTCCAAACCGGAGACATCTGTCTGACTTTGTCAACAAGTTTTGGTAAAACTTCCAAAACATAATCAATATCTTCTTTGTTATTCTGTTTGCCTAAAGAAAATCTTATAGTGCCTTGTGATGCAAGGGGGCTTGCTCCAATAGCTTTTAAAACATGAGAAGGTTCTGTTGATCCGGATGCACAAGCTGATCCTGTAGAAACTGCAATTCCTTCCATATCTAACATTAAAAGTAATGATTCACCTTCTATGTAATTAAAACTTACATTCAAAATATTTGAAACGGAATTATTTATATCAGTATTTATTATAACTTCAGGTATTTGTGCTATAATTCCATCTTTTAATTTATTTCTTAAAATAGATGTTTTTTCATTTTCAATATCTATTCCTTTTGTTGCAAGTTCCAATGCTTTTGTCATACCGACTATACTAGGAATATTTTCTGTACCGGGTTTTAAGTCATTTTCGTGATGCCCCCCATGAAATAGAGGGGAAATCTTAGTCCCTTTTTTTATATATAAAGCTCCGACACCTTTAGGACCATAAAATTTATGAGCTGAAACTGATAATAAATCTATTCCCATTTTCTGGACATCTAATTTTATTTTCCCTGCAGTTTGTACTGCATCTGTATGAAATAGAATTGGATTTGTTCTGGTTTTATTTATTTCTTTTAGCATTTTTCCTATTTCTTCTATTGGTTCAATAATACCAATTTCATTATTTGCATGCATAATACTTATGATAACAGTTTCATTCGTTATTTTATTTTTAATTTCTTCTATATTAACTTTTCCTGTTGAATCTGTTGAAATATAATCAACTTTGTATCCATTTTTTTCTAAATATTGGCAAGTATATAACACTGCATGATGCTCTATTTGGCTTGTAATAATATGATTGCCTTTGTTAGCTAAAAGGGCACCTTTTATTGCTATATTGTCTGATTCAGTTCCACAACTAGTAAATATAACTTCATCAGTATATTGTGCATTTATTAGTTTTGCAAAAGACTCTCTTGATTTTAATAAAGCTTTTTTACTGTCTTGTCCATATTGATGAAATGATGAAGCATTTCCATAAATATCAGAAAAGTATGGCATCATTGCTTCAACGACTTCTTCCCGTACATAAGTGGTTGCACTATTGTCAAGATAAACATTTCTTTTTTTCATTGTTTTGCCTTCTTTTTTGAAGCTATTTTATTTTTTACATGTTCATTGAAAGTACTTGAAAAAAAATGAGTCCCGTTGCCTTTTGATACAAAAAACAAATTATCAGTAGTTGCCGGATATAAAACGGCTTCTATTGATTTTATTCCGGGATTACATATAGGTCCTGGAGGAAGACCATGGTATTTATATGTATTATACTCAGATTCAAATTTTAAATCTTCAAAAGAAAGTCTTTCTTTGTTTATTCCCAAACCATATAATACTGTTGCACATGATTCCAGTTTCATTTTTTTCTTTAACCTGTTTAGAAATATAGCAGCAATCATAGGTCTTTCTTTTGGAGAAACAGCTTCTTTTTCTACTATAGATGCAAGAGTAATAATATCATAAACAGACATATTTAATTGCTTGCATCTTTCTTTCATATCTTTTGTAAAAGATTTGTTAAATTCATCGTTCATCATATTGATTATATCAATTTCACTAGATGAAGGTACAATAAAATATGTATCCGGGAAAAGAAATCCTTCTATCTTTTTTTCAGTTGCAATTTTTATAAAATTTTCTGATTTGCATATACCTTTCTCTTCTAAAATATTACCAATTTTTTTAATATCAAATCCTTCCGGTATAGTTAATTTTATATTTGAGTTTTCTCCGTTTTTTATTTTAAGTATTATTTTAAATACATTATCTTTTGTTTTGAATTCATATGCTCCAGCTTTTAATTTTTTAGAATAATTAAAAGTTTTTATTAATACAATAAAAACTTTTTCAGAGTAAATTAATTTAGAATCTTTAAGTATTGTAGCGATAGCTTTTGGTGATGAACCTTTAGGTATAATAACTTCCACAACATTATTTTCAGTTTTATGAAAAATTATTAATGTTAGAAATATTACAAAAAATATAGAAACTAATATTGTTATCTTTTTTTTAGCCATAAATCACTGAGTTCTTTACTAATTTCAGAAAAATCGTCTTTTTGGTTAATTTTTATTAAATTATTTAGAGATGTTTTTTGTTTATGTTTAATATAAATAAAATCTGCAACTGACATCTTTTTTGCCCCTTTTCCACCAATTCGTCTATATATTCCTTTATCATTAGAAACAACAACGATATTATATGGTTTTTCTGAGTTTTCAATATAATCAACTATTACATCATCAGCTGTTTTTTGTCCATCACTAAAGATTGTTTTTATACCTTTAATTGATGTCTTTGTATATCCGTCAAATTCATAAGGATTTTTGCTTTTGCAATCAAAAACTACAATAATAGTATTTTTCCCATGAGGTTGATATTCTATAATAAAATCTATCAATTTGTTTCTTGAAGTTTCAAGGTTTTTAGCATTAAACAAATCACTGTATTTTATAACATTATAACCATCAACAATATATTCCATAAGATTTACACTATAATTTAGTTTGCTTTAATATCTAAATATGTTTGCAAAATAAAAGTTGCTGCAATTTTATCTCTTAAATTTTTTCTTTTTTCCCTAGAAATATTAGCTTCTTCAATAAGAACTCTGTCTGCTTGCACAGTAGTTAATCGTTCATCTATTGTTTCTACTAGGATATCGGTTTTCTTTTTTAATTCTTCTACAAATTCTCTGGCAATATTAGCCATTTCGCCTTCACTGGAATTCATATTTATTGGAACCCCGACAACAATACAGCTCACTTCATTATCTTTTACTATTTTTAAAATATTATCTACATTATTATTGAGACCTTTACTTTCTATAACATCAAAAGGCTGTGCCATCATACCTAATATATCTGATAAAGATAATCCTATTCTTTTTTTGCCGTAATCTATTCCTAAGAATCTTCCCATTATTTTCCTTTTGAAAGTTTTGTTTTGTTTTTTGTTTTTAATATTTTTCTTCTTATAGAATCTAAAGCAACGGTAGTTGCTCTTTCTCTTATATCTGTTCTTGTACCTAAAAAATTATATTTAAATATCTCATTATCGCCTTTATAAGAAATACCTATAAAAACAAGTCCTATCGGTTTATCTTCAGTTGCTCCATTAGGGCCTGCTATTCCTGTAACAGATATAGCATAATCCGATTTAGATAAATTTAAAATTCCATTCAACATTTCATTTGCTGTATTTTCGCTTACTGCACCAAATTGTTTTAAAGTTTCATCTTTAACATTTAGTAAAGTAATTTTTGATTCATTTGAATAAGTAACAACAGATTGTTTAAAACATAATGAACTTCCGGCAATATTTGTTAATTTGCTAGAAATCATACCTCCTGTACAAGATTCAGCAACTGAAATAGTTTTTTTGTTTTCAATAAGCAATTGTTGGACGGTGCTTTCTAAAGTATCATCATTATAACCAAAAATATTATCACCTAAAATATTAACAAATTCATTTTTGATATTATTTATTGTTTCATCTACAAGTAGTTCGTCCTCTCCTTTAACAGCTATTTTGACATCAATGAGAGATTGGTGTGCAAGAATTGAAAATTCAACATCGTTGTTGTCTGCAAATAAATCTATGGTAGCTCTTATTTTTTCATCAACAAGTGATTCTGCCATTCCGCAAATATGTAATTTTAAGGATTTTTTCATCCCAAGTTGATAACTTTTAAAATAAGGAATAACTTTTTCTTGGAACATCGGCTTTAATTCTCTAGGAGGTCCCGGAAGTAAAAAAATAGTTTTTCTAGTTTTTTTATTATCAGAAATATGTTCAAAGTGCAACATTTGACTGGGTGCAGTGCCAAAACGATTGTCTAAAACTTTAGCATTTTCCAATATATATGATTGTCTTTCATTGTTTGCAGATGGAGTTGTTATTCCTCTTTTTTCAAAAAATTGGCATATTGCAAGTTGGACATTTTTGTCTTTATAAGTTTTTATACCTAATATTTCTGAAACAGTTTCTACTGTGATATCATCAAATGTCGGACCTAGTCCGCCAGTAATAATAATAACAGAACTTCTGCTTTTTGCTAATGATAAAATTTTAGCAAAATCATTTTTTCTATCAGCAACTGTTGTTATAAGAGATAAATCAAGCCCCAAAATAGATAATTGCTCTCCAATAAAAGATGCATTGGTGTTTAATTTACCTGTTAAAAGTTCTGTTCCGGAACATATAAGTTCTATATTCATATTAAAATCTCTTGTTAATTATAAAACTTTGATTTTTCAACAATAGGTATTTCCGGAGTTTTGACTTCTCCAAATCTTGTTTCATATTTTGCAATATTCTCTTTAAGTGCTTCCAGAACCTTTTTTGCGTGTAGAGGGGATGTTACAATTCTGCTTCTAACTTTAGCTTTACCATTTTGAGGCTGTACAAAAATAAAATCTATTACAAATTCTGTTTCTGAATGAGTAATAAGTGCTAAATTTGAATAAGTACCATTTGCGGTTTGCTCATCTATTTCAATTTTAATTTCTTGCTTTTTAATTTCTTCTGACATTTTATTCTCCTATTAAAGTCCGATAGCATTTATAATATCATTCATATTCGCTTTAACATTTTTTGGCTTGCTGGAACATATTACAGCTCTATCTGGATCTTTAAGTCCGTGACCAGTTAAAATACAAACAGCTTTTAAATCTTTTTTCCCTTCAAAATATCCGTTTCTTACATATTTTAAAAGCCCTGCAAAAGAAGAAGCTGATGCAGGTTCTGCGAAAACACCTTCATTAGCAGCTATCATTTTATAAGCCTCAATAATTTCATCATCACTTACCATATCTATAACACCACCGGATTCTTCTTTTGCTTGCACGGCTGATTTCCAAGAAGCTGGGTTACCAATTCTTATAGCTGTTGCTAAAGTTTCAGGTTTTTCAATAGGATACCCTCTAACTATTGGAGCAGAACCTTCTGCTTGAAAACCCATAATTTTAGGTAAAGTATATTTGTCTGGAAATAATGAATTATATTCTTTGTAACCTTTCCAATAAGCAGTTATATTACCGGCATTACCTACCGGCATAAATTGATAATCTGGAGCTTGTCCTAATGCTTCACAAATTTCAAAAGAAGATGTTTTTTGCCCTTCAATTCTGTAAGGATTGACCGAATTTACTAATGTTAAAGGATAATTTTGGCTTAGTTGTTTTACTAATTCTAGTGCTACATCAAAGTTTCCATCAATTGCAAGAACAGTTGCACCATGCATAACAGCTTGAGACAGTTTTCCCAAGGCAATTTTACCCTCAGGAATTAAAACTACAGATTTTATACCGGCTCTAGCTGAATATGCAGCAGCTGAAGCAGATGTGTTTCCTGTAGATGCACAGATAACAGCTTTGCTGCCTTCTTCAATAGCTTTTGAAACAGCCATTGTCATTCCTCTGTCTTTAAAAGAACCGGTAGGATTAAGGCCTTCATATTTAAAATATATTGTTCCGGAAAAACCAATAACTTTAGCAAGATTTCTTGCAGGTATCAATGGAGTATTGCCTTCATGTAGAGTTATTACCGGAGTTTTTTCACTGACAGGAAGATATTGCCTGTATTTTTCAATTAAACCAAGATATGCCATTTACTTTTCCTTTACTATATTTTTGTTGAAATCAGATATGTTTTTATCTTAGAATTCTATCTTTTTTACTAGTTAGCTGTCAAACAATAATTAAAATGTTAATTAAAGAATATTTAAATAGTTGAAAAAAAATAATATTAATTCAATATATTTTACTGAATTGTCCCTAAAATTATCTTGACAAACATATTGATTTCATATATAATTCGAGGGTATTATAATATTTATAAATTGGAGATCTACATGGTACTAGAGGCTTTGAAAAAGAAGTATCTTGGTGAGATTCTTTTGGAAGAAAGGTATGTAACAAAAGAGCAATTAGATGAGTCTCTTAAGGAATCAATAAGTAACAAAGAACAGTTAGGACAAGTCCTTATTCGCAAGGGATATATTACAGAAGATAATTTATTAAATTCTTTATCAATTTCTTTAGGTATTGAATACCGCAGATTAGCAAATGTTCAAATTGTACAATCCGTTTTAGGTCTTATTCCTGAAAAAGTCGCTAGAAAATATTTAGCTGTTCCATTAGATATAAAAAATGATATTTTAGTTGTTGCAATGTCTGATCCAGCAAATGTTGTTTATAAAGATGATGTCCAAAAATTAACAGGAAGAAGAATATCTGTTGTTTTATCATCCGAATCAGATATAAAAGAATTTATTGAAAAATATTATGTTAGAACATCTCTAAGTGCTGAAATAGGTGAAGATGAGATAAATAATGAAAGGAAGCAAGATGAGATAGAAGATGATTTTTCCGGTGACAATGCTGATTCTGCGCCTGTTATAAAATATGTTAATTCAATATTTTTTGATGCTATAACAAAAAAAGCAAGCGATATTCATTTAGAGCCATTTGAAAAAGAAGTTTTATTAAGAATGAGAATAGACGGTGTATTAATTGTTTTCCCGGCACCACAGAAAAAATATTATGCAGCAATTGTTTCAAGAATAAAAATTATGTCTGAGTTAGACATCGCTGAAAGAAGATTGCCTCAAGATGGTAAATGTAGAATAAAAATCTCAAATTATAAAGTTGATATCAGAGTTTCAATTCTTCCTACAATATGGGGAGAAAAAGTTGTTCTGAGAATTTTAGCTAAAGGAACAACTTCTTTATCTATTGACGGTATAGGTTTTGCTCCTAAAGAATTGAATTTTTTTAAGGAAGCTATAGCTGCACCATACGGGATGGTATTAGTTACAGGGCCTACAAGCAGCGGAAAAACAACAACTCTTTATTCTGCATTAAATGACATAAATAAAGATGATATAAATATTGTTACTGCTGAAGACCCCGTTGAATATGAATTGAGAGGTATAAACCAAGTTCACGTAAGAAGTGATATTGGACTCGATTTCGCAGCAATTCTAAGAACATTTATGAGGCAAGACCCAGATGTTATTCTAGTTGGAGAAATAAGAGACAAGGAAACAGCTCAAATTGCTATACAGGCTGCTCTTACAGGACATCTTGTTTTTTCAACATTGCATACAAATGATACTGTAAGTACAATTTCCAGAATGTCGTTTATGGGTGTAGAGTCGTTTTTATTGGCAGATGCAGTAAATTTAATAATAGCCCAAAGACTGATAAGAACTATTTGTACAGCTTGTAAAAAAGAAGTTTTAGATCTTGATGATTCAGTATATAAAAAGCTTGGTATTGATAGATCTGTCAAAGTATATAAAGGAAAGGGATGCAGACAATGTGACGGTTCAGGATATAAAGGAAGAACTGCAATATTTGAAATGCTTAATATTTCGTCTGCAATAAAAAAAGCTATAATATCTAATGCTGGTGATACTGAAATAAGAGAAATTGCTAAAAAAGAAGGAATTGTTACTTTAAGAGAATCAGCAATGATAAAATTAAAAGAAGGAAGAACTACAATAGAAGAAGTTTTATCTGTTACATTAAAGGTGGAATAAAAAAATGTCAAAATTTTCATATAAGGCTATGGATTCTACTGGCAAAACAGTGTCAGGTGTTGAAGAGGCAGAATCTCAGCAGAGTGCAATATCAAGGTTGAAACTTCAAGGATTAACGGTTTTTTCTATAGAAGATAGTGAAAACAATAATTTCTTTTCTCGTTTAGATGCAAAATTACAATCAAAGACTAAGAAAAAAGGCGGGAAAATAAAAACAACAGAAATCGCTATTTTCTGTAGACAATTATCCACTCTTGTTAATGCCGGCGTAAATGTATTGGATGCAATGTCGGATATTGCTTTAATGGTTACTAATCCGTATTTTAGTAGTGTATTGACTAATATTTCAGAAGATGTTAAGTCAGGTAAAAATTTGTCAGATGCTTTGTCTGCTTATCCAAAAATTTTTGATAATGCTTTTATTTCTATGGTAATGGTGGGAGAAAAATCTGGAAAGTTAGCAAGAGTTTTGGAAGATTTGGCTTTGTTTCTTGAAAGTTCTGTAAAATTGAAAAGGAAAATAAAATCTGCAGCTGCATATCCTGTTTTCGTTGGAACATTTTTTGTTTTTGTTTTTTTTGGATTGGTCTTAGGAATTATACCAAAATTCCAGGAAATGTTTGCTTCTTTTGGTGCGACTTTGCCTTTGCCTACTAGAATGGTTATGAATTTCAGTAACCTTTTGATACAAAAAATGCCGATTTTTATCATTGCTATAATAGCTCTTATTGTTGCTTTTAAACTTTTTACAAAAATGCCTGAAGGTAAGAGAAAATGGCATAAATTTATTTTTAAAGTTCCTATTTTTGCGCCAATATATACGAAAATGATATTTGCAAGATTTTTTCAAACTCTTTCAACTCTTGTAAAGAGTGGGGTGGATATTATTTCCTCGGTTCAAATAGCTTCAAATACAGTTAACAATACATATGTTAGAGGTATTATTACAGATATAAAAGAGCAAATTATTACCGGTGAACAATTTTCAGTTGAGATGGATAAATATGAGTTATTCCCTAAGATGATTGTGAGAATGACTGCGGTTGGAGAAAAATCTGGACAACTAGAAGAAATGTTTGATAAAATTACAGATTATTATTCTGATGAAGTAGATGTTGCTGTTGCTACTTTGAGTTCTGTGGTTGAACCTGTATTGATTATTTTCTTAGGTTTTATAGTTGGTATTGCTGTAATTGCTCTTTATTTACCAATTTTTAATCTTGCAAATGCTATGGTTAACCAATCAACATAAACTTTATATGATAAAAAAAATATTTAATAATCATGGCGTTTCTCTTATGGAGTGTATAATTGTTGTAATAATTATAGCAGTCTTGGTTTTATTATGGGGTTTTTATGGCGGAGATCATATAAGAATTGCCATAACAAATGAAGGTCATATGTTCATTGAAAAAATTATTTCGCAGGAAAAAATGTATAGAGCTAGAAAGTCTTCATATTTGCCTATAGTTTCTACTACGACATCATCAGTAGAATTAAATATAGATACTAATCAGAATAAATATTTTAAAACTTTTAATGTTACTGTTAGTAGTAATACTTTGTACGTCAGTGCTTATGGAGAAAATGAAGCATCAGGGATAACTGTAAGAGGTATTTACGATATAGGAGTAACAAGTGGGACAGTTTTTCAAGAATTTTTATAAAATAAATTTAGGATTAACATTAATTGAGGTGTTAGTCTCTGTTGTAATAACATCAATGGTTATGGTTTATGGAATGTCTTTTTTCATGGCAGCATGGAGAATGGAAGTAGAAAGTTCTAATTACTCAAGAATTTTAGGAAATGTTGCAAAAATAATTGAAGATAATAGAAGTGAATATTATTCTATTGTTCCGCCTTCAGGGACTGTAACTATATCAAGTGAGGCATTACCTTCTGGTAAAGTTGTAATGTATAGTTATACTTTTTCAAGAAATATTGTTACAAACAGTATGCAAGGAGTTGCTTTAGCTGAATGGCCTTGGACAAGTTCTGCAAGTGCTGCAGAAAAAGCTTCTTGGAGTAGGATTTCTATAAAAACACATTTTGCAGAAGAATGGAAAAAATGATTACAGTTAAAAGTAAAAAAGGTTTTACATTGATAGAAGTAATGGTTTCAATGATATTATCAGCTATTGTTATTTTTTTTATTTATACTATGATGACGGTATCATATACTTCATATTCAAAATTATTTGGTGTTTCCCAGCAAAGTAATGATACTAGATTTTTTGAAACTATGATAAAAAAATCTATTGTAAATGCTGCTTATGTGAATATGTTGCCTTCTAAGTTTTCGTTTGGATATTATGATGATAACTTAGGTATTTATAGATTGGATGAATATTCTTTTACTACAGGTGCTTTTACAAATAGTGCAACTTTATCTGTTAATCCACCTACAACTGTAGGTAGTATACCAAGTACTAACAGAGTTCTAAAATTGACAGTTTATAATGCAGGAGCAAGCTATACCGGAAATACAGTTGTTAGAACAGAAATTATATTGCAAAATGTTAATGCTATATATTATCATGAAAATAAAACAGCTGTAATGGATAATATTAGTTTGGGCTTAATATATAATAAAGTATTAGCAGATGGTGAAGTAAATTACGAAATTAGGACATTCAAATTTACATCTAGGGATGTTTTAATATGAGCTTAAAAGAAAAAGGGTCAATATTACCGGTCACTATAGTTGCTATGCTTATTATGACAATTGTTGGTTTGATTTGTATACAAATGTTTATGTTACAGAATATGATGAATACAGTCGATCAGGCTAGAGTTAGGACTTTTTATGCTGCAGAGGGTGCTATGGAAATGTTAAGAGGGTACATTAATCTTAATTATCCGGAAACGAATAATGCTTTTAGTTCTTTGGCAATGCCTTGGTCACCGATTGATATTTATATAAATAGTTCAGGTAATTATTATGATAGGACTATTCATCCGGGAATTTATGCTCGGGCAGTTTGTAATAGGTTAGCAAGTGCTAATGCTGTTCCGGGACTTCCTATTGTAACTGAAGAATTTGGTAAAACATATAATTATTATGCTATAACAGGTATATCTTCTGCAACTGTTAATTTTAAAGTAGTTGCATCTACTGTAGCATATTATTTCTATACTGTTTATGATGGAACTAATAATATAAAGCATTTTAGAGGATGGAGGGAACTTTGATTGGAATTGATTTAGGATCAAAATTTGTTAAAGTATGTAAGGTTATTAATGATGGTAAAAAATCTAGCCTTTCAATTTTATGTGCTATGACAATGTCATCTTCAGATACAGCTTTTCAAAAAATGGCTTTATTGTCAATATTAAAAAAATTGAAAATTGATTCAGATGCAAGTTTTTTAGCAGTTGGAGGGCAAGGTTTAATTCACAGAGATTTGTTGGTATCTAAGAAAATAGATAAAAAAAATTTAAAAAATGTTATTAAATTAGAAGTGGAGCAATCAATAACAGAAGATTTGGATAAAATGTTTTCTTCTTTTACAATTACTAAGGATATTTCTGAAGAAGAGTGCAATGTTTTATTTTCAGCAGTACCTAGAGATCAAATCTTTTCAAAAGTTCATGTAGTCAAAAATGTACAGAATTTAAAACTTGTTGGTATTACTATGGAATCCTTAGCATTAGTTAATGCATTTAACACATTTGGTCCAAGCTATAAGAATACTGAAAGTATAATTTTAGTAAATATTGGGCATACTAAAACAAATATTACTGTTTTAAATAATAAAGAATTAATTTTTATGAGAGATGTTGAGTTTGGTGGTAAAGATGTAACAAGTGATATATCGAATTTATATACAATACCGGAAAAACTTGCAGAGGAAATAAAGAGAAGAACGGATTTATGGAATGATATAGGTTTTAATGTAAAGAATGTACTGAAAAAAAGTACAGCAACATTATTAGAAGCAATATTTAGGACAATAGAACATTGCATAACTAGACAATATATTGTTGCTGTTGACAGAGTTGTTATTACTGGCGGTGGAGCTATGTTAGAAGGGATTGATGTTTTTATTGGTGATACATTAGGAATTGCGACTAATAAATGGAATCCTTTAATTGATAACAATGTTACTGGATATGTAAACCAAAACTACGGCTATTTTATGCCGATATCTTTAGGTTTGGCTATTGAAAAGGAGTTTGATAATGTACAGAATTAACTATATAACTGATATAGTAAGAAAAAATAAAACTGAAATATATTTTATAAAATTTTGTAAAATATTAAATCTATTTGTTCAGCTTACAATTATATTTTTATTAGTGAGTTCTGTATATTTATACAATAAAATAAATGAATATAATGAAAATATAAAACAGATAAAACAATCGATAGAAGAAAAAAGACAATCTAATAATATGGATGCCGTTGAAAAAGAATGGAATGGTTATTATTTTAAATTGACAGCAATGAAAGAACAGTTGAGTAAAAATACGAATTACGGTTTGATTTTTAAGGAATTAGGGAATTTCTTGCCAAGTGATGATTTTATTACAACAGCTGCTGCAAATGATACAAATATGTTGATTAATTTAAATTTAGGTAAAAATAAATTAAAAGAGCTGAAAAATGTTTATGACTATGAAAATGTATTAAAAATGGCTTTTGACAGAAGTGTATATTTTGATAAAAATATAAAGATAGAGTTGTTATATGAAGATAAAATTGATAATAAGCTTATTAATTTGTTAAAAGTTAATATGCCAATATATTCGAGGAAGTGATTATATGAATATTAATATGACAAATAGAAATTTTGCTTTTTTTGTAAATTTAATCGTTTTTATTGTTATTATGTCTGGCATATATATATTTGTGTATTCAAAATATAATAGCATGTTAAACGAAAAAAAGATTATTTATGACAGATTTAATGCTATTAATATGCAATTAAATGATTTTTCAAACATACAGAGAAGTATAGATGAACAAAAAGACAAGATAACTGAAATAATATCTGAATATGAAGATTTTTTTATTCCTAATGATGAAATAGTGAATAGATATAAGGTTCAGGTAATAAAATTACTTAAACAATATGAAATTCAATCTACTGATGATAATATCAAACAAATACAAAAAGAAGGAAATAATATAGTTTTGACATTAAATTTAAAAGCTACATATGATCAAGTTTATAAATTTTTGTTTGATATAGAAAAATTTTCAACAGTTTCAAATGTTACAATGTCATATACAGGTAATGTCACAATTGATTGCAGCCCTGTTCTTTATTCGTCATCTATTAATGACTATTTTAGTGGAAGAGTTGAACAGTCTATTGATGAAATTTCAGCAAAAGGGTATTTTAAAGAAATCTCTGATAAAATATTTTCGTCAATGGATGTCGGATATGTTCCTACTTGGAGAGATTTATTGCCTGTTCCTAGAAATCCTTTCATTTCAGGTTTTGTTAAGAAAAAAGTTGTACAAAAATATGTTAGCCAACCTGTTATTTCTAGAGCTGTACCGGTTATTGTATTAGAAGGTATCATGTATGAAACTAAAAATCCTATTGTTATTATAGAAGGACAGCTTTATCCTAAAGGGGCAATTTATAAAGGTGCTAAAATTATAAAGATAGAACAGAATTCAATAACTGTTGATTTTTATGGAAAAAATTATACAATAAAAATGTTAAACTAGGGAGAAAAGATGAAGAAAAAAATTCTTGTGTTTTTAGTCGCTATTTTGGTTTCATGTTCTGGTTTTGTCTATGCTGTGAATGAAAAAACTGAAAAAGAAGTAACTTCTATTGGATTAATATCTATTGATTTCCAGGGAACAACATTGTACACAGTATTAAATGTTCTTAGTATGAAAACCGGTATGAGACTGATTACAGATACAACATTATATGATAAAAAAATAATGTTATCTTTAAAAGATGTTACAGCTGAAGAAGCGTTGAATGCTTTGTTAGATACATATGATTTATATTATGTTAAACAAGGTGATGCTAATATTTATGTTATAAAAAGTAAAGCAGACGGTAGCCATATTACAGTTTCAAGAGTAATATTTTGCAATTATGCAAAAGCATCTGATTTAGAAAAAATATTAGAAACGAGATTATCCAAAGGCGGTAAAATAGTTTCTGACATTAGAACAAATTCTGTAATTATTACAGATCTTGCAGACAGTATAGATAAAATGGAAAGTCTTATTAGGTCTTTAGATGTTCCAACTCAACAAGTTATGCTTGAAGCGAAAATTGTTGATGTCAACTTGTCATCAGGGCTTTCTTTAGGAACAAAATGGAATGAAACTTATAGAAATGGATTAGTTAATCCTGTTTCAGGTTTAAACAATTTTACATATAGCACGCCTATGGGAACAGCTGCCGGGTTAGGATTAAATAAGTCTTTTGGTAAAATAGGAGTTTCTATTTTAGAAGGAGATTGGAATATTAATGCAATAATAGAGGCTGGAATAGAAGATAAAAATGCTAAAGTTCTTTCAAATCCTAAATTATTAGTTTTAAACAATCAAGAAGCTACAATTGATATAGTAGAAGAAGTACCTTATTTAGAGAGTAAGACAACATCTGCTTCAACAGGTGATACTTCTGGGACAACAGCTTTTAAACAAGTTGGTATTAAGTTGAAAGTTAAACCTCAAATTAATAGAGATGGTTCTATCGTTTTATCAGTTTCTCCTGAGCAGAGTTACAGAACAGGTGAGACTATTGGTACAGATAATACACCTGTAATTAATACAAGTAAAACAACAACGACATTAATGTTAAGAAGCGGAGAAACAGCAGCTATTGGTGGATTAATAAGAGAATCTGAAGATAGTACAATAAATAAAGTTCCATTATTAGGTGATATTCCAATTATAGGTTATTTATTTAAAGGGTACACAAAAAATAAAACCAGATATGAACTCACGATCTTTATAACAGCAAAAATTGTAAATTAAGGATTTAAAACATGGAAAATGAAAATGTTACGAAAGTATTAATTATAGAAGATGAGCCAAGTGAGAGATTGAGTTTAAAAGCATCTTTGGAAGCTGTTGGAATGCAGGTAGAAGCTGTTGAGACGGGGTTAGAAGCAGAATCTTTAGTTAAAGATATGTTTTTTGATGTTTTAATAGTTGATTATAGATTACCTGATATAGATGGTTTAAATTTAATAAAAAAATTAAATTTGATTTCATCTGATTTAATACCAATAGTTGTAACTGCATACAGCTCTGTTGAAATTGCTGTTGAAGCTATGAGGATGGGTGCATATGACTATATGGTAAAACCATTAAACATTGATTCTTTATTAAAAACTATTGAAACAATGCTGTTTGATAGAGAATCTCTTATTAATGGAAGAAAAAAATTAACACAAATGGTTGGATCTAATATGAATTATGTATACAAAGATGAAGATGTGACGGTTATATCTGCATTTGATTCTAATGTTTTATTAGATAAAACAGAAATTTCTGTAATGGATAAAATAAAAGTTATCTTTAATACAGTAAAAAATTATTATTGGGGTTCATAAAATGATAATAAAGAAAATGTTGCTTTTAGGTTTAGTAGTTGTTTTATTTTCATCTCTTTCTTTTGCCGGGATAAAAAGTTATGGAAATGAAGAATTAGTGAATAGTGAACAATCTAATAGTCCGGAATTCAAAAAGGTTAATATAAAGAGAGAGCTGGCCAAAGCGAAAAATGCTTATTTCCAAGGTGATTTGGAAAAAGCAGAGCAATATATTGATATCATTTTAAATGTATCAAGTGATAATTTAAAAGCAACGGAATTAAAAAATAAAATTTTAGTTTTAAGGGAAAAAATATCTTTTTTTAAGAAAGCTGTTGTTAGTGACTATGCAATAGAATTAAAAAGGGCTGTTAAAGATGGCAATTGTTATGAAGGTTTTTTGTTTATAAAAAAGATTAATTCTCTAATACCAGAGGAAGATGTAACATCGTATTATCTTAGATTATCTGATGAGAAAGATTTAATCGCATCAACTATTGAAAATGAAAATGATAAAAAGGAATTTTTAAATTCAATTGAATATTTCAAAGACGGTAAATTTTTAAAGGCTAGCAGATTAATTTCAAAACTTTCTAAAAAATATCCTAAATTTGAGGATTTTGTTGGTATGAGTAGATGTTATATTTTACAAGAAACAAGTACAAAACGAATTTCAATGTATTATAAAGAAGCTCTGAAAAATATAAAATATAACAGATATGGTAAAGCAAAAGATTGTATTGAACTTGGTTATATTTTACAACCTGAAAATATAAAATTGATAACGTTGATGGAACAAATTAACATGGAATTAATGTAGTTTTTAAATGACTCTTAAAAATAGATTTTTAATAGCTGCTTTTGTTGTTTTTGCCGTATCATTTATTTCGAGAATCAATGTCTTAGATAATTTGTTTGTTTTGGATGATTTTACTTTAATAATTGGTAACACATTCGTTCACAGCTTAAATAATATTTTAGAAGTTCTCAATCCTAAAAATATATTTTATGTGTTACCAATACGTTGTGGAGCTAGACCTCTTGCTGTTGCCTCTTTAATTATTGATTATTCTGCTTTTGGTATTAATCCATTTGGTTATCATGTAGTTAATTTATTAATTCATTCTGTTAATTCTGTTCTTGTTTTTGTATTTGTGTATTTCTTTAATTATAAAAAAACTATAATTTACCCATTGATTGCTTCTTTGTTTTTTTCATTACATCCAATTCAAAGTGAAGTCATTAATGTTATCAGTTTTAGAGCGGATTTATTGTTAGTATTTTTTTATCTGTTAGCTTTAATTTTTGTTAATTTACTGCAACAATATTATAAAAATAATAAATTATTATATGTTTTAATTTTCATAACAATTTGTTGTGCTTTTTTTACAAAAGAAAATGCAATAATATTACCAATAGTGTTGCTGTTGTTTTCTGCTTTTTTATATAAAGATAAACAATTAAATAAATTTGCGATTGTTTCTTTTATCGTTATTATTTTCTTTTTTTTATTTTTTTGGATAACAAGATTTCCTGTTCCTTTATTTTATACGATATATCCTAATTTAGATGGGAATATCACACCTCTTGTTAGTCTTTTTACATATTTTAATACAATAATAGCATCTCTATTTTATAATATTATCCATATTGCTTATCCTGTCAACCTTTCGGTAGATTATATCGTTAAATCTTCAGTTTATGTTAATATTGGAATATTTGTTTTTATTATCTCAATAATCTATTTATTTTTTTATAAAATAAAAGATAAAAATATTAAAATTTTCATCTTATTAACAATACTTACATATTTACCGGTTAGTAATATTATTCCATTAGTTAATACAGTTGCAGACAGGTATATGTATATGCCTATGGTTGCTATATCAATATTATTTGGACTTGTAATATTTAAAATTATGGGTACAATAAACAAAATAATAATATATGTTTTTATAATATCTTTATTTGCATTATTTACTATTATTTCCTATCAAAGAGGAGAAGACTTTCGTAATTCCTATACATTGTATTCTGATGCAATTATAAAAAATCCAAATAATATTAGAACAGTATATAATATGGGGGTTGCTTATTTTTCCAATGGGGAATATGATAAAGCAATAATAGAGTTCGTTAAAATTAGTAAAATAAATCCTGTATATATGAGAGATAAAATTTGGCTTCTTACAGCAATGTCATATGATGAACAAAATAACAAAAATTTAGCACAACAGTATTACTATAAAGCATTTTTATTAAATCCGTTAGATGATGAAATAAGAGATAATTTTATTTATTCATTTACTTCTTTTGAAGAGGCAAAAAAATATATTTTAACTAATACGGTCAGATTAAATGATAATATTTATACCGCATTACAAAAACGGTCAAAAATATAATAATATTAAAATATGAAGTAATAATAATAAGACAAATTTATTATCTCTACAATTCAGTATGTTTTATATCAATAAAATCTTGATAAAAATGCCAAAAACTTGTAAAATCTAATAATATAATTTTAAAAAAATAAAAATAAAAATTTGAGAGGTGCAAAATGCAAGCTGTCATTATGGCAGGAGGTTTTGGCACGAGGCTCAGACCTATTACCAGCAGTATTCCTAAACCTATGGCTCCAGTGGCTAACAAACCAATGTTAAGTCACATTGTTGAATTACTTAAAAAATATTCTTTTAAAGATTTAACAATGATGTTATATTATCAACCGGAAATAATTACAAATTATTTTGGGAATGGTTCAAGTTTGGGTGTAAATATAAAATATTTGAGACCGGAATCCGATTTAGGTACAGCCGGCAGTGTCGGTTTTGCAAAAGATGATATAAATGGAACATTTCTTGTCATATCAGGAGATGTTTTAACTGATTTTGACATATCAAAAGCTATTGAATTCCATAAACAAAAAAAAGCAATTGCTACAATGGTTTTAACCAGAGTATCAAATCCTTTACAATTTGGTGTTGTTATCACTGATAAAGACGGCAAAATAGAAAGATTTTTAGAAAAACCATCTTGGGGCGAAGTTTTTTCCGATACAATAAATACAGGTATATATATATTAGAGCCGGAAGTTTTTGATTATATACCGGAGAATAAAGATGTGGATTTTTCAAAAGATTTATATCCTAGGCTTCTTAAAGAAAATAAAGGTTTGTATGGTTATGTAGCAGAAGGATATTGGAAAGATATTGGCAATCATGATGAATATAGGTTTGCACATTATGATATTCTTGACGGCAAAGTTAAAATTGATGTGCCTGGTGTAAAAAAAGAAATAGATGGAAAAACTGTAATTATTGGTGAGAACACAGTAATTGAAGATGGTGTCATTTTTGACAGTAATGTTATTGTTGGAAATAACACTATAATCAAAAAAGGTGCAAGAATTGGTAAGTCAGTAATTGGATCCGATGTTACAATTGGAGAGAGTTCATTAATTTTAGGTTCAGTATTGTGGAATGGTGTATCTGTAGGAAGTGAAGCAAGCTTAAAAGAAGTAGTTATAGGTGCATCGACAAAGTTAGGAGAAAGATCTTCCGTTCAGGTTGGGACAATCATCGCAGACGAATGCAATATAGGCGCAGATGCAACCATAAGAGCAAACTTAAGAATTTGGCCACATAAAATTGTTGAAAAAGGTGCTATTCTTTCTTCCAGTTTAGTTTGGGGTGAAAGATGGAATAAAGCATTATTTAATGCTTATGGTACTATTACAGGACTTGGTAATATAGAAATAACACCTGAATTCGCTGCAAAAATAGGTTCTGCTTATGGAGCATATGTTGGCAGCGGTGCATATGTTGTTATATCAAGAGATGATCATAGAACGACAAGAATGATAAAAAGAGGATTGATATCAGGATTGTTATCTGCCGGTGTTAATGTCGGAGATATGTTGAGTTCATCTATTCCTGTTGCAAGATACGAAATTGGTAATGACGGCGAAATAGGTGGAATTCATATAAGACAATCTCCTTATGATGCAAGGCTTATAGATATTAAATTTTTTGATAAATTTGGTGGCGATATTTCTATAAACCAAGAAAAATCTATTGAACAATTATTTTTTAGAGAAGATTTTAAAAGAGCAAATATGGATGAAGTTGGAGAAATTACAGTTCCTCCTAGAGCATTAGAATATTATAAAACCGGTTATTTAGATATAATCAAGAAAAAACAGACAATAAATAAAATAAAGATAGTTATAGATTATGCGCACTCTTCTGCTTCAATGGTGTTTCCTGCAATATTAGGGGAATTAGGCGTAGATGTAGTTGCATTAAATGCATATATAGATGCAAAAAAAATAACAAAAACAAGAGAAGAATTTGTAGAATCATTAAATCAATTATCAGATATTGTTACAACTTTAAAAGCCAGTGCAGGTTTCCTTATTGATAATGGAGCAGAAAAGTTATTTTTAGTTGATGAGAAAGGCAAAATAATGGATGATGAAACAGCTATGCTTGTTATGGCATATCTTGTAATGATAACCTACAAAACCGGAACTATTGCAGTTCCGGTAACCGTTTCATCTGTTATTGACGAACTTGCAGAAAAATTTGATTTTAAAATTAAAAGAACCGGAACAAGTCCGCGAAATATTATGAATGCAACTAAAGATGAAAAAGTTATTTTTGTAGCAGATTGTCGTGGTGGATTTATTTTCCCTGAATTTCAACAAGCTTTTGATGCAATGTATTCTATTGGTAAATTGATAGAAATGCTAACACAAAATAATTTAACAATCAGTAGAATTAGAAGGGAAATTCCATCATTTGAGGTTTTTCATACGACTATTCCTTGTTCTTGGGATAAAAAAGGTCAGACAATGAGAAATGCTATTGAAAATACAAAAGATAAAAGGACAGAACTGATAGATGGTGTCAAAGTGTTTTTAAACAATGGGTGGGTCTTGTTGTTGCCGGATCCTGATGAGGCATATTTCCATATTTGGGCAGAAGCAAAAGATAAAACAACAGCAAAAGGTTTCATAGATATGTACACAGACAAAATTAGGCAGTGGCAGAAATAATAGGAGAGAAATACAATGATTAAGTTTGGAACTTCAGGTTGGAGAGGCATTATAGCAGATGAATTTACTTTTGATAATGTGAAGATAGTTACACAAGCTATAGCAAATTATATACTTAATGATGCAAAAGATTATAAAAAAGGTTCTGCAGTTATTATTGGGTATGATACAAGATTTATGTCGGAAAAATTTGCAGTAGTTTCTGCAGAAGTTTTGGCAGGAAACAAAATAAAGGCTTTACTTTGTAAAAGAAATACTCCGACACCTGTAATAGCTTATGATATTATAAAAAACAAACTTGCCGGAGGTATTAATTTTACAGCAAGTCATAATCCGCCGGAATATAATGGAATTAAATTTTCTCCTTCATGGGGTGGTCCTGCTCTTCCGGAAACAACAGAAAAGATAGAAAAATATTGTGCTGCTATATCAATAAAAGATGTTAAAATTTTATCAATTAATGAAGGATTAAAATCGAAGATTATTGAATATTATGATCCAAGACCGGCATATTTAAAAAGAATAAAAGAGTTAGTTAATTTTAAAGTATTAAAAAAATCTTCTATTAAGGTTGCTGTCGATCTACTACACGGGACTGGTGATGATTATTTAGATACTTTGTTAGCTAGTGCAGGTATAAAATTAAAGGTTATGAATAAAAACAGAGATGTTTTATTTGACGGACATTCTCCGGAACCTAATGAAGATAATTTAAAAGAGTTAAAATCTATTATAAAAAAAGAATCTTATAAAATTGGACTTTCTGTAGATGGTGATGCTGATAGGTTTGGAATAATAGATTCAGATGGAACATTTATAACTCCTAACCAAGTTATACCTATATTGTTATATCATTTAAATAAAACAAGAGGTTGGAAAGGTATAGTAGCAAGAAGTGTTATGACAAGTCATATGCTTGATAAATTAGCAGCAAAACTTAATATTGAAGTTAAAGAAACGCCGGTAGGGTTTAAATATATCGGTGAACTTATGACAGAAAGACCAAATGATTTTATTATTGGCGGAGAAGAGTCAGGAGGCCTTACTATTAGAGGGCATGTTCCTGAAAAAGATGGGATATTAGCCTGTTTGCTTATGGCAGAAGCAGTTGCAATGCATAAAAAATCTTTAGGTGCAATTTTAAAAGATATATATAAACTTACAGGAAATATTATAACTTCTAGAGAAAATTTCCGTTTACCGAAAGAAACAATGGAAAAATTTAAAGAGACTTTGAAAAAATCTACACCATCTAAAATAGGTGGGATGAAAATAAAACAAGTTGTAACATTAGATGGTTACAAATTTATTATTGATGATTTTACTTGGATAGGATTTAGATTATCTGGGACAGAGCCTATTGTAAGGTTATATGTTGAAGCGGCATCTAATGATACAATAAAAAAATTAATTTCAGCTGGAGAAAAATTTGTCAACGGAAAATGATGAAAACTCTAAAATAAAACAGTCAGAAATTAATGTATTTAAAAAATTTTTAAAAAAATATTTTGTAGCCGGTTTATTTGTTATTTTACCGTTATGGTTAACATTTGTTGTTATCCTTATTGTCTTTGATTGGACTAGCGGTTTCTCAATGCCGTATTTGTTGCCAATTTTTAAATTTTTTATTGCAGATAAATCATGGGTATATGTTTTAGCAAAAATATCTAGTTTCTTTTTGACAATATTAATAATTTCTTTAGTTGGTTTTTTAACAACAAAACTTATTGGAAAAAAACTTGTTTCATTAATAGAAGATTTATTTGCAAAAATCCCACTGTTTGGTAGTATTTATTTATCATTAAAGAAGTTATTTTCATTTTTTTCAAACAATGATAAAAGTTTGAATTTTCAAAAAGTAGTTTTTATCCCATTTCCTAATAAAGAATGTTATTGTGTAGCTTTTTCTACCGGAGAAAAAATTATAAATAATGAAAAATATATCAGTGTTTTTATGCCAACAACACCAAATCCTACTACCGGATTTTTGATGTTAATAAAAGAAAAAGATATTATAGAAAGTGATTATACTGTTGAGGAAGGGATTCAATATATTATATCTGCAGGCATTATAAGTCCAGTATGTAAAACAGGATTGAAAGTTGAATTTTTGGAGAAAGAAAATGTCAATATATAAAGCACCTAGAGGAACACATGATATTTTTGGTAAGTTAGCTTTAGGACTAGAAAAATTAGATTTAATTTCAAGACAAGTATTTAGAAAACATAATTTTAAAGAAGTTAGAACACCTATTTTTGAAGATGTCTCTTTATTTACGAGGTCTATTGGTGAAGCAACAGATATTGTTGAAAAGGAAATGTATGTTTTTGAAGATAGAAAGGGAAGAAAATTAGCTTTAAGACCGGAAGGGACAGCATCTCTTGTTAGAGCATATATAGAACATAGATTTGATATGACAGAACCTATCGGTAAATTTTTTTATTCAGGTGAAATGTTCAGATATGAAAGACCACAAGCAGGAAGATACAGACAGTTTTTACAAATGGGTGCGGAATATTTAGCAAATCCAAGTCCAAATGCAGATGTAGAAATTATTTTGGTAGCAAAAGAAATATTATCAACTTTAAATATAAAAGATATTACAATCCATTTAAATTCATTAGGTTGTCCTAAGTGCAGAGCAGAGTTTAGACAAAAATTAGTTGATTATTTTGCATCTATTAGTGATTTGTGTGAAGATTGTAAAAGAAGATTAGAAAAAAATCCTTTAAGATTATTGGATTGTAAAATAGATTCAAATAAATTTCAAAACGTTCCTACAATGCAGGAATGTTTATGTGATGACTGTAATAATCATTTTCAACAGGTTCAAGCATTGTTGAAAAGAGTTGATTGTGATTATATAGTTGACCATAAACTTGTTAGAGGATTGGATTATTATACAAGAACTGTTTTTGAGGTTCGTTCATCGTCGGTTGGTTCTCAAGATGCTTTATGTGCAGGCGGAAGATATGACAATTTAGTAAAGGAATTAGGCGGGCAACAGATTCCAAGTGTAGGTTTTGCTTTAGGGTGTGAAAGAGTTTTAATGGCATGTGAACAAAATGGTTTTTTTGATAGTCTTCAAACAGATGATGTTGTCTTTATTGCATTGGCAGATGAAGAATTATTTGTAGATGCTTTTACTTTTGCAAATGACTTAATATTAAACAATAATGATATAAGAAAAGATATTTGTTTATCTGAAAATATAATAATAGAAGGTCCTTTTTTAAATAAAAGTTTAAAATCACAATTTAAACTTGCTGATAAAATTGGTGCTAAAAAAACAATAATTTTCGGTAAGAATGAATTTGATAAAGGCAAAATTATTGTTAAAGATATGGTTACTCAAGAACAAAAAGAAGTTAAATTGCCGGATTATTGTTTTAATCGTCAAATTTGTAATACAGATTCTAATGAAGTATTTAAAAATGTTAAAAAATAGAAAAGGCAATGCTTTTGTTGAAGCTCTTTTTATTTTGCCGATGATGGTTTTGATGTTTGTCTCGGTTATATGGTTTGCAAGAGTTCTTTTAACTTGGCAGCAATTAATTTCTGCCACTAGATATGGTACGGATATGATAGCTACCACAACATTAAATGCCTATGATATAAAAAAAGATATTGAGAATTATTTAACACATAGAATGATAGATGGAAGAAGATTAGATGCTGAAAAGATTAAAGAAATAAATGTTGATATTAATGATTATCCAAAAATTGATATTAATGTTAGAGATTTAACTAAGATTTTTAATGATATAAACGGATTGATAAAAGGATTACTTATTCCAAATGCGGATGTTTCATCTGTAAAAATTACTTATTGTTATGATTTACCTAACATTATGCATTTTGTTGGTTTAAAAGAAATTAATATAACTGCAAAATCATCTGTTTTATCCGGTAGTGGATGTAAAAATAATATACATAATAGGTCTTCAAAATAAAAAAATGGAGGGAAGTTAACATGTTAAGAAGCAATAAAGGACAAGGAATGGTAGAATATATTTTAATCGTAGTATTAATAGTTATTGTTGCATTAGTAGGTGTTAAATTGTTTGGTAAAAATGTAAATGAAATTTTTACATCTTCTGCTGATAAAATATCTCAGGAAGCAAGTGCAAATAGATAATATGAAAAAAACTTTTATACTATCTGGAATTTTGGCATTGTTATCAACAATTTTCGTTGTTCTTTATTTATATGATATTGAACAAAAAAATAAAGCAATGTCTGAACCTGTGAAAATTGTTGTTGCAGATGTAAAAATAGAACAGGGAAAAATAATTACATCTTCAATGCTTAAAGAAAAATTTGTACCTAAACAATATGTTCAGCCAAAGTACATATCAAGTATAAAAGATTTTTATGTTGACAAAAATCCTTCATTTATGTCAATAGTGGCTTTTGAAGAGGGTGAACAAATCACATCAACTAAAGTTTTACCAATTACATCTGATGCAGGTATATCTAATACTATACCTGATAATAAAAGAGCTGTAACATTAATTTTTGATAGAGATGAGATTGCAGGTATAGTTGCTCCCGGCAGCAGAATAGATTTAATATCAATTATTGAATATGAAAATAAAGATAAAACCCTTATAGAATCATCACTTGTAATAGCTCAGAATTTATTAGTTTTAGCTGTAGGTAATAATGTTATTGGCGGTATAAACGATATCAAACAAGAAAATATAACTGTAAATTTACCTGTTACTATGGCAGTATCAATTATAGAAGCTCAGCAAATAATGCTTGCTCAGGAAAAAGGTATTATAAAAATAGCATTAAGACCATCAGGTGATTTAACAGTTAATCAAATACAGCCAATAAAAATAAATGATATTTTTAAAGATGCATCAAAAACTGTATTAAAACAATCAAATAGCGATATGCAAACTTTAAAAGAAATTCAAAAATCTCAAAAAGAAGCTATTGATATAATAAACAGGTATTCTTCAAAATGAAAAACAATAAAATAATATCAATCATTCAAATAGATAGTCCTTTATATGTAAATACATTGCTAAGCGGAATGTCAAGCTTGTATTCTTATCAAGATAAGAATACTGTTGTTGTTGATATTAGAAGCGTTAAAAGTGATATTCTTTGGTCTGTTTATGGTAAGGAAAACATAAAATATATAGATGAAATATTAAATGTAGGATCAAGTATAAATACTCAGATGTTAAAAACATATCTTGATTCAAAAAGTGAAATTTTATGTGTTAGAGATATAAATAATATATTGCAAAATGTTAATATAAATTATTTTTTTGAATGTTTAGCATCTATATATGACAATATTATTTTAGTTATCCAAGATAAATCAGTAGAGTGCAAAAAGTTCGTTTTAGGTATCTCTGATATAATACTGTTTTCTTTTATTAAAGAACCAACTTCGTTTGAAAATTGTAAAAATTTGTATTTGGAACTTTCAACTGAAAAAACAAAAGAAATTAGAATGTTGCCCGTTATGTTTGATATAGAAACAAATTATGATTTTGATAATGAAGATTATGATTTTATTTATAAAGAACTTATAGTATTGCCTCTTTCTTTTAAAATTAAACAAGAAGTTCTCAATGCAAATTTTTTATTTAATGATAAATCAAATGCATTTGTAAAAGCATTGGATAATTTAATTGAAAAAATTTCAAAAAGCAATTGTATAGCTGTAAAAAAAGAATATTCTCCTTGTGATCCAATATCTAAATATAAAGAGATAAAATCTAAAATACATAAAGATTTAATTGTAAGAATGCAAGAATATGCAAATGAAAAAGATCAACAAAAATTACGCAATATTGTTGAGATGCAAATAGAAGGTTTGTTAAAGTTTATTGACATAGGATTAAGTTTTACTGAAGAACAAAGATTAACTAAAGAACTTTCAGATGAAATTTTAGGTTTAGGGGTTTTAGAAGATTTTCTTAACGATAATGAAATTACAGAAATAATGGTAAACGGGTGTCAAAATATTTATGTTGAAAAAAATGGTAAATTGCAACAGACAGAAATAAAATTTCAAGATACAAATAAGTTAAGAATAGTTATAGATAGAATCGCTTCTTCCGTTGGACGGCATATTGATGAAGCTTCTCCAATTGTTGATGCAAGGCTTCAAGATGGTTCAAGAGTAAATGCTGTTATTGCACCAATTGCTCTTAATGGTCCAATATTAACAATAAGAAAATTTGCAAAACATAAACTTTCTGCAGATGATATTATATCTTATGGCAGTGCCAATATTGAAATGATAAATTTTTTAACTCAGGCAGTTAAAAATAAACAAAATATTTTAATTTCCGGTGGAACAGGAACCGGTAAGACTACTTTATTAAATGTGATATCATCATTTATTTCTGATGATGAGAGAATTATAACTATAGAAGATTCAGCTGAATTACAATTACAACAAAAACATGTTATCAGACTAGAAACCAGAACAAAGTCTATAGAAGGAACATCTGAGATAACAATCCGACAATTAGTTGTTAATGCATTAAGAATGAGACCGGACAGAATTATAGTTGGTGAATGTAGATCCGGAGAAACTCTTGATATGTTACAGGCAATGAATACTGGACATAATGGGTCAATGACAACAGTTCATTCTAATTCATGCAAGGATGCTATTTCCAGACTTTTAGTAATGGTTATAATGGCAGGTGTGGATTTGCCGGAGAAATCAATACTTTCTATGATATATTCAGCAATAAATATTATTGTTCAGATTAAGAGATTCCCTGATGGAAGCAGAAAAATATCAGAAATTTCACTTCTTCAAAAATCAAGTGATAATTCGTATGAACTTGTTCCGGCTTTTCAATATGATATAGAAAGTAATACTTTCAAGACACTTCTTTCATTAGAGCAAGGTTGTTGTAAATGACACCTCTTTATTTAGTATGTTTCTGTATATCCTTTTCATTGCTTATATATATATTATTTTTGTTTGTTTTAGAAAAAATAAATAAAAGTAATAAAAAAAAATCTAAAATAAAAACATATGGTAATAAAAAAAATATTATAATTTTATTATCTATATTTATAATACTATCTGTAATTTTGAATATTATATTTTCAATCTTGATAAGTATGATAGTTATTTATTTTAATTGGTTGTATAAAAAGAAACAAGAACAAAATTATAGAAAAAGTGTGGACAAACAGATTGTTGAATCAATAAGAATATTTAGAAATATTATTTTGTCAGGTCAATCAATATTACAAGCAATAGATGCAGTTTCTAAGCAAGTAAAGCCCCCTTTAGCAGATGAATTCAGAAAGATATTTGAAAGAGTTTCATTAGGTGTTGGTTTAGATGAGGCATTGCAAGAATCTTCTTTGAATATTCAAAGTGAACAATATAAACTGTTTATAGATTCAGTAAGAATATCCAATATCACAGGTGCAAAGTTATCGGATATTTTAGATAAAATAGAAAAATCTATTACACAAAGACTTGTCATATATTCAAAAGTAGAAGCATTAACTTCACAAGGCAAAATGTCAGGTAATATTATTAGTGTAGTTCCTTTTTTTATTATTTTATTTGTATATTTTATTGAACCTGATATGATGAGTGTTTTATTTACAACTTTAATTGGAAATATTATTTTATTTATATCAATCGTTATGATGTTATTAGGTTCTTTTTTTATGAGAAAAATATCGGAGATAGATATTTAATGTATTTAATTTTAGCATCTTTATGTTTTTTTATATTATCGATAATAATAATAAATTATTTATTAAGTACTTTTATAATTGTATCTAATAAAATGAAACAATATAATGTCAAAAAACATGATAAATATTTTCTATTATCGTTTTTTATATCTTTTTCAAAACCTTTGGTTTTTATATTAAAAAAAATCAAAACAAAATATTTTATTAATTATATCAATAAAGTAAATTCTATATTAAAAACTTTACAGTATCCTTATACAAATCTGAATGGATATAGTTTTTTTGTTTTACAATTTGTAATTATGTTAATAAGTATTTTGGTTGCAGTTATTTTAGTAGGGTTTGATATAGTAATTATTGTCTGTGTCGGGATATTATTTTTTATTTTACCGTATTTAAAAATTTATGAAGAAAACAGGAAAAAAGTTTCATTAATAATCAGACAATTACCTAATTTAGCAGATTTATTATCTGTAATGATTGTTTCCGGTGTAGATTTTAATAATGCACTTGTTAAAATAGCATCAATATTACAAGGTACATTGTCATCAGAGATAAAAAATATTATCTCAAAAGTATCATTTGGCATAGATGTTAAAGCCGCTCTTAATGAAATGGCTGAAAAATATAATTTAGAACAATTGAATTTATTTGTCAGGGCTGTAAATTCATCATTAGAATCAGGGCTTGGAATATCAGATGCATTAAATAAAATTTCAGAGCAGATTAAAATAGAAAATGCATCTATTGCAGAGAAAAAAGCTCAAGAAGCTCCCGTAAAAATGTTAATCCCCATGACTTTACTTATTTTGCCGACAATATTTATATTATTATTTGCTCCGATTATCATTTCTTTTATTAGAACAGGGTCATTTTTTTAAATTCACCGTTAATAAACTTGACAAAAAAATTTGTCTGTGTTATAATTTAGCACTGTTAGTAATTGAGTGCTAAAAAAGTTATTTAATATGGATGAAAAATTATGAGACAAGTTGCCGAAAACATTTTAAAGGAAAGAAAATCCAGGGTTTTACATGCTGTTATTCATGAGTATATAAAAACAGGCAAACCTGTAGGCTCTAGTTCTCTTGAAAAAGGCTATAATTTCAATCTATCACCTGCAACTTTGAGAAGTTTAATGGCAGAACTTGAAAAGGATGGATTTTTAACTCATCCTCACACATCTGCAGGCAGAATTCCTACAGATGCAGGATACAGGGCTTATGTCGATTCATTAATAGAGTTACAAAGACTTGCTGTTGAAGAAGAAGAAATAATTAAAAAAGAATACGAGAAAAAGACTAAAGAAATAGATAGTTTATTATCTCAGACATCTAAAATTTTATCAGGTCTTTCAAATTATACCGGTTTTGTTATGGCTCCAAAAGCAAAAAACAATGAAATTAGAAATATAGAGTTAATACAAATATCTAGTGAGCAAATTTTAGTAGTTTTACTTACAAAAACAGGGCTTGTCAGACATAAAATGATAAATATTAGCATCGATAGTGATGATTTATACGAATTGAAGCATTTTTTAAATAGTAAATTAAGAGGAATATCTTTAGAAGAAGCAAGCAAAAGAATTATTGTTGAAGTTCAGAAATATCAGTCAAAACAACAAGATATGTTTAAATTAGCAGGATATATAAGTAATGTCATAGACAGTATACAAGATGATATTTATATGAATGGGGCATCAAATGTTTTAGCGATTCCGGATTTTAATGATTTTGAGTCTGCAAGATGTTTAATGAACTTAAATGAACACAAAGACAGATTAATAGAGATAATAGGAAAAGATTTAGATATATCAAGTATAAAAGTACAAATTGGCGGAGAAGGTAATAGTGCAGAATTAAAAGATTTAAGTGTTATAACGACATCATATTCAGATGGTAATAAGACAATAGGTGTGTTAGGTATAATTGGTCCGAAACGAATGGAATATGACAAAATGATGGCTCTTGTGAATTCTGTATCAAAAATAGTAAATGGTTTTTTATTAAAAATGGGAGAAGACAGCGATGACTAATGAAAATGGAAAAAATGAAGAAAAAATAGCAGAGGGAGAAAAACAAGAAGTTATTGAAGATATTGAAAATATTGCAAGAGAAGAAAAATTATCAGAGCTTGATATTTTAAAACAATCTGTTGAAGAAAAACAGAAATTAGCAGATGAATATTATGACCAGCTTTTAAGATTAAAGGCAGATTTTGAAAATTTCAGAAGAAGAGCTGAAAAAGAAAAACAGGATTTTTTAAATTGGGGAAGAGAAAAGATTCTTCTCAAACAAATCAGTATTTATGATGTTTTTCAGCATGCTATGCAAAGTGTCAGGTCCGGGCAAAATCTTGAAAGTATAAGAGTAGGTCTGGAAATGATAAATTGTGAATTTGAAAAAATGTTAAAAGAGGAAGGAGTTGAAAAAATAGATTGTATGGATAAACAATTTGATCCAAATTTTTGCGAAGCATTAGAGCAAGTTGAATCAGAAGATGAAGAAGGTAAAATACTCGGGGTTTATCAACAAGGGTATAAATTGAATGGTAAATTAATGAGACCTGCAAGAGTCAAAGTAGCAAAATGTAAAGAAAAAACAAAAGAAGAACAACAAGAAAATACAGAAAAATAAAATATGTGTAAATAGGAGGAGTATTATGTCAAAGATTATCGGTATAGATTTAGGTACATCTAACTCAGCAGCAGCAATTATGGAAGGTGGTAAAGTTACACTTATACCTTCTGCAGAAGGTACGACACTTGGCGGGAAAGCATTTCCATCTTATGTTGCATTTACAAAAGACGGACAGCTTTTAGTTGGTGAACCGGCAAGAAGACAAGCAGTAACAAATCCGGAAGGGACAGTTTCAGCATTTAAAAGAAAGATGGGTGAAGATTATAAATATCAAATAAATGGTAAAGAATTTACACCTCAACAGTTGTCAGGTTTTATATTACAAAAAATTAAAAAAGATGCAGAAGCATATTTAGGAACAAAAGTTGAAAAAGCAGTTATTACAGTTCCTGCATATTTTAATGATCATCAAAGACAAGCAACAAAAGATGCAGGTGCTATTGCAGGTCTTGAAGTTGTCAGACTTGTTAATGAACCAACAGCAGCATCACTTGCTTATGGTATAGATAAAGTTGGTAAAGAACAAAAAATATTGGTGTTTGACCTTGGCGGTGGAACATTAGATGTAACTATTATGGAAATGGGAACAGAAGGAACTTTTGAAGTATTATCAACATCAGGTGATACAAAACTTGGTGGTACTGATATGGATAAAGCATTAATAGATTATATTGCTGATACATTTAAGAAAGAAAATGGTATAGATATAAGAAATGACAAAATGGCAGTTCAAAGACTTCAAGAAGCAGCAGAAAAAGCTAAGATTGAACTTTCAAATATTCTTGAAACAGACTTAAATCTTCCATTTATTACAGCAGATTCTAACGGTCCAAAACATTTAGCAATGAAGCTCTCAAGAGCTACATTAGATAATTTGGTAGGTCCAATAGTACAAAGATGTAAGCCGTCAATAGATCAGGCTCTTGGTGATGCAAAACTTACAGTATCCGGCTTAACAAGAGTTATACTTGTTGGTGGTCCTACAAGAATGCCTATCGTTCAAAAATTTGTTGAGGATTATGTCGGTAAAATTGTAGAAAGAGGAATAGACCCAATGGAATGTGTATGTAACGGTGCAGCTATTCAGGCAGCCGTTCTTACAGGTGAAGTAAAGGATATTCTTTTACTTGATGTTACACCTCTTACATTAGGATTAGAAACTCTTGGAAATGTTAGAACACCTATTATTGATAGAAACACAACAGTTCCTGTTAAAAAATCACAAATTTTTTCAACAGCACAAGATAATCAGCCTGGTGTAGAAGTTCATGTATTACAAGGCGAAAGACCAATGGCAAAAGATAATGTTTCTTTAGGCAGATTTATGCTTGATGGTATTCCACCGGCTCCAAGAGGAGTTCCACAAATTGAAGTTACATTTGATATAGATGCCAGCGGTATTTTACATGTATCTGCAAAAGATTTAGGTACAGGTAAAGAACAATCTATTAAGATTTCTGCATCTACAAAACTTTCAAAAGATGAAATTGATAAATTTGTTAAAGAAGCAGAACAATATGCTGATGATGATAAAAAGAGAAAAGAAGAGATAGAAGTTAAAAATGAAGCTGATAATTTAGTCTATGCTACTGAAAAGAGTTTGAAAGAACATGGCGATAAAATTTCAGCTGATGAAAGACTTAAAGTTGAACAAGCTATCAATGATACAAAAGAAGCTATAAAGACTAACGATCTTGATAAAATAAAAGATTCTAAAGAAAAACTTTCAACAGCATCACATAAACTTGCTGAAGAAGTTTACAAAAATGCACAACAACAGCAACAGGCAGGTCAAGCAGGACAAGCTAATGCTGGAGGATGTGCAGATGGTAGTTGCGGTTCTCAACAGGCAGGAGCGGAAGGACAGCAACAG
>JAQVBD010000049.1 GCA_028690485.1 Endomicrobiaceae bacterium
ACTATGCTTGCATTCTTTAATTCTGAAATTTTAGTTTCAACTGTTATTATATCATCATATTTTGCTGGTGTATGATAATTGCACTGAGCATTAATAACAGGAAAATACAATTCTTTTTCTTCCATTTCTTTATATGTAAAACCCAACTCTCTTAATAATTCAGTTCTTCCTCTTTCAAAGTAAACCAGGTAATTTGCATAATATACCATACCCATTTGATCTGTGTCTTTATAAGATATTCTAATATCAAGTTTGTTCATAGCTAACCCCGTTTATTAATTGTTTATGTTATTCTAATACTTTTTTTTAAATGTTGCAAAATTATTGACAAGCATCAGTGTATTGGCTAATATATGATTGAGAAGTTTAAATTGATATTTATTGAAAAAAAGTTCTTTTTGATTTTACAAAAATTTCACAAAATGTTTTGATATATTTTGAAATAAAAAGCTATAATATGATTGCGGAAAAGGGAGTTAAATTTATTACGGAGGTGGTGGCCATGAACAAAAAAAATTGGTCTTTTGTCTTGGCAATGGTTTTAAGTCTATGTCTTGGGAGTTTGGTTTATGCAGTAGATACTACATTTACAGATACAGGTCTAACTGCTGTTATTACTGAAAATAAATCAGACGATAGTATCACTGTAAAAATGACAGATAATGAAAAGTCATTAATAGGTGATATTGTAAGTAGAATTTCTGCAATATTTAATTACAAAGCAGGTATGTTGCTTTCTGTTATGGACAAAGATAGAAATGTGACTCTTTATGATGCAGGAAAAGCTAGACTTACTCTATCTTATACTGCAAGTGGGCTTGGAGATGGAAAAGGATCTTTCGCTGTAACAAATGTGAATGTTGATGGTACAGATTTGAAAGCCATTCAAAAAGTGGGAGGTTTAGCAGCTTATTTGAAAGGTTTTGGTATGACAGATGCTCAATTGTCATATACAACTGATGGAGAGGTTGCTGATTCTGATAATCAAAATACAGTAGCATGGCTTAGCAGAGCAGCTAGTCATTTAAGCAAAGGTATTAATAATTCTATTAGTATAGGTGTTACCAGTGGTAAAGGAGCAAGTGTTACTTTAGCAACTAATGGTAATGCTTTGGCAACATATGCATACGATGATACTTTAATAAAGCAATACAATTATAATGCTTCAGGCTTCTTAGAATCTATAAGTGAAGCTGCTTACAAATTAGAGAATAGCACAACAACAACTGCAACTATTCCTAGTGGAGAAGTTAAATATGAAAAAGTTTGGAATACAACAAAAATAGATGTTTATGGTAGAGCATCAAGTGTTGTTGATTACCAAGGCAATACTATTTCAACATTTCAATATGCTTATAATGGTTCTTTGGTAAGTGTTATCAATGCTACAAAAGAAGAAACAACATTCTATTCAGCTGGTAAAGAATCATATACTATGAATGCCAGTGGAGCAGTTGTTGCTAAATATGAATATCATGCAAATGGAAGTTTGGATGGTGTTACTTCTACAGTATATGATGAAGATGGTAATTTAACAGAAACATCAATATCCGCTTATCAATGGGGAAAATTAGTAGCAACAGCTGATTTGTCAGGTACAGGTGGATCTAGAACATTTCAAGAAGTCAGAGATACTGTTGAAACAATGAGAAGAGAAGCTACATCCGCAACTACTCCTCAATGGGTTGTAGATTTACAAAATGGTACAGAAACAAGAGATGAAGATGGCGGTAGAAATAATACAAGCCGTTATTCAAATATAACTAGTATCGCTATATATTCTTCAGATTTAAATAATACAAACTTTTTAAAAGGTTTGGGCTTTAAAGATGAAGATATAACAAGACTTGCTCTTACAAATAATGGAACTTCATCTTTAGCAACAGCAACTCTTACTTTTGGCAGTATTCCTTTTGGAACAACTGTTACTAATAAGGAAAAAACGACAACTAAAGGTTCTGGTGATGCAAAAGGAACCGTTTTAGGAACAGAAACAAGTGACGAAACAACTACAGAAGGAAAAGATGGTACAAATTTAACAATAGCACTTATGATAAATGATAGAGGAGCACAGTCATATTCTATTGAAAAGGCATGTGAATATACAATAAAAGCTGCAGTTAATAAAAAAGTTACTAGAACGACAACGACAACTGTAAGCAGTGACCCTGTCATTGAAGGTAATTTAAGTGAACAAACAGCAGCAGAGCTTGGGCTTGAAGAGGGTTCTGTAGAAAATGGATTCTATACAGATCCAGAAACAGGTAAGATTTATGCAATTGTTGAAGCAAAAAGTATCAATATAATGGATGGTGAAGGCGCACATGAATTACAACCTGCAGAAGGAGAAGTTATATTTGTTGAAGTTTCAGAAAGTGTTAAAAATGAAGTTGTCAACAGAGAAAATAGTGCCGATAGAAGTATAATGTTTATGGGAGATGTTAGAGAAAGTGTAACTAATGCTGAAGGCAAATCTTATTTAGCGATAACAATGAACAGTTCATATAGTTCAGGTTTCGCCTTAGGTGAAGAAAATGTCAACGCAATAAAAGAAGAAATCTCAGCAATCTCTCAAGCAGTAGCTGCGGTTAAAGCAGGGACCGGAACTAATGCTCAAAAGGAACTTGTAAATAATGCAGAAGCAAATGGTTATGGTTGGGTTGTTAATAATACAGAAGAAAACATTGCTACATTTGCAACAGGCAAATTTTCTTTTGATAAAGACAAAACGACTAGAGAAAATTTGGAAGCTGCATGGACATTATTGTTACAATTTTAGTATAGTTCTTTAATTAAAAAGGTGGGCAAAAAATTTGCCCACCTTTTTTTATTGAAAAAATATAATGATAATGTTATAATATACATATAATTATTTTTAGATATTTTTGATTTAAAAAAGGAGATTATCATTATGGAAGCAACACCAAAAAAAAATAAAAAGTGGATCATTTTTGGGAGTATTGTTCTTATACTTGCAGTACTTATTGCTGTTGGTCCAATTTTGATAACTAAATATATGAGATCAAAATGGCAAAATGGCCCAAAATATCAAACTTCTAACTTAATGATGAAAGTAGATGGTAAGTTACAAATATCTAAAGATAATATCCCGTATTTAGCAGGGAATAATGGTTCATTTTATGTGTTAGAAAATTTAAAAGAAAATAATATTCAAGAAAATATTAATAAAGATTGCAGTGTTTTTGGCAAAATGAGAATACCTAAAGAAGGTGATACTATTGATGGTAAATCAGTAAGGTTATTTATTGGAGTCGAAAAAATTAATGCAAAAAATATTTCTGGTAATAAAGAAATTTCTAAAGATGTAAGTGATAAAATAAAAGAAAAGTCACAGAAGAAAGGTAAAATAAGAATAGAGGTTAATGCTGTTTTAAATAAACCAATACTATTTGATGTAACTAAAGGGAAAGTTTCTGTAGAAAACAGAAAAGCTTTAGATGGAAAAGACATCAGTGTTTTTGTTTTAACGGATGAATTTGGTGATAGATTTGTATTGTTCGATAAAAAAATGAGATTGAAAAATATCGACGGTGTTGATGTGGTTTGCTTAGGGCGAGAAATTCTGCCTCCGGCAAATATGCCTTTAGTTATTGATGAAGTAACTTTCGAAATATATGAGATGTATGATTCAAAATATAATAAGTTGATATAAAAATTTACAAATATTTCACAAATTTTTCTACTAAATTTTATATATACTGTGTATAATTACTGTAGAGGGATTGGAGGTGTTTATGAAAAAAATACAAGTCTTGATAATATCAATTTTGTTTCTTACCTGTAATTTACAGGCATCGCTTTTTGAATCTCCTCAGCCATATTCATTTGGTCCAGAGGGTAGAACAATGGCAGATTTAAGAGATTTTGCTAAACCAAAACAAATGGCCAGCATATTACCAAACAGACCTGTTGCTGCTACTGATTCCTCTGGGGCAAGAGTATATTATACACCTGATGGAAAAATGACTCTTACTGTTGCAAAAGATGGGACTATGACTTTTTCTCTTGGTGGTGTTACAAAAGAAAAAGATTCTTTGGGTAATTTAACTAAGACTACTACTGCTATAAAAGGCAGTGGAAATTTATATGAAATTAAAAATGAGTTTGATGAAGTTATAGGATATAAGGCATTAGATGGAGAAGGGAATACCTCAATAGAATATGATAAAGATATGAACAAAACAAAAACTTATAACTATGGTTTGTTTGGAAAAACAATTAGCTATGTAGTTGATGAAATGACAAAAGAGAAAACGACATATGATCAGTATGGCAGAGAAATGGCTAAATATGATGCAGATGGTTATATATTGAGTACATATCAATATGAAGATGTTAGTTATGAGTACGGCGATGGTAAAAATTTGGTAGTAGTAAAAAATGATCAAGATTTAGGGCAAGGTTTGTTAGTTACAAAGAAAGATTATCAGGTTTCTATTGATACTGAAAACAAGACTACTAGTGTTGTTAATACAACAACATTTTTTGATAAAGAAGGATTAGCAACACATGTTACAGATAGTAATGGTTTTACTGTTACAAAATACAATTATGATCAAGATGATAAAGGGAATAAAGTTTTAACATCAGCTATTAATGTGTTGACAAAAGAAAAAACATATTATGAAAATGGTAAAGAAACAGTTACTAAAAATGATCAAGATGTTGTCGTAAAAAAATATTATTGGGAAGGTTCAAAATTACTTTATACTATTAATTTAGCATCAGACGGAAGTACTTCAGAAACTACAGTATATGACATAGATGGTACTGAATTATATACTACATTCAAAAATATAACATATAATGATGATGGGACAATAGATAAAGTTATGGGTAATGATGATGAGGTTTGGGAACAGTATTACTATAAGGAAGATGCAGAAGGTAATAAAATTATAGATTATGTTGAAAATGTGCAAGACAAAACAAAAACATATTATGATGATGAAGGCAGACAGACTGTAACGAAAGACGAAGATGGAAATATAACAAAAGATTATAATTGGAATGGTAATACATTAATTTATGTATTTGACAGAACAACTCAAACTACGCAATGGTACAATGCAGATAAAGAAGTTGTTTATGAAACATTTAATGAGAGAATAATTACGAAAAATATTTATAATAATGGTCAGTTAGTCGGTAGATGGAATGCTCAGGATAAAACGGTTGCTATCTTAATAAATGAAAGAGAATGGTTATCAATAACAGCAGAAGAAGAACCAACAGCAAATGATATAACAAAGATAATTTCACTTGCTTCATTAATAGAGAAAAAAATTGCAGAAAAAAATTCTGATTTAAGTGATGTTGATGTAAATAAATTGTTGTCTGATTTGATGGCAGAGTAAGGAGTTTTGTAAAATTGTTGACATAATTTGTAAGATGATTTATACTTTGTATTAGGAATATTTATGGATATGATAAAATCTCTAATTAGAATGGAGTCAATCTTATTTCGCAAGTTTTTAGCTTGCGGGATATTGTTTTGTATAATTATAAGTTCTTTAGGGATAGTAAAAATTAATACTAATATTTCGATATTGGAATCTGCGAAGGTTTCAGCAGATACATTGATATCTCACTTTTTCTATATTTCATCTTTTCCAATTGATGTTATAACAAAAATGTTTGTTGAAACATCTCAAGTTAGTTCAACTAATACAGAGAAAAAAAATGAAAATAATGCAAAGGAAGGAAGTAGTGCAAAAGCATCTTTAGGATATTCTATTTTACCAAGCAGCATGAATATTTTACAAATAAGTAAAGCAAAGATAATAAAAGCAAGTAAGTATATTAGTCATATTGATAAATTTATATTATTTGATTGTAGTATTTTGCGATCTTCAAATTTACAAAATTTAAGTTTAATTATTGAGTTGAATATAATAATGATGTTATTGTTAGCGATATTACTAAGCAGAAGGAAAATATCGGACGATAATATTATTGCTAATATAATAAATAATAAAAAAATAATAGCTCGGCTTTAATAAAGCCGAGCTGTTTTTGCATTATTGAATGCAAAAACAGGGAGATGAAATGAACATATTTAAAAACTTTTTAAGAGGGTTGATAACCAAAGAAAAGCTAGTCTGTGTGGCAAAGCAGACACAGCAATGGATATTATCTATGACATTTATGAAGGTTACTGCTATAGTAGTAGTTAACTGTTTTTTGTTAACAGGTGTATATGGACAAGCAGTAGCAATGGTAATAGAGAATAATAAAGCAACAGCCCAATTTAAACAAGTGTTTGACGATTTTAATCTCCCATATAGTTATGGAAAAATCACATCTGCAAATTTTGCAGGTAGTGATAAAATTGTTATTAATATACAAGATTTACATAGTCATCCTGAAGTTCAAAGAAACATTAACAACATTATAAGTTTGTTTGACAGCAAATATGGAGTTAAGACAGTTTATCTAGAAGGTGCATATGGTCAAGTAAGTACAAAATGGTTAGCATCAACAAAAGATGAAATTGTAAAAAACTCTGTAATGAATAAATTATTGCAAGCAGGAAGATTAACAGGAGCAGAATATTATTCAGCATCAAAGGGTAAAACAGAGATAATCAAAGGATTAGAAAACAAGGAAGAGTATTTTGATAATTTAAAGAGATTTGGAACATTAATAGATGATAGACAAAATATAGAAACTGCATTGGATTCAGTAGATCAAACAATAAAATCTTTACAAGCAAATTATTATAATAGACAACAGAAAAAAATAGAAGAGTTATCAGCCGGATATGTTTCTGGTTCAACAGAAGCAAATAAATATTTTTCTTTGATGAAGAAACATGCAGATAAATTAGGAGTAGACATAAGTACATATCCTAATTTGTCGATGTATATGTCATTAATGGATGCACAGAAAGGCATTGATTACCAAAGGACAACACAAGAATTACAGATGTTTGTTTTGAAATTGAAAGAAGTATTACCATATAATGCATATAAAATGTTGTTAGATGGAACAAAGAATTTTTCAGAAATGGATAAATTATATGGATACATAATAAAGTTATCAAGACAGTATAATTTAAGCCTTTCAACTAATTTTCCGGCATTAGAAAAGTTTTTTGCATATATAGAGTTAAGTCAAAAAGTAAATCCGCTTGAATTAATAGATGAAGAACAAAATTTTAAAGATGAAATAAATGATAGATTTGCAGTAAATAAAGCTGAGGAAGAAGTTGTTTTCTTAAGTAGCTTTGTAAGATATTATAGAGACTATCTTACAGGAAAGATAACATCAGATGATTGTTTATATTATAAAGCAAATATAGATAAATTTAAATATCTTTGGGTCAAATATATAGACAATAGACAATTAGTAGCAATGGCAAATTATGAAGCAATTTCAGATAAGTTTTATGAAATCAATTTTGCAAGAAATAATTACTTTTTAGCAAATATGAATGATGTTTTAGATTCACAAAAAATATCATCAGAAGTTAAAGGTGGTACAGAATTAGAAAAAACGATGAATTCTTTTGCAGATGCAAAAGAAATATATATAACAGTAACCGGTGGATTCCATACACAAGGGATATCAAAACTTTTAAGTGAAAAAGGAATAACAAATATAGTAATAACACCAAATGTTACAGGTGATACAAAAGTAGCTGAAGAAACCTATTATAAGATAGCTCAAGAACAAAGTAAAATTGCTTTCCAAGCATTAGCAA
>JAQVBD010000050.1 GCA_028690485.1 Endomicrobiaceae bacterium
CCAACACATTTTTCTTTTATATTTCTGACAATACCGTTATCATCTTTATACATTGCCCCTGATATACAGGCTTTAATACATTTAGGATCTTCACAGTGCCTGCATTGCAATGCAAAATAAGTTTTAGTTTTGGGTGCAATAATTTCTTCAACAACAATAGCAGATTGTATATTCTCTCTTCTATAAGTTTTTACTATATCTTTTGATTTTGAATGTGCTGTTCTGCAATATACTTCACACAATCCACATCCTAAACAATTTTTTTCAAATGCATATACTTTTTTCATTTTACCTCTTTTTAACCCTAATGGAAATTTAGAATATTGTCTAAATTCCCAAAAATTATTTACAAATAACTTACTTTTTATAGTATTTCACTCTAAAAAAAGTAGCCCAAAAGATTCATTTATCAGAAATCCCATGGACTGCTTTGCCCAAAATCCGTTCAAATTGTAGAATATTTGTCATTATAATTTAAATTGTTTTTATTGTCAATATGCTTTAGATAATTTTATTTGTAAATAAACAAATAAATTAGTAAACTTATTAAACTTATAATGGGGTTTTGTTTTATATTTAAGAAATAAATAATTTTATGGAGGGAAGTATGCACAATTTTTTCAAAAAACCAGTAAAAATTTTATTTGGTGTTGTTTTTATGACATTATTGTCAATACAAGCAGGTTTTACAGCTATTAGTGGTTCAATTACATCTAATGATTACACTTACACTAGCGATGCAACAGCAGATGTTATCCTAACATCCACAATAACATCAACAGGATATACCGGAGTAATTTTATCCACATCATCAGCAACATCTTTAACAGTTGAAGGGACAGACACTTCCCCTAGTGATTGGAATAATAATGAAAATCTTAATCTTTCTATTTTAGGTTCATCTATAACTATTAATAATATAAGTTTAAACAATAATGCAAGCTTACAGGCATCTTCTTTAAATGTTGACAGTACTTCATCCCTGTTCAGTGGTACTGGCTCTTTGAATTTTCAAACAATAACAAACAATGGATATATAGATACAGTTGCAACAGATATAACTGCGACATCAGGCATACAAAATAACGGAAATTTGGCATTTGAAGGCGGAACAAATAATAATGACATTACCGGTACTGGAGAACTAAATATTGCTTTCGGAAATACTGTGCAAAATGATTCTTCAGCAACAATATCTCAAAGTACTATAACAATTTCAGGCGTATTCCATAATAATAATAGTACAGCCGATGCAGTAACAGCATCAAACGGATTTTTTGTGAACACTAGTGCAACATTGCAAAGCAATGCCTCAGCATTGGCAGGAAACATTACAAATAACGGCGGATGGGTAGTTTTTACCGGCGGAACAAACGACAATGATGTTACCGGCACGGGATGGTTGAGAGCAACAAACACAATGACAAATAACGGCGATATCAGCCAGGGCAGAGTATATATAGACGGTGGAACAGTAACAAATAACGGAGAAATTACGGCAGACAATATATATATAGACTCGGATGCAGTATTGTTAACAACAAATATACTTGATACGACTGGTAGTACCGGAGGGATACATAATAACGGTCTTTTACAAGTTAATGTCAGTAGTACCGGAACCGTAAATAATGCAAATATTATAGACGGAACAGGTAATTTTGAAATATTAGACAATACAATTTTTACACAGCAAACAGACAAAACAATAACCCAAAACTCAATAACAATTTCTACTAATGCGTCATTGACTGCAAACGCCGACGATTTGATTGTATCCGATAAGATATATAATGACGGAAGTTTAACACTTACAGGTTTCAGCAACATCAATGACAATGAAATAACCGGAACAGGCGATTTGTTTATAAATGATTTGATACAAAATAGAAAAAATATAAATCAAGAAAATTTAACAATATACGATGCTATGTCCTTATTCAATATTGAAGGTGCAACTATAACACTTACAGATAATCTTTTAATCGGTTCATTGGCCGGTTTGCAAAACGATGGAGTGTTAAATGTAGTAAACGGCGTAAATAACGGTTCAATAGTATACGGCACAACATCAGAAGGAATTATCAATATATCCGGGAATTTTATCAATAATGGTAATATGGGACAAGAAGAATTACATATATCTAGTAGCGGGTCAGTAACATCAAATGCTTCTAACTCAAATATACATCAAGGCATATCAAACGACGGCGCCTTGATATTTACAGGCGGAACAAGCGATGATAATATAACGGGTACCGGAACATTGACTTTCAACGGAACAGAAGGCGGTTTAACAAATACTGCGGATATAAATCAGTTTACTGTCAATATAACAAGCGGTACTTTTAATAATATTTCAGTCAGTTTAATAACTGCAACAAATATAGATATAGCAAGCGGGGCAACATTATCAACAGATATAGATGATATAGATACCTATACAAATGGCGGTTCCATAAACAATGCAGGGCTATTACAGATAAATGCAGATGGAACAAATTTAAATGGTATACAAGGTTCAGGAAATCTTGAAATTGCATCCGGTTATGATGTAACAAACAGTTCATCAATAGTGCAAAATATCTTCTCAAACAGCGGAAACTTTACAAATGATACTAACGGTACTGTAGAAGTAAGTTCATTCACAAATCATGGAACAGTATCAAATCAAAATATTATAGATGCAACATACCTGGCAAACAGACCTAGCGCAACTATTATTAATGACGGAATAATCAATATTAACGGCGGTATAAACGAAGGGACAATAGACAGAGCCGGCGGAGTAGGGTTTGGAACTATGACCGTTACAGCAGGTACATTTTATAATACCGGATATATTGAACAATACTCATTAATAATTAAAGATGGCGGACACTTAGTCACAAATGCGGGAGTACTTCTTCTTGACACAGGCTACATTACAAATGATTCATTATTAACACTTACTGGCGGAACAATTGGTCAGAATATTTATGGTTCAGGAACGCTTGCAATAGAAGGAGATGTTTCTAACAATAATTTCATACAACAAAGCGCACTAAATGTTGTTAGCGGTATAAGTAGTGATTTTAACATTCTAACCAATAGTTCATCTACAGTTGTTAACGATGTTTTTGTAGGTCAGTATGCAGGTATAAATAACAGCAATGAACTTAATATTGGTTCGTTAACAAATGAAGGTAATATAGTAAATACATCTACATCCAATTTTATAGTTGGCAATGGTTTAAATACAGGCTCAATATCAGGAGCAGGCAACATAGATATATCAGGCGGTTTTGATAATAACGGCGGAGTATTAGCACAAACAAATATTAACATAACTACAACATCAGCTTCTTTAATAAGTAATGCAACTAATTTAAGCGGAAATATAAACAATATAGGAACATTAACATTAACCGGTGGAACAAACAGCAATATAATAACAGCTTACAATGGAACTTTTGGAAATTTAATAATTGATAGTTCCACAGTTACAAACACAGCAGCTATAGAGCAAGAAAATGTTACTGTAACAAGCAGCGGCATTTTCGCAAATCAAGAAGACATCATAGTCAGAAGTTTACTTACAAACAGCGGTACAATCACAAACAACAGTTTAATAACAGCTGATTCACTCACAAACAATCTAAATGCAACAATAACAAATGACGGAACATTAACACTAAATAACGGCGGTTCAAACCAAGGTGTTATAAATGGTTCAGCAGGTGTTTTAAATACATATGGTAACTTTACAAATAACGGAGATATCAATCAAAGCTCAATTACTATACATACAGGAACATTCAACAACATATCAGGCAGTTCAATAACAGCAGCATACTTAGGAATGGCTTCAGGCACAACAATGACAACTGATATAGATGATATATCTGCAACTATAGGAAATGACGGATTGTTACAAATTAATGCTGATGGAGCTAACAATAATAATATAATGGGCGGCGGTAGATTAGAAATACTTGAAAGCAATAATGTAATAAATTCTGGAATAGTAACTCAAAATACTATAGATATAAAAGGTTCTTTAGTAAATGAAAATTTTATAACAGCAACCAATGGTTTTACAATTGCCGCAACAGGCACAATGGAAAGTAATGCATCAAATATATCAGGGGCTATTGCAAATAACGGAGACTTAACATTTATCGGCGGTCAAAATGATAATATTTTAACCGGAACCGGAGTATTAAACACAACCGGAACATTTACAAATAATGCAGCAATAACACAAAATACAGTAAATGTTGCAAGCGGTTCTTTTACCAATAATTCAGGACAGTTAATAACTTCTAATAATTTAAACATAGATTCAAATGCAACAATGACAACAGATATAGATGATGTTAAAGCCGGCATTGATAATGATGGAACATTAACCATAAATGCAGAGGGTACAAACACAAATAATATTACAGGAACAGGAACTTTGGCAATAGCTACAGGTTCTTATGACTATGTCTATAACGATACAAATACAATTATCAGTCAAAACAGAATATTATTAACTACTAGTGCATTAGTAAATAACAATCAAAATGAAAATTCAATAATAGCAACAAATGGTTTTTATGTTGATTCAAACAGTTATTTAAAGGCTAATGCATCATCATTGTCCGGAGCTATAGATAATTACGGAGAATTAGCTTTTACCGGCGGAACAAATGACAATGTAGTAACTGGAACAGGGGTAATATATATAGATAACGACATTGTAAATAATGTGTCTGTAACTCAAGATGATATGCAAATCAGCACCGGCAATTCTCTTACAACAGATGCTTCTAATTTGACAATTGCAAATGGAATACTCAATAGCGGAATATTATCATTAACAGATGCAACAGATACAACTTTAGAAGAATCAATTTCAGGACCCGGGTCATTAGAAAAGACAGGAGATGGAACAGTAAATTTAACAGGTATAAATACTTATAGCGGGACAACAACAATAAGTGACGGAGCTTTGCAAATAGAAGCAGCAAATAACATAGGCGATAACGAAATTCTATTTGACGGCGGAAAACTTATAGCAAGTACAAATACAGCGATTACACTTAATAATAGATTTGTCGGAACTGAAGGAAATGATGTCGAGCTAGATGTTTTATCTGGTGAACTTGAACTTTCAACTACTTCAGTAATAACTCAAGCTTCTACAGTAAGCACTAATTTGGTAAAAGGCGGAGCAGGAACATTAACACTTCTGATGGATTCCAATTATTACCAAGGTGATACTTATGTTTCAAGCGGAACATTGGCAGGAACAACATCAAATATCAATGGTACCCTTTATGGAACAGGAAGCAGCAACTTTGACACATTCGAATTTACAGATGTTCAATCTAGCACTATTGCCCCACATGTAGTATTAAATGAAGTTGATAATACAAATTATCTCGGAACTTTTAATAAAACAGGTTCAGCATTAATGGATGTTACAAAATATTTCCAAGCATACCAAGCAAATATAAGTAGTGGCTCTTTATATATAAATAATGTTGCAAGCGGAACAGATTTTATAGTAAATACTACAATGACATTTACAAACAGTTTATTAGGCGGTAATTCAAATATAACCGCAACCGGAGTTGTAATTGGAAACGGAGCAACATTAGCACCAGGAAACTCAATAGGAACTACTAATATAACTGGTGATGAAACTTTCCTTAGTGGTTCTACATATGAAGTAGAATTTGAACAAACTAGTATGCAAAATGGTGGCGGAAACACAGACACAACAAATGTTTCCGGTACAGTAACCATAGACAATACAAATACTTCACTCGATTTAATTAATCTTAACGGCAAATTTTTTGTTCATGAAATATTTGATATTATCACAGCAGGAACTTTAACCGGTGAATTTACAACACCAGGTTTAACAGGATATGATGTTGATACTGCAGATTTAAGATTAGGCAGCAGAATAGAATATAATGTTTATAATGATGTAAATGTAATGAAACTTGAAGTTAGCAGAATTGCTTCAGATTATGAAAATTCTCCAGAACTTACTGATATGTCTAATAATGAAAAAGAAGTTGCGGCTGCAATAGATGCAATTTCTACCGGAAACGGTGGAGATATAACAAATGCTTTGGATAGTTTGGAAAAATTCTATTACTATACAAGTACATATGATTTAGATGCTTTAAAAGCAGGCTTTAATGATATAGCAGGTGTAATATATGCAAATTCATCTTTAATGTCATTCTTTAATGCAAAGACAGAACATGTTTATGATAGAATTCAAGAAAGATGTGAAGATTTATATCCTTGCAATAAATTCCATGATAAATTATGGACAGAGTATTATTACAATAATTATCAGGTTGATGAAAACAGCAATTCCCCAAAATATACAACCGACGTAAACGGGTTCTTAGTAGGGTTTGATATGATATCCGCAAAATCTTGGACAATAGGTGCAATGGCAGGTTATGGAACATCAACATTGAAACAAGAACAAGATCAAACAACAATGAAAGACATTAACCTAGGATTCTATGGCGGATACGAAAATACAAAATGGCAGTTAAAAGGTATGTTATTCGGCGGATATGAAAACTACAATACAGACAGAGAAATAACTTTCATGGACAGAACAGCAACCAGCGAACATAATGGATATAGCGCTTCTTTAGATTTAGAAGCTGCATATAAAATATCTCTTACTAAAGACAGCCAAGCAAAACATAAAGTTTTATTAAAACCTTTTGTTGGTATAGTAACTTCATATATAATGCAAGATTCATTTAAAGAAAAAGGTGCTCAAGATCTTAATTTAAATGTTAAGTCTAACGACACAATGATATCTCAAGCTAAAGTAGGAGTTGGAGTAAATGGCAAAATAAAGAAATTTGGCTGGTATGCAAATATAGGAGCAAGACAAATATTAACTGATGATTATGCAGAATCAGATATATCTTTAGTTGCTTTCCCAGGGAAAACAGATATGAAAATTAAAGGTGCAGAACTTACACCATTCTCATTATCCGGAGGATTGGGAGCAGATTATATCTTGTCAGAAGATTGGACAGTATTTGCTAACGGGCAAACAAATTATGCAAATACATCAAAAGAATATTATGCTAACATTGGTTTAACTTATAAATTTGGTTGCATCAACAATAAAGAAACTGTAGAAAAAAACCAAGAATATGAAAACCAGTTAATTGAAAAAATGCAAAACGAATTAGACGAGGCAGCAAAAAGAGAACAAGCATTACAAGACAGAATTAAACAATATGAAGCAACCGTAGTTAATGAACAAACAGCTCAAGAACTTAGAGAGAAAAAAATAACAGAAATTGTATTAGTAAATAAACCTCAATTTAAGTTCAACAGCATTGAGTTAACTGAAAGCGGTAAAGCAAGCTTACAACAAGTTGTAGAAGAGTTGAAACAGTATCCTAATGCAGAGTTATTGATAGAAGGGCATAGTGATAATATGGGAACACCTGAATATAATCAAATACTATCAGAGAAAAGAGCAAATATAATTGCTGTTGTCTTGAAAAAAGATTATGATGTTAAAAATTATATTTCAATAATAGGAAAAGGTTCTCATGATAATTTGGTTCCTAACGATAC
>JAQVBD010000051.1:0-5728 GCA_028690485.1 Endomicrobiaceae bacterium
TGAATTTTATTCAATCAATACAGCAAGAAATGATGTTTTTTTTAATAATATACAACAACTATTAAATCTTCAAACTAGTCAAATGTCAACCATCCATAATAAAATGGAAGATACAGAATTAATTTTGAATAATTTAAAAATTAACCAATCCGTTAATATTGTAGTTGTCGGAGGTTTTCATAATCAATTAATTGATATGTTAAAAGATAGTGAAGTATCAATTTTATCTATTATTCCTAATATAGAAGGTGTTAATTTAAATGATGATAAAGTTATTAAATATCAAAATATTGTTTATCATAATGCACTTGCTCCTCCTATTGTTTGTGTTCAATCAGATATTCAGACAATTACACAATTAATTATTAATTGGTTAGAAATTCTCCAAAAAATCCATACCACCAACTTAAAACAAAAAGAAATAATTCAAGAATGGTTAGATAAAAATAATATTAAATTGATATTTGATTTTGATATAAACGGCACAGCTACACTTAATAATATTTCGTTGAGTGAATTATTGCAAGAAAATGTAGAAATAATCAATCCGCCAATACAGCAAGATAATGTTATTGAAGCAGTGAACGAACAACAGTCAACAGAACAAGAACAAACAACATCATCGGAAGTTAGTAATTCAAATCAAAAGACAGAAATAAAGATAATTAAAAAATCAGCTGAACCAATTTCTATCAAAACAAAAATAACTCAATGGATCACACGAACATATTCTCAATCATCAAATAAAATTTTGAATTTTATTTGGACATTGAACAATATCAAGTTTAAATATTATTCATATTATTTAAATATTAAAGCATTTTTCAAAATAGCAAAACATAAAATAATTAATATTTTTAATAAATTCATTTTTTCAAGAGATGCGGCAAGTATTTCATCGGAATATTTATCAAGGAAATTGTTAGATGAAAGAATTATTAAAAATGAATATAAAAGAACATTAGACAGTTTAAACGGAGAAATGCCGGATATTATAATTATAACAGTGGACAATATTGATGACATTGAATTTTGTGATAATGTTTTAACAGATATTAAAAGCCATCCGAATTTTGCAAATACAATAATTAAATATATAGTAAAAGATGGTTTGGGTACAGGGATCGGTTTTACACAAGCAATTCAATATTTAAAAGACGAAAATTTAGATTCATCAAAAAAACAAAAGAAAGATATTAAAACAGTTATTATTGATATTGATAGCGGAAATAAAGATATTCTTAGCAGTAAGAATTTACCATTACAATTTAACGGAAGGAATATTACTCCGTTGGAATTAGCAGTCTTGAATGGAATTAGGAGTTGTCATAAATTTCAAAATTCCGGCGGAATAGCAGTAATAGATCCCGGCAATATTTATATAGGTAATATGGTACCAACAGGAGATATTACATTTATTTCATCATCAGTAAATATAAAAGAAATACAGAATCATCAAATGTCATTGGTAATAAAAGAATATCCTGATAAACTTGAACAGATATATTATGGTTTTAATCCTGACAAAATTGCAGATATAGTTGAAAGAAAAGGCATAGAATATAAAAATTATTATAATTTTGATAATCAAGAAATAAAACAATTTGAAGTTATTACCGGTAATATTTTGATTAAATTTGATAATGCGGATAATTACTCAAATTTTGTTAACTTTATATTAGCAATTGGTAATTATGCAAAACAAGGTACAAAAAGAATAAATCTAATACAACATATATTTGTTCCATTTATAAGAGCTAACCATCATTCAAAAGTTCAATCATATTTTGCAAAAACAAGACCAAAAAACGAAACAGCTGCTGAAAGAAATTTTTTCCTTGGGTTAGCAGAAATATTCAATAACCCATCCAATACTAATTTTCAATTATTAATAAATAAAATCAAATTTGGAGTATATCAACAATCAAAATCTTTTTACAGTAAAAATTTTTCACAAGTAACTTTTGATAAATTAGCGGCTATTGTTAAAGCCAATCAAACAACTTTATCATATAAGAATCAAGTTTCCAAAACAAAGTTTATCAAGCAAAACCCAATTAAAGTAGCTGGTAAATTCAAAGGAGACACTGTTCTTTCCAGAGCATATATGTTGTTATCACAAATTCAAAATAAACAACCTGATTCACTTGTAGATTATGAACAAATTTATGAGACTTTAATAGAAATTATCAGAACTACAACATTTCAAAGAGAATTATACACAACAGATAATATTAATACAGCAAAATTATATATCTATATGTCAGATTTTATCAGTAACACAATTGTTGGGATTAATAAAGAAATGCAATTGGATAACAGCAAAATAGACCGTATTTATTTAGAAAATCTAAAGATAACATTTCTATCTTTGCAAAATTATACGATAGAATATATTAGATTATTAGATTATACATCAAATCTTTCAACTTTAGGCGGGTATGTTTATCCAAAAGATTCATGGTTTGAAAAATATAAATTGATGCCGTTTAACAGATATGTATTCGGATTTTCAAGAGGTATTAAGAAGTCTAAAAAAGATATACGGCAACAATCAACAATTGTATATTCGTTAGGTAATTTCTTAATTGAATCATTATATTCATTCCCAGTGTTAAAAAAAGATATAGAATCTTTTATTGAAGAATTTGATAATCCAAAACAAAAAACATCTGTTGGTATGCAAAAAGAATGGGGCAGCAGAAGAGCAATTCAAAGATTTTTATCATTAACCATTGCATTACAATCATTTACAACAACAATTATTACAAATCTTTTTACTACTAATATGTTTAGTGTAGGAGCTATCGGAACAGCAGTTTTTGCATTAATAACAGGGTTGGGATTATCAATTGTATTGCATAGAGGTTCAATTTGGATTGGATGGAAAAATAAATTTTATAATAAAAAGAAAAAAGAAATAGAAAATGAATTGTCAGGACAAGATAATATCAAACAGTCTATGGAAATTTTTTCTTACAATGAACAGTTATTTTTAAAATTAAAAATGTTAAGTATAGAATTATTGCAAGATAAATCTCTTAATACTGAAACTCAAATATTGCTTCATAATAATTTGAATTTGTTAAAACAATACAATCAAGAATATGACTTACAAATAATAAATAATATTTATAATAATTGTATACAAATTGAACCTTTTATTAACGACGAAACAGACAAAGCAGATTTAAATAAATTTATTGAATATTTAGAAAAAATGACTATTAACGATCCAAAAGAGTATGAAGGTGTTGGACATGGTTTTATACCGGATACGGAAATAATTCAACAAGAAACTCAAAGATGTTTATTAAATTGGTTAACAATTCTTGAAACAAATGTAATAAATAAAAACACAATAGATACAATTATTAGCAATGCTATGCAGATTATGAAATTAACGTCTTTTTCATCAGAAACACTTAAAGGGACTAATAAAGATAATCTTATATCAGAATTACAAGATTTTATATCTTTCTATGATAAAACAATACAATCATTTAAAAAATTGCCAAAGTCAGAGCAAGAACAGCTTCATCCGGAAATAGAAATATTAGAAAAAATAGGACAATATGCCCTTATGTATTATAGAGCATTAAATTATCTTGTCAGTACTGAAATTTTATATGGATACAGAATTTCAAAAGGTAATAAAATATATTTTTTAGAATTAATAGGAATAATGAATATTGTGAGGAAAATATATGGTATACAAACGGGTATTTATTTATCTAAGAAAAATTTCAAAAAAGAAATTATAAAAGTTAAAAATTTGGGCAATGAGCTAATAGCCGGGCTATATGATAGTAAAGTTGAACAAAGTATAGATGAATTTTTTAAAGAAAAAGAAAAACCAAAATATTTTTATTTAGGTATAAATGAAAATTGGAAAGTAAGAAAAATGTTGGCAAGATTTTTGCCGTTGATATTTTTTACAAGGGCTGTTGTATCCAGTGTTTTAACAAATTCTTTTTCATTAAATACAATAATAATATCGTTCTTTACAGGTGTTGGTTTATCAATAATATTGCATTGGTTTCCAATATTAAGTGGATTTTTTAAAACAAAAACTATTAAACAAATGAAATTTCCAATGCAGGAAAAACAAAATATAAATAACGAAATAGAAATCAATAAACAATTATTATTACAAAAACAAATCAATAAACTTATTAATGTGCCTTATGGAGATATTCCTGATTTGGTGATAATAGCAGGGAATAACATTGAATATACAACAGATATCTTAAATAACAGTATGGAGCAGATTAAAACTTATGGTAATTTTAAAAAATTAAATATAGAACCTCTTTTAGTCAATAATGATGGTGGAAGCGGAAACAGCTTAATAGATATTTTCAGTTTTTTACAATCAGATAATTTGAAAATGAAATATCCTAATTTAATTGATAAAGATTTATCAGAATTAAAAATAGTAGTTATTAATATTGACGGAACTCCCCCTTCGTTAGTTACTAAGCCATTAGATGTTGAAGTTATTGCACAAAAAACAACACCAATAGAATTGGCATTGCTCAATGGAATAGGCTTAATACAAAACAACAAAAAGGAAAATGGGAATATCGTTGTTGTTGATCCATCATATATGTATTTAGGAAATCTGTCTCAGACGGATAATATTACATTATTAAGTTCAAATATTACTTATGAGCAAATGGAAACCCAAAAATTACCATTATTTATTTCAAATACATTAGATTCAGCAGCTGATATCAGCAGTAGCAAATTGAAAAAAATATATAACAAGTTTAATAATAATAAAATAGTAAATATTGTAGTCAAATATATGCTGTATAAGATTTACGATATTGATAATTTATCTATTCAGCAAATGCCGACATTTTCAGGTATCATTGCAATGAATTTTGCAGATAAGAAAAGGTTTCAGGAAATTATTCACTTTATGAATATAGCGAAACAATATGAACAAAATTATCAGGGTGAAAAATTTCAAATAGACATGATGGCACATTTGTTAGTGCCGCTAACAAGACTCTTAAATGATGAAGATATTTTCGTTTATCTTGAAAATCTAAAATATTCTGTAGATAATAATGATAAAGAAAATTATGACAAATTTTTTTGGGGTTTATTCCATGAATTTAACAATAATTTTCAAAAAGCTGTTACAACAACAGATTCTTATATAAATGTTATTACTTCTCAAAATTCTTTAATGACAAAAATACAGCCTGACAATAAATTTTATAAAAAATTTATAACTATATTCAGTTTATTAAAACAATTTAATATCAAACAACAAATTACCTCAGTCAAAAGAGATATCACAAACTTTATTTTGCCTCAGAAAAAAACGGCTGTATTTTTAGTGCCACAATTGACACAATTGGTTAAGCAGCATATAGTTGCATTTGATAATGGCAGCAACAATAATTTTACAATTACATCATTAAATCAATTATCTGACAACAAAAAAGACAGCGGTATTATTATTAATATCCCAATTGAAAATACTATTATACCTGCTAAAGTTATGTATGATATTTTTATTGATGATATAGGTAAAAAACATATAATAATTGCTTTTATGCCTATTTTATTTGATGATATTGATATGTATTGTTCAGTTCAGGAGACAGAGATACTAAATAGTATTTTATCTGATGATACAATAGATATTAATCAAATAAGACAGAAAATGTTTATCGGCAGAGCAACACTTGCATTAATAAAAGAATTACAA
>JAQVBD010000051.1:5828-7604 GCA_028690485.1 Endomicrobiaceae bacterium
ATTTTCCAGAATATTTTATTTTATGATAATAGTATCAATATACATAATTTGTTAAATTTTACATTAATTGATATTTCTGCTGAAGTAAATAGATTAAATAATCCTCAGCTTAATAAATTAAAAGAATTATTAGATGTTAAAGAATCTGTAAACAAAGAAATGAGCACAAATGAAATATTTGTATTAAATAACTTATTAAATTATTTAAAATCAAATGAAAAAGAAAATATAAAATTTCAAAAATTTATCAATAATCAATCAACAACTTTCAGTCAGGAATTAGAATATTTAACAGCAACACAGATAAATAAAAATTTACAAAATATTTCTAATCAAGATATTGAAATACTTAAAAAACAGAATACTGATAAATGGAAATTTTATTATAGTTTAAATGAATATATTCAGTATATAGCATATATTCAATATAATGATATGCAACAATATTTGGCATCTAATCAAATACAAATGATAGTTGCTTATGACTTATTAAAATATAAAAATAATATGGAATTAATTTTACAAGAACTGACAGTTTTAAAAAACCAATATAATGTTAATGGGTTTTATATTAATAATTTATTTGTACATAAGTATCAGGAACAAATAATGAAGTTTTTACGAGTAAATATCCCGAATGATATAACTTTGATTTTTGATAATGCAAATTACGGATTAATCAATCAATATGCCAATACATATATTGTATCTGATAATTCTGCCCCAAATCCAATTCCAAATGATATAAAGGAAGAATTAATAAAATTTGATTTATATAATATTAAAAATGCAGATATAGTAAATACAATACAAGATTTATCTAAACGATATAAGTTGGTATCGATCATTGTTAATATTACCGATGTTTTTGATAATACCGATATTATGAATAATATATTTTCAATTAATAAGCTATTAAAAGAAAATAATAAAGATATTGAATATTACAGTGACCAAGCAGCCGGTACAGTTGATAAATATCAAAAACAACTATCACAAGATACAACAAATGGCATTATCAGCAGAATTGATATATCAAATATTAATGATGTAAATGAGGAACAAATGTTTGAATATGTCTATAAAGTTTTGCAAGAAGCAAATATCAATACAGACAATTATAAATATATATGGCAATATATAGACAAATTAAAAATTAACTATAAATATGCAAAACAATACAGGCAACAAATAGCATTAATGCAAGTAAGAGGATATTTGACAGGAATATATAATTGTCAGAATATTGTTGATTTAGGAATGCAAAATTATAAAATCAATCTTATAAATATGAATTCTATTTTGTGTAGTGCATAATATTTCTAAACTTAGAAAACAATTAATTCTTATGCTATAATATTACGGTGCTCAATAGTCATAAGAAATTTATTGATAAAGTTATAGACCTTGCTGAAAAAAATGTTGACAAAAACATTGGCGGTCCTTTTGCTGCAATAATAGTAAAAGATGATAAAATCATATCTTATGGATATAACCAAGTAACATCAAAAAATGACCCAACTTTACATGCAGAGATTGATGCAATAAGAAAAGCAGCAAAAAAATTAAAATCTTTTGATTTACATGATTGTGTAATATATACATCCTGCCAACCTTGTCCAATGTGTTTTTCTGCTGTATATTGGGCGAATATAAAAAAGATTTATTATGCTGCCACCAAAGAAACAGCATCAAAATATGGTTTTAAAGATAACAAGATGTATCAAGAGTTAAAAACAAAGATAACATCTGTTAAAATGATCAATATAAACCAAG
>JAQVBD010000052.1 GCA_028690485.1 Endomicrobiaceae bacterium
CTTTCTAATGCATTTCTGATACTGCTGTCATCATCTGTCAATGCAATAACTTTCTTTGTTTTGATGTCAGTATTCATTTTTTCTCCTTAGATGCATTTTTGTAAATTGGTAAAATAATACAGGTTTGTAATCCTCGTTCATTGTTAATAATAATATTTTTAGCTTTTATAAATCCATTTAATATGCCAACAAAATATGCACTGTGTATAGTTCCTTCTCCAAGTCTTTGTCCCTTCGAACTTTCAAATTGTTGTTTGTAAATTTTTGATAACATACTGTCTTCAATACCACCGGCATTGTCAGTGATAGTAATTATTAAATTTTTTTTAGTAGTATTCACTGTTAAGTCTATATTGAGTTTTGCAACAAATTTATCATCAAGTAATAATTTTTGTAAAGCAAAAATCGAGTTATCAATTATATTTTTTACAGCAACAAAAATTAATCTATTTGTATAACAATATAAATCTTCAATTGGTTCTTGAAATGATTTTAAAGAAATAGTTATATATGGCTTTAATTTACTGTTGTAAAATCCTATCTGTTCTATTATATTGTTTTCAATATATTTTAAATTGTTTTTATTTAATTTACCTTCACTTAATTCTTCAATATGCTCTCTGGTATCTTTTTGATTTTCCAATATGGCTTCTTTATAAGGTCTTACTATTTTTTCATATATTTCATATAGTATGTCATCAAAACCAGTTTTAGTTTTTTCTAGTTGATTGACTAAATCATGTCTGCTGCTTTTTAAAAGTTCAACAGTATCCTGTGACCAGTTTAGTTCTAATGCTTGGAGTTTTTGTCTCTGAGTATCGAAAGAATCTGAAATTTCAGATATTGTTTGTTTTTTTATTAATTCATTTTCCATTGTTATATTACGAGTTAAATTGTTATTATATTTATCGATTAATATAAATGTGATTAATAAAATTATTAACCATAGGGAGTTACTAATATTGGCAGGCATTAAAGACATCATTTTATAATATCTGATAGGAGTAATACCTGTAAGCTGGATAATAATAAAAATATATATTGTTACAACAATAATCGAAAGTATAAATAATGTTAATAGAAATTTTGCAATATCAGCTTCATATTCTTTTCTGTTTAAAATACTTCTTTTTAGATGAAGTAAATTGTTCATTGTTTCAATTTTTTGCACAGGTAAAATAATTTTAAGAAATAGAATTAATATAATTATTATTAAAGGAATAGTTATCATTTCAAGAAATAAAAAATCTTGGAATGTTCTTGTGGATATTTGAGACATTATATTGCTTAAAATATTGTTAGAAACAGATTTTACAGTTGTAATGTAAATATATCCTAATATCGCAAATAAAAAGAATTCAATTCTTGTAATATTTGTCATAAATACATTAAACCAAGTAATTTTATTTTTTCTTAAATTTTGTTCATAGTGTTCTGTAAACATTATAGTGTTATATCTTAATATTGTTAAACAGATAACACTTCCGATAAATACAGTAATTATCATATTTGGAATTTCAATAAATGTTTCTGCAATATAATTTGCAATAAGAGCATATATTCCGGAATTAGTTATTCCAAATATATTTCTGAATAATTCTGTAAAGTATATTGAATACGGTTGTTTAAATATTGCATCTTGGAAAATAACATTTTTTATAACAGATGAAGCAATTGAAACGACAAGACCTGTTGCTATGCCGGCAAATAATATGAACCTGCTGACAATTAAAAAAGTTTGTTTAAAATCATTTTTTGATTTTGATTTTGTGTTAAATATTTTTAGATTTCCAGATTCAGCAAGCCATCCCCAAAAAAATGCTCCGGTCATATTTATAAGAGCAACATAAATAAAATGAGGTGAAGTTATATTTGATAGAACTATAGGTGTTATGATTGCTACCAAAATTGCCCAGATACTGCCAAGTGTCATAGCAATAACAAAAGTGCCAATCATATCAAATGTTAAAAATCTATAACTGTTTTCATATACAAAACTATGACCAGCCCAATTTAACAATACACAAAAACAAGCTATAATAAAATGGAATCTTTTTTCGTAAAGACTTTTATACAATTTTGAAAGTGTATATTGTAAGTTCATATTAATATAATAGGAATAAAATGAATTTTTTTCAAGCTAAATTTCATTTGACTTAAAAGGTTTAAAAGTATTATAATCATACACTAAGATTTATAGTATTTCTTTTTGGAGGACTAATGGCTGATATAGTTTTAAAAAATGTTTATAAAAGTTATGGGGATATTAAAATTGTAAAAGATTTTAATTTAGAAATACCAGATAAAGAATTTTGTATTTTAGTTGGACCTTCTGGTTGCGGTAAGACAACAACATTAAGAATGGTTGCAGGACTTGAAGAAATTACAGCAGGAGACATATTTATAGATGGTGTTAGAGTTAATGATACACCTCCAAAAGATAGAGATATTGCCATGGTGTTTCAAAATTATGCTCTATATCCACATATGACAGTTTATGATAATATGGGTTTTGCTCTTAAGTTGAAGGGATATGATAAAAAAGAAATAGAAAAAAGAGTAAAAGAAGCAGCTGATATATTAGGCATAGGACATCTTTTAGATAGAAAGCCAAAACAACTTAGTGGTGGTCAAAGACAAAGGGTTGCAGTAGGCAGAGCTATTGTTAGAAAACCAAAAGTTTTTTTATTTGATGAACCTCTTTCAAATTTAGATGCTAAACTAAGAGTTCAAATGAGAGCTGAACTTAAAAAACTCCATGAAAGATTACAAAGTACAATGCTATATGTTACTCATGATCAAACTGAAGCTATGACAATGGGTGATAGAATTTGTGTCATGAAAGATGGTATTATTCAGCAAGTTGCCGGTCCGTTGGAACTTTATGATAATCCTGCTAACAGATTTGTTGCTGGTTTTATTGGAAGTCCACCAATGAATTTTTTTGATGTTGATGTTACACTTTCCGGTGAAGATGTTATATTGAGAGAAGGTTCATTTGATATTAAAGTTCCTGATTCAATGAAAGAGAGAGTAAAACAATATAATAATAAAAAAATAGTTATGGGTGTCAGACCAGAAGATATATACGATAAATTGTTTGCAAATTTGACACATAAAGAAGTCAGCAGCTTTAGTGCTACTGTTGAAATTGTTGAACCTTTAGGAAGTGAAATTTATTTGCATTTTACAACCGGTAAAAATATAATGGTTGCTAAAGTTGATGCTAATAACAAAGCAAAATCAAATCAGGTTATAGAAGTTATTTTTGATTTGAAAAAGATACATTTGTTTGAAGCTGAAACTGGTGCAACAATAATATAAAGTTGAAAAAAAAAACTTTTTTTGCTAGAATAGGATGTCTATGAATGAAATAATTATAGTTTGTATTATATTGTTTACAGTGTCCATTATAGTAGCTACGGTATATTTTGTTATTACTATGATTCAAATGGCTCAAACTGCAAAAAAAGCAGAAGAAGCTTTGACAAAGATAAATTCAGAAATGGATTCAATACAGCAGATATCTGAAACTATTACTAATACTTTGAATTATATTCCTAAATCGTGGATGAATATTGTAACATCAGTTTTGCCATTGTTTATGTCATTGATCTTTAAAAAGAAAAAATAGAGAGGTGTTTTCTATGGATAGTAAAGATACTTTAATGGCTTTTTTATTAGGAGCAACAGTTGGTATTGCTGTCGGACTTTTGTATGCTCCAAAATCTGGTAAAGAAACAAGAGCTCAGTTAAAAAGAATAGGTGAAGATTTTGTAGATAATGCTGAAACATTTGCTGATGACTTAAAAGAGAAAAGTAAAAAAATTGTTGAAGATGGAAAAGCTAAGATTGCCGAAGTTGTAGAAAAAGGAAAATCTTCTTATTCAAAATCAATGAAAAAGTCTTCAGATATCCAAGAAGACATTATAGAAGAATAATAAAATATATTAGTGCTGAGGTAGCTCAGTCGGTAGAGCACAGGTCTGAAAAACCTGGTGTCGACAGTTCAATCCTGTCCCTCAGCACTTTTTGAAGTCTGAGTTAGTCCCATAATCAAATTTATGGGGCTTTTTTTATTTTCAAAGTGTGAATATAATTTGTTTTTTGATTAAGATTTTAATTTTATATCAGTACTTAACAAATATTATATATTGTGAAAATAAATTAACTTTATATATAAATTTTTGCTATAATAACGAAACTATATTTTATATTTTGGGGGATAGTATGAAAAGAATGTTAATTTTGCTTTTTATTTGTTTAGTTTTTTCTGTTTTTTGCAGTGAAATGGTTTTTTCAGCATCTTCTAATAATAAAGATTCTAAACAACAAAATAATAATATAAAACAAAAACCAGATATTCCTGAAACAGATAACAAAGCTTTTTTATTAGCATTAGATGCAGCTGATAGAGGAGATTTTGTAGCAGTGAAATATTTAATTGAACAAAAGAATGTTGATATTAATACTGTTTCACAAGATGGTATAACAATATTGATGAAAGCTTGTTGTAATACAAATACAGACCTTGTTGAATACTTGCTTGATAATAATGCAAATTTGTTTTTAGTAGATAAATTTGGGTATAGTGCACTTATGTATGCAATAGAAAAAAGTGATTTACAAATGGTTAGATATTTATTTGATGAACATTATTCGGATATGCAAAAACAAATTGATAATCAAATGCCATTACTTATTTTAGCATTGAAAAATCCGGATATGCACATAGTTCAATATCTTATTGATGTCCAACAGTTTATTCCTTCTCAAACAACCAAAAAGGGAGAGACATTACTTATGATTGCAGCATCAGTAGGGAATATGGATACAATTAAATATTTATTAAATGATTTAGGATTAGATGAAAATCAAAAAGATAATAATGGGAACACTGTTCTTATGTCTGCTGTAAAGAGCAAAAATTTAGATCTTGTTCAATATCTGGTTGAAACTGTAGGTGTTGATGCCAATGAAAAAAATAATGATGGTAAACAAGCTATTGATATAGCTATATCAAATGGACAAACAGAAATATCAAAATATTTATTGCAATATAATTCATAAAATGTGCCGACATAGCTCAGTTGGTAGAGCAATCGCTTCGTAAGCGATGGGTCGGAGGTTCAACTCCTCTTGTCGGCTATTTTATTTTTAAAGGTAAAAAATACTGAATCATGTCAAATATCATTAAAAAAGTTTTTTCTAAAATTGTTTTATATGGATTGCCAATATTTTATTTACTGGTTGCTGTGAGTTTTTATTTAGGAACATATGATTCAGCTCAAATTAAAATAACATTGGTTCAAATTGGCGGTGTGTTTTTAATTTTTTCTTGGCTAATCTTAAAATTTGAAGATGATTTTTTTTCTACCATACAAAAAAATATAGTTATTGTTTTGCCAATAATTTTATTTTTACTTTCAGGATTGTTTTCTTATTTTCATTCACCTTTTCAACTAGCTTCTTTAAATGAGTTTCTCAGAAGATTTATCTATTGTATGCTCTCTCTTATTTTAATAGATAGTTTTACGGATAAAAAAAATATTTATCGTTTAGTAAATGTTTTGGTAATAGCGACATATATTGTTTGTATTTATGCAGTAGTACAATTTATAGATACTAGATTTTTTCCTGCTCCACCGGATAAAGGTTTTGATCCTTTTATTTGGAGATGGGCTTTCGGTAATAGAATATTTTCAACTTTCGGTAATCCTAATTTTTTTGGTGATTTTTTAGTCGTTATGGGACCGATAATATTAGCTTTGTTTTTGAAAAAAAGAAGTTTTTATCTTTTGTTTTTATGGATTTTAATAGTATTTTCTACAATTTTTTCATATTCAAAAGGTGCATGGCTTGGTTTTGGGGTAGGTTTTATAACTTTTGCATTTTTATTTGTAAGTTTTATATTGAATATAGAAAGACGCAAAAGAATAGCACTTATAGCAATAATGGCCTTTTTCACTATATCAGTAGTTGCTAGTGGTATCGTAATACAGTTGAAATCTAGGCCTGATAGTTCTTCGTTTAGATTATTTACATGGATATCTTGTTGGGAGATGATAAATACACATCCTGTAATTGGTACGGGTATTGGTACTTTTTATGTTACATATCCATCATATAGAAGACCTCAAATATTTTTTATAGAAGGACTACATAATACGGAAACAGATCATCCTGAAAATGAATATCTAGAAATTTTTTATGATGAGGGAATGATAGGTTTAGGTATATTTTTATTATTACTCATAACATTTTTGACAGTTGGATTTAAAAATCTATCATTTTTTAGAGATAAAAATATTCAAAAAAACACATTAGCTTATTTACAGTTAGGTTTTATTACTGCATTGATTGCACAAATTTTTCATAATGGAGTATGTGTTTCATTAAGATTTGTATCGTCTGGAATAATGTTATGGCTGTTATTAGGACTTATAATTGCAGTATCATTAAATTATTCAAATAAATATGCAAATTTAAAATCTTTAAAGTTACCAATATTAGTGAAAAGGTTATGTCAATTAATGATTCTTTTGATGGTTGGATATTTAATATTTGTATTTTATGGATTTTTTCAAGCTGATAAAATACATGCCCAAGCAATACAATATTCTAAAATGGGTAATTGGGATAAAGCTATAGATTTATATGGTGAAGTTATAAGTAAAAATAAGTCATTTATAATGCCAAGGTATTTTAGAGCTAATAATTTTAATGATAGATGGAAAGGAAATGATCCTCAACAAGCAATTGATGAATATCAAAATATTTGGAAGATTGCCCCTAACTATGTTCAATCAAAATTTTTAATGGGTTTAGTATATACAAGACTATGGGAAGTATGTAATAAACAAGCACAATATTATTTTCAACAAAAAGATAAACGAAATATGGAACTGGAAATCCAGAAAAGAGATATTGCTTTTTCTCAAGCAGTAAAATATTTCAATCAATATAAACAAATAGATCCGATTTTTCCTTTAACATATTATCGTCTTGCATGGTTATATGCTCAAACCGGGGATTTGCAAAAAGCAAAACAAGAATATGAACAACATATAAATTTTCCTAAACTACTGCAAGAAAAGCCTTATAATCTTTATGTTGAAAATTGGAAGGATAGAAGAAAAAATGAATATTCTCAAACATATATTAATTTAGGAAATTTAGATTATGTTATGAATAAAGTTGATTTATCAGAACAGGATTTTATCAAATCACTAGAACTTCAACCAAATAATCCGGAAGCTCTTAAAAATTTAACAGCTATTTATAAGAAAAAAAATGATAGAGTTAAGTACAATGAAATTGTAAAAATATTGAAACAGCTTTATCCAACAGATCCATATGTAGAACAAATATCAAATAAACATTAGTATTTTTATTGTAGAAAAATTAAAATTGTTGTATAATAGCTAAGTTGCAGATTGGAGAGGTCGCATAGCTGGTCTAGTGCGTCGGTTTGCTAAACCGATGTACAAGTGAAAACTTGTACCGAGGGTTCGAATCCCTCCCTCTCCGTT
>JAQVBD010000053.1:0-5221 GCA_028690485.1 Endomicrobiaceae bacterium
GTATTGCAAAAAAACTCATAATTTTTGATAGAAATAAAGTTAGTTTCTTTAATGGTACCTATACCGAATTTTTGGATAGACAGGGATGGGAAGATGAAGGAAGTGGCATTAAAATAAATATAGAAAATAGCAAGAAAAGGTATTATACTAAAGAAGATTTAAAAAAGATGAAAGCTCTTTTAATTCAAGAAAAATCCAAAGCTTTGAAACCTCTTGAAATAAAAATAAAAGAACTAGAAAAAGAAATATTGGAAAAAGAAAATCAAATAGAAAATATTACTAGTTTATTACTTAAAGCCTGTGAAGAAAAAGATTTAAATTATCTTGCAGAAGGTCCTAAACAAAGTAAAGAAATAAAAGAAAATTTAAATACATTATATGAACAATTATTGAAAAAAACACAAGTATTTGAAGAAAAAGAAAAATATTTTAAAAAAGAATTTGATAATCTTGAAAATTAATCCGGGGGAAGAATGAAAAAATTACTTTCGATAGTAGTTGCATGTTTTATTTTCTATTCATTTATATTTGTAGATATAATACATGCGATTATGTTTTTGCAACCAACAACTGTTTCGATTCAATCCTCTGTTGGAACTATATCTGATAGTTTTATAAATGCTAATGACAAAGAATTAGTCGTTTTTATTCAAGATTTGCATTCAAACCCATCAGTTCAAAAAAATATATCAAAAATTATAGATACATTCGATAAAAATTATGGAGTAAGTAAGATATTAATAGAGGGTGCACCTTATGGCAAAATAAATACTAAAGTTATAGATTTATTAAGAGAATATGATATCTATAAAATATCAAATAGTTTATTAAACAAAGGTCTATTTACAGGAACAGAATATTATATATCAAATGATAACAAGGATGTCCAGGTATACGGATTGGAAGAATGGAACATATATTTATCAAATATAAAAAGAGCAGCTGAAATACAACAAAATGATGAATATATACAAGATTTATATAGTAATTTAAAAGAAACAATTCTTAAAAGAATTAAAAACTCAAAAAAATTATCAAAATATATAGAATTTGATTTAACTAATGATAAATTATTAAGAAATATAAACCAACCTATTTTAAAATATAACATGCTGCATCAATATATACAATTAGCAGATATTTCAAATAAACTTAATACAAAGAAGATAACGAAAGAACATAACAATTTTATTATAGAATTACAATCTAGAATTCCGTTTGATAAATACAAAGAAATTATTAATAAATCTAAAAAAGATAATCCATATGAATATTATTTGTCATTATATAGTGAATTTAATAAAGAGTATTCATATTTTATTGCAAAATATGCAAATTTATATAATTTTTTAGAATATTCATTAGAAAAAGAAAAAATAAATACAGTTTCATTAATATCGCAGCAAAATAAATATTTTAAAGACTATTTAAAATCATTATCAACAATACAAGATCAAGATAAACAAGACAGTATATTTGTTTTAAAAATGACACAATTATTAGGATTGTTTTTAAAATTGACAATATCAGAAGAAGAATACACATATTTTATAGAAAATTACGAAAGATATATAAATTTACTATCAAAATATTTATCTGAAGATTACTATACATATGAAGACTTATTTGATAATGATGTAATATTTGATTACCATCAAATAAACAGAGATAGAAACAAAATATTTTTAAATAATATAAAAAATCTGTTAAGTCATAAAGAACAAAATAAAAAGATAACAGTAGTTGTAGCAGGTGGATTTCATACTACAGTACTAGAAGGTTTAAAAGAAAATAACATTTCATATTTGTTGATTACACCATCTGTTAACGAAAGCACAAATAATAACAATTATAACAATATTATTTTAAGTACATTAGATAATAAATTTGCTGACCAGGCATTATCTCCTATTCCTTTAATGCTTGCTAATAGTTCAGATATTCCTCAAGGAACAAAAATTTATTTCTTGCAAAAATTAGTAGAAACTTTATCTGAAACAAATACTTCACCAAATGTCATAAAACAAGCAATATTAAAATTATCAAGAGAAATTTTGATATTTGATAACCCTATTCTAGTGGATTATGACCAAAATAAGTTTTCCATTATTATTGGCAAAGAAAAACTTTCATTTAAAATTATAGACGAACATGTTTATATAGATGAAGAAAACAAAATAATAGATAAAAATGAAAAAGTTTTTAAACATAAAATTATAGATTTTATTAAGAGAACATTTCATATATTCCAAGCATCATATATGGTTCTAAGACCTGAATTTTCCTCTAAATTATTTTCTACTAGAAATGATAAAAGTCCTTCTTTCGTTTCTGCAACATTGTTTAATTTATTTCATCTGAATAAAATAGCATATAAATATATGTTGGAATTCGGAAATGCTTTAGTCGGTAAAGGTAAAGCTGTTAAATATGATGATTTAATTATTAAGACTAATGATGGAATTGAGAAAAAAATTAGTATTATAGTCGAAAATCAATTGAATCAATATTTGTCTAAGGAAATTCTTCAAAATATATTAGATGAAGCTATGAAAAGAATTAATAACGATAATGTAGAGGTTAAAGATACTATTGTTATTGGATTGTTATCAAAATCAACTAATTTGTTTGAAGATCATCTTAACAATGGTTTTATTGGTGTTAATGAAGCAATATTTAAAATAGATAACGAAATAGTAAAAGAAGCATTTATAAAAACTGGTATAATCCATGAAATTTCTCATGAATTAAAGGGAAAATCAGCAACTCAAAATTACAAGAATAATGAAGATGAACTTATGTTTTCAGATATAAAATTTATTATTGAATATGTCGAAAATAATCTTAAAATTAATCAGGAAGAATATGATATTTCAAAAGAAGTTTACACAAAAGAATTTGATGATAAAATAAGAAAAACAATAATTGATGCTGTTAGACCTATATTTGCCGATAATTTAAGATTTTTAAGAAAATTAAAAAATTACAAATTTAATATTGAAGAAATTATAGAGTTTATTAAAAGAAAAGATTTCTTAATTGGTGATAGAAAAGGACAATTAAAACACATTGAAGCAGAATATTTAGATGGCAATCTTGATGCACAACAAGAGTTTTTCTCTAAATTAATAGTTAATAATCAAGGAACTATGTTGCAATTTTTAGACGAGCATGTAGATCAAAAAAGAATAAATGATGTTTCAAATAGAATAAATGCTCTTTTATTTCATTTAAGAAGTGTATTAGAATCATCAGATATAAATAACAAAGAATTAGAAGATAAAATCATTAGAGAATTTGAATCGAATATCTATAATTGTTTAGACTTGATGTATAAAAAAATGCCAAAATATCTTTTCGGTAAATATTATAATGAAAAAGTTGTTATTGCTGACCATGCCTTGAACCATTCAATAGAAGTTCTATCTTATACAGTTGATATTTTAAGCAGAGAAATTAGTTCGTTTGAAACTTTGGATGTAGAATCTTTAGTATATTCTGCTTTCTTACATGATATATCTTGTTCTTTTGTAAGGTTGAATCATGAATCAAATTCTGCGACATGGGCAAGAAGTATTCTTTCCGGTACTTTGGAAGATGCCAAAGTAGATAAAATAGTAAACATTTGTCTTGGTCATAAAAAAGTTAAAAATGGTTTACCAAGAGAAGAACATTCTATTTATGAAGCTCGATTATTACATGATGCAGATGGTTTATCTGCTGTATTAGATTTAAATAGAATACTAGGTGTATGGCTAATTCAAAAAGAAGCTTTTATAAACGAAAGCCTTTCAATAGATGAAAGAATTAAATTGATAGAAGACAATATTTATTTATCTAAAGAAGGCGGAGATGCAGTAAATGATTTAATGAGACAATTCTTAAGAAGAAATCAAAATTTATATTTAACAAATGGGGCAAAAGAAATAATAAGAGCTTCAAAATCTGATCCGCATACTGTAGCAAAGTTTATTACTACAGAAAAAACAATAGATACTATACTTAATTCAGGAATGCATATAAAAATTGAAGATATTGTAGAAGCTTCTCAAATAATAAATCAAGTTTTATCTCGTTTAATACCTGATTATTCAAAATCTGAACAAGAAACAAATTTGAATATAGAACAAACTGATTCTGAATTTGGTTTCAAAGCAAAATTATCCTTATTTAAACAAATACTCGCTTATGTATTTTTTAATAAACAAATTGATTTTAAACAAAATATTGCTATATCTGATATACATGGCGGATATGCCAGATTAACAGACCTTATTATTAATTTGATAGATCCTACATATAACACAAATGGTCTTGAGTATAAAGAAATAGAAAAAGAAGTAATAGACAGGTTGTCTTATTCCAGTAATACAAATATGTTCTATATACTTGGTGATACTCTTGACAGAGGCGGCAGACAGGTTGAATCATTTGAATTTATCAAAAAAATAGTTGATGCAGGTAAGGGCAAGTATATTATTGGTAATCATGATTTATATGCTTTTATGAATTTGTTAGGATTACATCTTCCATCATATGAACACTACAAAGGTATATCTAATGATTATATTGATTATGCAGGAAGAAATATTAAAGTATTATTAGAGTTAAAAAGAGCAACTAATCCTAAGTCTGTCAATAATAAATTATACTGGGCTTCTAAATTTGATGAATATATGGAATATGCTGATACAAGACAAAAAAATATATGGAATAAAAAGGAAAAAGAGTTACAAGAATTATTTTATAAAACTTTTGCTTTCCAATTAGACAGTAAAGGAAAAGATGTCTTAAATAATTCAACAAATAGCATATTTGAAAAAGATGATGAATTATTAAAATTTCATAAAAAAGTCTTTGGCAGAAATGTTGGTATTACAGTTTATACCGGTATCAGAGCTGTTGATAAAATGTCTGTAAATTGGTGGATTGACAGACAAAAAGAATTAAAAAATTTAAAAGGAAGATATCCTAATCAAGATTTTGCTAATTATTGGACTACATTAGATAACCTAATAAATGATATATTAACACAACAGAAAGAAAAAATGGAACTGGAAGATAGCAAAGGTAATTGGGAATGGGCAATAGTTGATGCTGTTATGTATAGAAATTATGAAAGTACAGAATGGAATGCTCTTGATTGGGCTTATCACAATAACTGGGGTGGGGGAGCAAAAGGCTTTATTGCCCAAAGAAATATTCAACTAACTGCTGAAGG
>JAQVBD010000053.1:5321-7492 GCA_028690485.1 Endomicrobiaceae bacterium
TTTGTTCCGGTTAGAATTTTCAATAAAGACTTTAAAATTATAAATCTTGTGCATATTGATGGGAATATGTCTCCGGAATACGCTCCGCCAAAAGGTGCTGGAATAGCAAGATTAATAGGCGGAGGAATAAATACTAGAGGTTTTATTTCAGGAGAATCTACTGAAATAACTAGTAGTACAACTCCTGATGTTACATTTTCAACATTTATGATAAGTATTGTGCTTAACTTGTTTCCATTCCTTAAAAAAATCTGTTTGTTTTCTTCAAATTTATATGACCAGATTGATTCTTTAAATGCAACTGTTAATTCAAAATTTGCAAAAAACACAAATACATTATTAATTAATATTTCAAATAAATTAGATGAAATTAAAAAGTTTGAAATTGCAAATTCAATAGGGGCCAAAACTTTAGCTATTGCATCTGTAGATACTGTTGCACATCTTCCTGCCGCAAAACAAAAAATTGAAACAAAAATAATAAAAATAAATGGTGAAAAAATAAAAATAAATATATTACTCAATCAGACTAAAATTGCAGGAGGATACATTGATATTATAACTATTGATTATGATAAAGAAAATGTAGCTTATTCTGTAGATGAAATATTATCCAATATTACACCTTATATATTGGATCAAATTGTTAATAATAAATATGCTAAATATATCAAAAACAGGAGTAATATTGCTTTAATTAATAATGACTTATCTAATACTTTTGATTTATTTAATAAAAGACCAAATAAAAAATTGTCAAAAATTCTTGAAAAAACATTTGGAGTAATTCCAATTTTATATGATGTACGGAATAAAAAGTCAATACCAATTATAACAGAATTAACACAAACTATTACATTGGATAAAACAAGAAAAATGCTAGCAGCTGCTTAAAACAAAGGAGACTAATTGTGAAGAGAAAATTTATTTGTATTTTGTTTTTTTTACTTATATTAACAGGATTTCCTTACGATATTTTTTCGCAAGAAACAAGTCAAAAAAAAGTTTCTTCTTCGAATCAACGAAAAGCAGAAATTTATTTTAAACAAGCTAATTCAAAATACACAAAGAATGATTTAAGAGGTGCTATTCGCGATTATACAATGGCTATCAAATTAAATCCTCAATATATTGAAGCATATTCTAACAGAGGTTTAATTAAGGATATTTTATTGGATTATGAAGGTTCTATAGCAGATTATAACAAAGCTCTTGAATTAACTTCTAAAAAATATGATTTAGAGGAAATAATGGATTTAATCGATATATATATGAGTATTGGTAATATAAAAACATATAATTCAGACTACGATGGTGCGGTAGAAGAGTACTCAAAAGTTATTAATTTACATCCTACATATTCTCCGGCATATATTGCCAGAGCTGAAGTTAAATTAATATTAGAAGACTACGATGGCGCTCTTATTGATTATGATAAAGCTATTCAAATAAATCCTAATGTGTCTGCAGAAATATATTATAAAAGAGGGAATATTAAGTATATTCTTAAAAAATATGAAGACTCTATTAATGATTATACTGAATCAATTAATCGTTTTCCAAATTATCAGGATGCCTATTACCAATTGATAGGTTCTTGTATTATGAGTAGTAAATTTAATAGTGCCCTTGATTATATAGAACAATATAATGCAATTGTAAAAAATCCATATATCTATGCCAGAGATTTCCAAGAATGGAATAAAAATCTAAATAAATATAAACAAGATAATATTATTAGTGATATAAAAATATATTTGAAAAAATTTAAAGTTACATTATCAGACTAACTTTATTAATTATATTAATAAAGAAATCTGTTCTTATATTATTATAACTAACAAATTTTAAATATCTTTGATGATATTTTTTATGTTAATGAATATTATTTTACTTTGTTGTTGTTTTCTTCTTTTTCTTTTTAGAAGTAACTTTTTCTTGAGGATTTTGCAGTTCTTGAAAATATTTATTTATTTCAATATATTTTTCATTTTCAGGATAAAGTTTTGTCAAATCCTGAGCAGTTAACCCTTCTTTATTTTTGATAGAAACATCAGCTTTTAAATCTACTAAAGCTTCTACAACACCTAAATTACCAGCCATTACAGCATACATCAGAGGGGTATTTCCTTTTACATCAATATCATTTACATCTGCTTTCTTGTTTAGTA
>JAQVBD010000054.1 GCA_028690485.1 Endomicrobiaceae bacterium
TTAAGTGAAAAAGGAATAACAAATATAGTAATAACACCAAATGTTACAGGTGATACAAAAGTAGCTGAAGAAACCTATTATAAGATAGCTCAAGAACAAAGTAAAATTGCTTTCCAAGCATTAGCAACATTGATTCCTTCATTAGCAATAGGAGAAGGGGATGTTAATACATTACAACCTATTTTTCAGGATATAGTAAGTGCTATTCTAAGTGAAAATAAAAAATTATCAGATATAAATGCAATATTTGAAGGTATTTCTGAAGATGGGATTCTTTCATATGATGAAGCAAGATCTGAAATTTTATTTTCAGTAAAAAATACTAATAAAAGTTTTAGATTCGGTATTGATTCAAAGGGTATAGTTTCATCTGCTGTAGCTTCTGATCAATCAACCGGCAAATCTATTCAAAGTACAAATTTGTTTGTTAGAGCAATGACTGCATTAAAAGTATCTTTGCAAATAAGTAAATTTATTATGCCTGTAGTTCTTATTGCCTCCGGTGCAACTATTCTTTTAGTTACAGGGATGATGGGAACTATTCCTATGGTTGTTGCAATAACCGCAGGGATAATGATAAATAAAAGAATTAAGGCAGCAATAAATTCTAAAATAAAACAGACAAAACAAGAACAAGATTTTTCAAAAGATTTATTAGAAAATTTGATTTTTGAATCTGATGAAGAAAATGTTGATAATATAATAGATAGAATAGGAAATGTTTTACCTAAAGATATTGCAGAAAAATTTGTATCCATTGCTAAAGCTGATACAACATTGGCTAAAGGTACAATAGCAAATTTTGATGGACAATTTGTTCATTTAAATATAGATATTCTTTCTAAATTGTTTGATTCAAACGGTATAAAAGAAGGGAAAGCATCATTTTTGGAAACATTAATTAGACATGAATTAAGGCATGTCGATTTTGCCCAAAAACATCAATTTGTTCACAAAGCACTGCCTTGGTTGGAAGAAATTATTGTTTCAAAAGGTGATTATGCTGATTATCTGTCAATAGGAGCTAGAAATATTGTTGGAGAAGAAGCAAAAGCAAGAGATATTAATGCTGCAAGACGAGTATTACCGACTTTCACAGAGATAGAAAAAAATAGTCTTTCAGAACAAGAAAAATCATTCTTAAATAAAGCTCAAAATGTGTTGGCAGACAAAACAGCTGGTTCTAATCTGCAATTTACAGATAAAATGATAATAGCAATTTATCATTTTATGAAATATAAATATAAAGAAGGATTAGATGAAGGCAGACTTATAGAAACATTACAATTTGCAACAAGTATTGCAAATCCTGCTAGTTCAGCTGCAGCAAATATTCCTAATTCAAAGTTTCAAGAAGCAAATACCGGTTTAGGTAAAACATTAGGTTATTCATTTGCATATTTATTGAAAATGATGAGTTTTGATGCAATAGATAATCATACAATATTATTTACAACTCTGACTGAAAATTTATTAGATGAAGGCTTAACAGAAACTGTAAAATTTTTAAATTATGGAGAAATACTTAATATTTTAGGCAGAGACAGCAAAAATCCTGTTAATATAGGATATGTTGATTCTAATCATTCCGGTTATTTGTATTCATTTGAAAAAGGACCAGATGCAAGCAAAGATAAAGCAGTAAAGGGGAAATTACAAGATAAAGCAAGCATATATAAACAAGCAGCTATAATAGGTGGTAAAATAGAAACATTTGCATGGGATTCCATGAGAGATTCTCTAGGTTTATCAACAACAATTACACAAAAAACTGTTCAAAACAGACATTTTGTTGGTGATGAAATAGATCAAATTATTCAAAATAACCGTTTCGCAATTTCAGGAGAAGCAGTACATAATTGGCAAGAAATACAAGAAGCTCAAAAAGATGCATTGGTATTAGCAAACAGTTTAAAAGAGGGAAGACATTTTAGTAAAGATGGAAAGAGTGTAATATTACATTTATTGAATCTTGAAGCTTCAAAAGAATATAGACAAGCATATGAAAATGCAAAAGTTAAATATAACCAGTTATCAAAACCTCAATGGAATATGATTTTAAAAGATGCTCTTACTGCCAAAAGTTTTGAAGAAGGCAAGGATTTTATAATAGAAGATGGACAAGTTATTATACTTGAAGAAAATAAAGAAAAATCTGCAAGTGGTAAAGATTCAGAAGGTAATATAATAAAAGGTAAACAATGGTCAGGTTATTTATCTGCTGCAGTTGAAATGTATCTTGAAAGTACAAAACAATATGATTTTAAAGGTAAATATACACCAGCAAATATGTCTTTAAGCACAAATGTATTAACAGAATTTCTTAACAGAAATTTTGGTGATCTTGCAGGTGGAACAGGAACAATACTTACAGCCTTAAATTGGTTTGCTAAAAGAGGATATAATGTCCAATTATCAGATGCAACAATGGGTGCAGATCCTTTGTTCTCAAGTGCTTTTGCATTTGAAGATAATTTATCAAAATATAGAGAAGTAGCAAAAGATGCAATAAAAGTGTTTTTTGACTATCATACTGCAGGAAATAAAGCTGTAGCATCATCAGAAATTTTTGTTTCAAATATTAATGATGTAAATTTATTATCTGCTTTGATTGTAGTTGAAATGATTAATAGTAAAAAAATATATGGCTCAAATAAAGAATTCAGAGATAAGATTGATTCTTTTAAACAAGCTAAACCAGAAGAAATGATGGCAAAAGCAAAAGAATTAATTGATTTTATTAAAGCAACAGATACATCTTGGTCTAGAACAATAAAAGGATATCTGCCAACACTTGCATTATCAGATGCAGATCTTGCAGACAGTGTAAAAGTAGGAGAAGTTTTAAAAGTAGCAGGCGGAATATCTCTAGATGGAAAAATAAAAAATTTACCTCCTTCAATAGTCATATGCACGGATATTGCTGGAACAGGTGCAGAAATAAAACCAAATGGAACAACTGTTAAATGGGTTGATGTTTTTATAGCAAGTTATTCAAAATCATATGCACACGAACAACAAAAAGCTTCAAGAAGTGCAAGACATATTACAGAAAGTGGTGATAAATTAGGTACGGTTAGATTGTATTGTTCAAATGAAGATATTTTGAATGATATGACTGATGATAATTTATCATTATATAAAGACCAATTAGCGCAATCTCTTAAAACAGCTAATAAAACAATGTCTTTAACAGAAGAAGAAATAGATGCAATTGTAAATCAAAGAATAAAACATTTTAAAGTTACGCCTCCTGAACAAATAATAGCATCAATGAAAGAAGATTTAAGAAAAGGCAACAACTTATTAAATAATAATGTTACTGTTAATGAAAATAGTTTAGGTATGTCAAGATTGAATAGAGATGATAATTCATACTTGAGACTTTTTGATTTAATAAGAACAAAAATAGCTGATCAAGAAATGTCTGCTCAGTTGGCTTTAGATAAAAATAATTTGGAAGCAAATCCTGTAAGGCAGTATGAGCCTTTATTGAAGGAATATAGTGATGCAATTTCTGCTTTTGAATCAGTTTTAGGCAGAAAAATTTCAGATAAAGAATTAGAAACGATTGGTGAAATTCAGAAAGGATTAGTAATAAAACAAATAGAAAAAAGAATAGAAAAACTCATAATATTACAAAAAACACTTAATTCAAAAGATGCTAAAGATTCTGTAAAATTAAATTCTATAAAAAAAGAATTGGAAGTATTAAATAACTATAAAGAAAGTGTTATTAAAAGTGCAGACCTCAAATATGGTAAAGGCTTTTTACAAGCAGAAGTTTCAAAAATTATTACAGATGATTTAGCGATAAGAACAACAGCTTTTGAGAATGCAACACATTATTTGCAACTAGAAGATGATAATGTTGTTGGTAGCAATTATAAACCTATAGATTCTCAAGCAGATATGAGAAAAGAATTTTATAGAGTTTTTGCAGGTGTAGAAACATCTATAAAAGATGAGATAAATAAATTTTTTAGACATACAATAGCTGAAGCAAAAATATCTACTGAAAAAGAAATTTTAAGTTCAAAAATTACTGAATCAAAGTCGGTAAAAATTAGAAAAATATTAGCTAAAGGTCAACATATATTTTCTAAATTCGCACCTATTTATGTTCCATTAGCTTTAATAGGTATAGGAAGTTTAGCAGCAACAGTTGTAACATTTTTGGGTGTTTCAACCGGTATTTTATTTGCTGTAGGCGGAGTAGCTTTAGTAGGTTTATTAATATATGCAGGTTATCAAAAGATAACATATTCAGATTCTATTTTGGCATCTGTAAATGATCAAGGAAGATATTCTGTTGCTGAACAAGACTTAATGGCAACAGGAGATTATAATAAATATGGTAAAAAATCATTAACAGGTTTAATGTATCAAATCGCAGGAAGTTTAAATAATTTTGGGGTATATGCATCAATAGGTGCTCTTTTAATAGGTGCAGTTATGACAATAGCTGCAATACCTGCAGGAGCATTTGTCGTTTTAACTGGTGTAGTGTTTGCTAGCGGCAGTATTATATCTTCAATTATATTGAAGAATAAAAACAAAGACATTATTAATAAAATAAATGATAAAGATATTTCTGTATCTTCAAATAAAACCTCTGCTGTTGTAAGAGTTGAAAAATTCTTTGCAGGTTTAGCTGTCGGGGCAATTGCTCTACTAGTAGGGTCTTTAGCAGGAAGTATAATAATACCAATAGTTGCAATTCCAATAATAGCAGGTATATATTTCTATACACAATATGTAATGCCGGCTAAGAAAAATGTTGATGTAGAATTAACATATAAAGTAAATACAAAAAAAATATTTAGTAATTTAAAATTGAAAGAAATGGTATCACCGCTAATAGGATTAATTACTGCCGCTGGTTTGGCATATGCAATATTTAGTGTTTTTTCTTTGTTGGGAGGATTATCTGTAGTATTAGGAGTTTCTGTAGGTTTATTAGCTCCAGCTGCAGTTTTATTTGCAGGAATAGGAATGTTAGTCTTATTCTTTGGTATTAAATATATTTCTACAAAAACTAAGGCAGCAAGTTTTTATGATGATATAGAAAAAACAAGTACTACAAAAAAAGTAGCAAGAAGTGCATTTAGTACAGTTATTGTAGCTCCAACAATATTAATGTTTGCTTTTAGTGCAATAGGATTTATTTGTGGCAATATTATTGTAGGGTTAATATTAGCTGCAGGTGTTAGTACATTAATTTTAGCAGGAAGAAGTGGAAATAAAAATATTAGAAATATTTCAGAAACATTAGCTACTGCAATATCAATGTTTGCTGGAATAATGATGACATCAAGAGCTAATACAAGTCCTGATACAGCTATGGTATCAAAGGTTCAAGATGCAGTTCAAGAGATGTTTGTTGGCCAAGTAGCATATGCAGCTGGATTAACTGAAGAAGAGCAGGCAGAAGAAGCAGCAAAAGCAGCAAAAGCAGAAGAAGCAGAAGAAGCAGCAAAAGCGGAAGAAGCAGCAAAAGCAGCAAAAGCAGAAGAAGCAGCAAAAGCGGAAGAAGCAGCAAAAGCGGAAGAAGCAGCAAAAGCAGAAGAAGCAGCAAAAGCGGAAGAAGTAGCAAAAACAGAGCCAGCAGCAACGGAACCAGCAGCAACAGAACCGGCAGCAACAGAACCGGCAGCAACAGAACCGGCAGCAACAGAACCGGCAGCAACAGAACCGGCAGCAATAGAAACAGCAGCAACGGAACCGGCAGCAACAGAACCGGCAGCAACAGAACCGGCAGCAACAGAAACAGCAGCAACGGAACCGGCAGCAACAGAAACGGCAGTAACACCAACAGAGGCAGCATTGGAAACTGTTGTGGCAGCTGTTCCAACACTTACCCCTGTTCCAGAACTTACAGATATAGCAACAGAAATAGTTTATGATGAAAACGGATATGATGAAAATGGATATGATATAAACGGGTATAATGAAAATGGATATGATGTAAACGGATATGACATAAACGGATACAACGAAAATGGATATGATGAAAACGGATATGACATAAACGGATACAACGAAAATGGATATGATGTAAATGGATATGATGCCCAAGGGTATGATATAAATGGCAAAAATGCAGAAGGGAAGACAAAAGCAGAAGTAGAAGCTGCAAAAGCTGTAGTTGAACCTAGCGTTGATGCGGTTGTTTCTGCATTAGGGATAGCATTGCCAACAGGATTTTCTTTGTCACAAACATTGACAGATAGTATTTTAGCACAGGAAGTATTAGAAGGAGAAGATTTAGCGACATGGGCAGCAAGAGTAGCAGGTATTATTTCATCAAATGTACAATCTGAAATAGATGCATATAATGCATCGCAAGTAAATTATACAGAAGTAAAGACAAATATAGGAGCAGATGCGAAAGCAAGTGCATTATTTTTAAGCAGATACGGATACAGTATAAATGATGCAACAGAAGAACAATTGAAATCAATATTTCCAGATGGAGCAAGTATAGATCAGTTCTTTATAGATGCAAATCCAAGCACAGTCGGAGTAAATTATACAGAAGTAAAGACAAATATAGGAGCAGATGCAAAAGCAAGTGCATTATTTTTAAGCAGATACGGATACAGTATAAATGATGCAACAGAAGAACAATTGAAATCAATATTTCCAGATGGAGCAAGTATAGATCAGTTCTTTATAGATGCAAATCCAAGCACAGTCGGAGTAAATTATACAGAAGTAAAGACAAATATAGGAGCAGATGCAAAAGCAAGTGCATTATTTTTAAGCAGATACGGATACAGTATAAATGATGCAACAGAAGAACAATTGAAAGCAATATTTCCGGATGGAGCAAGTATAGATCAGTTCTTTATAGATGCAAATCCAAGTACAGAAGTAAATTATGCAGAAGTAAAGACAAATATAGCAGCAGATGCAAAAGCAAGTGCATTATTTTTAAGCAGATACGGATACAGTATAAATGATGCAACAGAAGCACAATTGAAAGCAATATTTCCAGATGGAGCAAGTATAGATCAGTTCTTTATGGATGCATATCCAAGTACAGAAGTAAATTATGCAGAAGTAAAGACAAATATAGCAGCAGATGCGAAAGCAAGTGCATTATTTTTAAGCAGATACGGATACAGTATAAATGATGCAACAGAAGCACAATTGAAAGCAATATTTCCGGATGGAGCAAGTATAGATCAGTTCTTTATGGATGCAAATCCAAGTA
>JAQVBD010000055.1:0-4110 GCA_028690485.1 Endomicrobiaceae bacterium
TTAGTAATTCTTGTCTTATTTTTTGTTCATGCATTTTTGTTTTTCTCCATATTCAATAAATACTGTTTTAGTTTAATCCCTGATGAAAAACCGCCTAAACTGCCGTTTGAACAGATTACTCTGTGGCACGGTATAAAAACAGGTATTGGATTTTTACCGCATATCATACCAACTGCTCTTGAATATGTTGGCTTTTTTATAGCATTTGCTATATCTGAATAACTATTTGTTTTTCCGTAAGGTATTTTTTGTAATTGTTTTAAAACTGTTTTTGATATATTGCTGACTTGAGGATTTAACGGTAAGTTAAAAATTTTTAATTTACCGTCAAAATACTGCATTAACTGAATCTTTGCTTGTTTTAATATCGGGGTTTCTTTGAATATAAAATCATTTATGTTTTTAGGTTTGGCAAAATAGAAATTAATTATTTGATTGTTTTCTTCTGCAATAAATATTTCACCGATTTGTGTTTTATAAGTATAAATGTTTTTCATAATAGACAACGATTTTAATATTTGGCTTGCAACTTTGTATTTTGTCACCTTATGTACCACTCGCTCCGCTTTCATTTATGTACACTACGGTGCCAAAATACTTCGTTTCAGCTCAAATCTTAAATCCTCTAACAACCAAAACCACAAACATCATTTTAATCTTTTTTTTGTTTTTTGAAATTCAAATTAGCATATGTAAAAAATATTATAATTGCCGCAAAACTTATTACTAGCCATAATATTGTTTGGTCAAAAAAATCTTCCCCAAATGGGATTAAAGGATTAAACAATATTCCTAATAAAATAAACAACAAAAAGAAAAAAGATTTCTTATCTTTCATTAGCCAAACAAAATAAAAAGATATAGCAGAAACCACTATTTTTAATAATATTAGGATATCTTCATCATTGTCAAAATCCCCAAATGCTATAAACAATAACGAAAGTATTGATATCGCTGTTTGAATTATTTGATTTTTATGGTTTTTAAAATCAAAATCGCTAAATTTAAATCTTGTTTTTAGAATAATAAAATATACGATTAAAACAAATATATTGATACAAAATATAATTATTAAAATTTTCAATATGTATTTATTTAGTATGCGATATGTGTTTTCTAATTCGGCTATTTTTTTGTCAGGATATAAAAATTCAATATAGGCAGTTTTTATTTTGTCCAAGCTAGGTATCCTACAATCTCTTTTTGTTTCGAGTTGGAATAAGTGGTTGTCGGTGTAGTAGCGATTTATTGTTTTTCCCAAGGAAACAATTGTAAATTCGATAATAACAATCAATATTAAAAAGGATAAAGAAAGCATTATCAATTTTTTCATTATTAACATTATTAAACAAAATAAATATTTGTAATTCAATGATTTTTTGAATATTGGTGTTTTAAATAAAATTTCTATATAATCTAAAAAAGGATGGTAAAATGAATAACCAAAATGAGATAATTGAAAAATTTTGTGAATTATGCGATAAAACATACCAAGTGTGGATTACTAAAAGAACAATTTGTGATGATAACCTCAAGTTAGAAGGGCTAAATGATTCAAAATGTGTAAATTTTTTAAATTACATAAATGATATTCTTCAAGAATACATGTTACTGCAAATAATAAAACTCCATGATCCTGAAAAACAGTTTAATCACGAAAATCTTACATTGGAGTATATTGTAAATCATATTGATAAATGGGAACCTTTGAGGGAGCCTTCACCAAAAGAATCTTTTGAAAAGATAGCTAAAAATATAGATGACAACATATCTGATTTAAAAGAATTGAAAGAAGATCTTGATGATTTATTTATTAAGCAAATAAAACCTGCAAGAATGAAAATTCTTTGTCATAACGATCTTGAAACAAATCTAGAAAACTCAAATCTAGGAGAATTTAAGGAAAATAGCGATAAAACATATTTTATTAAACTTCAAAATTTTGTAAATGTTCTGCACGAATCATTTATAGGTGGACAATATCCATTTTTTAGTATAGCACAAAATGAAGCAGAGGCTTTCCTTGCATGCTTAATGAAATAAATATTATTGTGGTGTAAGTTAGTAGAGTTTATCTACTTAAAAACTCATTATTTTAATCTCTCTTTAATCAAAATGAAAATATAATTAGAGCTAAGCCTACAATCTTCTAAATAAGTTGATTTTAATACATTTGTATAGTATAATAAACAAATGACAAATTATCAAGAAATAACTTGTAAAACAGCTTGTCATAAAATTACAGGTTTTTTACCTTATTGTTGGGATTTGAATATTTACAGAGGATGCGGACATCACTGTACATATTGTTTTGCTTTATATTCTCATAAATACATAAATTCAACTAATTTTTTTGATGAAATTTTCGTTAAGACAAATATTGCAGAAAGACTGGAAAAACAATTAAGCAGCAAAAGCTGGAAAAGAGAGGTTGTTAATCTTGGAGGGGTAACAGACAGTTACCAGCCTGCTGAAGAAAAATATAAATTAATGCCGGAAATTTTAAAAGTACTTATAAAATATAAAACACCTGTTACAATTTCTACAAAATCTAAGTTAATTTTAAGAGATTATGATTTAATTGATGAATTATCAAGAGTAGCTTCTGTAAATATTGCCTGTACAATTACAACAGTTAATGAACAAGTCAGAGAACTAATAGAGCCGAATGCTGCGACTTCTTCAGAAAGGTTTAATGTGTTAAAAGAATTAAGTAAAACAAATGCATCTATCGGATTACACAGTATGCCTGTAATTCCGCATTTGACGGACAGCTATTCTAATATTAGTGCGCTATTTTCCAAAGCGCAGGAATGCGGAGTAAATTACATAATAACGGACTTACTTAATTTGAGAGGACAAACCAGAATTGTGTTTTTTGAATTTATAAAAAACAAACTTCCTCATTTATACAATAAAATATTATCTCTTTATAAAACTTCATATGTAGATAAAAGTTATAAAGAACATTTTAAACAAATGGCAAGTAAGTTAAGAATTCAATATCCTTTAAAAAACAAAAAAAAGATTTTTACAGTGAAGGAAGAACCGAAACAATTATCTCTTTTCTGATTGAGTCATATATGTTTTATGAAAAATTATTTAATATAAGAGTTAATAAATTATAAATTATTACTTTTGATATAGATAATCTGTTTTGGAAAATCAATAAAAATTTTATATTTAGATAAAAAACCGTATCCTAAAAAACCGTCCACATCAGGTTGTATGAAATCAAGTAAATAAAAATCCATGAGCCCTATGTTTTTTTTGTTTATTATTATATTGTCAGAATATGTTTTTGCATCATTAACTTGGTTCTTCAGAATCAAAGAATTTAACTTTAACAAGTCAAAAGGTTTTTCTTTTTCATTTACTGCAACGGCTCCGCTGTCAAGACAGAAGCGCAGAGTCTTTTTTTGTTTTTCTAATAATCCTTCAATAATAATGCCGATAGATTCATGTATAAACGGGATTTTTAACCATTGGTTCAAATCTAAATCGGAAGGTAAAGTTGTATTGGAATGTAATATCATTCGTGATTGTGAATAATCAATCAATACATTAAAATTATCAAAAAATTTATTTCCTATAATACCTTCAGAACCGTCATTTGTATTCCTCAATTCTTCACAGACTTCTACATTGTTAAACAGGAGTTCTCCTATTTCAATTGCAGATATTTTGACTGTGCGTGATTTATACAATTGTCCGTTAACATCAAGATTCTTTTTAATATTCTCTGAAGTTTTGACATTTGTTTTATTTAAAGCCTCAGGTGTTAAAGCAATAAATACATTATCAGCTCCGGTATCAAGTGCCAAATGTAAAATTTGTCCGTTTATTTTTATATTGACTATAGGCATTCCTTTCATTTTTCCGTTTAAGTCTAAAGGAATAATAACAGTCTGACCAGATTTTATTTTGGTAATGTTTTGCTGGCTTGCAAAAACAGGGAGAATTAAAACTGTTAACAGCATCAGGTAACAAATATTTTTTATATAAAATTTTATAGTCATAAATACCATCTTTTTGTCAAATTATACCGTAAAAAAATTATTATTACAAAAGTTTAATTATTTTTTGCAAAAAAATAATTAATGACAAAAT
>JAQVBD010000055.1:4210-7111 GCA_028690485.1 Endomicrobiaceae bacterium
ATATCCTGAAATTTCCGCAGTTTTCGGAAGCGCTTATCCAAGATGGGAAAGCTGGTTTAAAAATGACAAAGCAAGAGCTTTAAACCGCACGGCATACGGAGCAAATGTTAAACAGGAAATAAATGAAAATCTTAAATTCGGCGTAAGCGCTTTAAAATCCTCAGACAGCCAAAGAATTACCGATTCAGATCCTTTATATGATAATAACTTATACAGCATTGACGGACAATACAATCCCATACCGGGCTTGACTGTTTCCGGAGAAGCCGCAATTTCACAAACTGAACTTGAAGCAAATTCAACAGCCTCAAAAACATCTTACAACGGAAACGCTTTTAAACTTGAAATAGTCGGAGATGAAAATCCCAGCAGAGTTGTTTTAGGCTATGAAAGAGTAAATCCGGAATTTGAAAGTTTGCTCGGTTCTGCAATTAAAGACAGAGAAAGAGCATCTGCAAGATGGAGATATAAATATACGGCTGATACGACTGTTGATTCAAGATTTACATGGTACAGAAACAGTCTTAACGATACATCAAACAGCACAAACAGTTACAAACCGGAAGTCGGCGTTAATATAAAAAGAGTTTTTGACAGAAGATATTCAAACCTAAACTTCAATGTTAAATTAGACCAAAAAAATTCGCCGTCAAACAAAAGTTCGGATTATTTTACAGATTTAGGATACAGAGACAGATTTATCGGTCTTGATGTTGACGCGGGAGCCGGTTTTACTTCTTACAATGTTGATAAAAGCACAAGAGAAACTTTAGATTACTCGGGGAGATTTTCGGTAAGCACAAGAAAAAGTTTTGAAAAAGTTATTTTGAAGCCTTCTTTAAACGCTTCAAGCAGTTACATTGACGACCAGGTAAACATTACCATAGATAAAATATTTGAATATTCTGTTTCTCTGGGAGTGGATATTCCCGATTCAAAACTTACTTCAAATTTTAAATTCGGTCAGAATATATTAAAAGCGGCCGCCGGCGATAATGCCGACAGTCTTTTTATAAATGCCGCAATTTATTACAGACCGGACATATTTTTCGGAATAAAAGACTGCACTCTTTTTGCAAGAGCGATGATGAATGATTTTGCTTTTCAGACAGATACAAGAGATTTTAACGAAAAAAGTTTTTCAATGGGAATAAGTTTCCCGTTGGATTTCAAAATATAGAGCAATACGGGGGATAAAATATGAAAAAATTTTCAATTTTAATTTTGTTTATGACATTAGCGCTTTTTGCTTCTGCCGGGCAGGTTCAGGCGAAATGGTGGATATTCGGAAAATCTTCCGATGAAGTCACTTTAAACTATATCCATATCAATAAAATTTCTTATGAGGATATGAACGGAAAAGCCGTATTTTTTAAAGATTCTCTTCCAAAAGACAATGAGATAACAATAAACGGAAAAGCATCTGTTAAAAAATCAAAAATCGGCGCAGTTATGATTTCTCTTGACAATAAGGAAACATGGCAAAAAGCAAAACTTAACGACAACGGAACTTTTGAATATAAGTTTTATGCGGAAACTTCAAAAAGTTACGATTTTTATTTAAAAGCGATAGACACGACCGGCAAGACGAACGATATTGAAAAAACTTATGTCAAAATAACTTTTTCAACACAAGACGTATCGGCTCTTGTAAGAGAAATGCTTGATAAACTTTTCAGAGCTTATCAAAGTGAAAATCTTACGGCATTTATGGCGCTTGTCGGTGAAGATTTTGTTCCCGGCGCGGATATTCTTGATTCTGCCGTAAGAAGAGATTTTCTTTTGTTTGACTACATAAAGATAGAATATTTTATAAACAACACTTCACAAGTTTCAGACGGTAAAGTTTTCGTTTCTTTTCAGTACAACCGTTCTGTAATAGCTGCAAAAACGGGGCAGACTTTTAAGGATAAGGGAATTACCGAACTTGTTTTAAAAAATGAAAACGGACAGCTTAAACTTTTCAGCATGAAACATCCGTTAATGTTCGGACTGTCCGACGCTTCTGAAATAGCAACAGGTTCCGTTAACCAGAATTCAGATGAGGATACTCTTGTCATAGATTCAAACGGCATTGTTAAAGTCGTGCCGTTTAACCAATCTCTTAATGATAACGCAGATTCAGGAGTAAAAAGAATTACTTTGAATTCTGGAACTATACCTCTTATTCCTGTTAATTATACATATGATTTTGAAAATGAAGAATTTGACAATGCAACATTGATGGTTGGTTTTTTTGGTACACAACTACATCTATATCCAGGAACGGTTCCGGCGCAACAGCTTCCTGCCGGAACAGATTTGGTTTCAACACCTATTCCTTCAAGCGGATATAATCTTGTCCCCGGAGCGATTACTTTGACATTAGGAGAAGTATGGGCTGTTGATTTTGGCGCAAGAGGAAAAGTTATGTATGAGGTTAAAGGTACTGTAGGAATTGGCGTAATTATTGATTATAAATATCAAAAATAAATTCAGAGGCTTAAATGATCAAAAAAGCGATATGTTTTGTTTTAGCTGTTGTGTTTTTTGCATCAAATATTAATGCCGGCTCAATACTTACAAAATCTTCGGATTTCAGCAAAGTCGCAACTTACGGAATGGGCTTTGCAACATATTCTTTGGAGAAAAAAAGCGCCGTTGAAGGTCTTAAAAAACTTGAGACATACGATATATTATGGGATCTGCTCGGCAAAGGCGAGGAAGTATTATTAAACGGAGATCCCGAAGCATTTACTAATCTTAAAGACGATTTACTCAAAATAAAACTTGTGCTTGATAAAGTTGCCGAAGTTTCCGCAGCCGTCGGTGCCGGCAATTATGATGATGCTCTTATAGGCACCGTTGACGCAATGGTCGGGATTGTAAATCATCCCGTAGTTAATCTTACATGGGAAGCAG
>JAQVBD010000056.1 GCA_028690485.1 Endomicrobiaceae bacterium
CTTGGTTTATATTGATCATTTTAACAGATGTTATCTTTGTTTTTAACTCTTGATACATCTTGTTATCTTTAAAACCATATTTTGATGCTGTTTCTTTGGTGGCAGCATAATAAATCTTTTTTATATTTGCCCAATATACAGCAGAAAAACACATCGGACAAGGCTGGCAGGATGTATATATCACACAATCCTGTAAATTAAAAGATTTCAACTTTTTTGCTGCTTTTCTTATCGCATCAATCTCTGCATGTAAAGTTGGATCGTTTTTTGATGTTACTTGATTATATCCATAAGATACAATTTCATCATTTTTGACTATTATTGCCGCAAAAGGACCGCCAATGTTTTTTTCAACATTTTTTTCAGCAAGTTCTATAACTTTATCAATAAATTTCTTATGCTTACTTATCACCGTAATATTATAGCATAAGAATTAATTGTTTCCTAAGGTTAGAAATATTAAGCACTGCGTAAAATAGAATTCATACTTATTAGATTGATTTTATAATTTTGCATTCCTAAATCAACAATATTCTGACAATTATATATTCCTGCCAAGTATCCTTTTAATTGCATTAATGCTATTTGTTGCCTGTATTGTTTTGCATATTCATAGTTAACTTTTAATTTATCTATATACTCCCATATATATTTGTAATTTTCCATATTGATATTTGCTTCCTGTAAAACTTTATAAACATATTCAAACATTTGTTCTTCATTTATATCATTGATATTTGATATATCAATTCTGCTGATAATGCCATTTGTTGTATCTTGGGATAATTGTTTTTGATATTTATCAACTGTACCGGCTGCTTGATCACTGTAATATTCAATATTTTTATTATTTTCTTTTAATAGTTTATTAATTGAAAATATATCATTCATCAAATCGGTATTATCAAAAACATCAGTAATATTAATAATCATCGATACCAGTTTATATCGTTTAGACAAATCTTGTATTGTATTGACTATATCTGTATTTTTAATATTATATAAATCTAACTGTATTAATTCTTCTTTTATATCATTTGTAATGGAATTTGATGCAGTATTATCAGACACAATATATGTATTGGTATATTGATTGATTAACCCGTAATTTGCATTATCAAAAATCAAAGTTGTATCATTCGGTATATTTACTCTTAAAAACTTCATTACTTGTTCCTGATATTTGTGTACAAATAAATTATTAATGTAAAATCCATTAACATTATATTTGTTTTTTAAAACTGTCAGTTCTTGTAAAATCAATTCCATATTATCTTTATGTTTTAATAAGTCATAAGCAACTATCATTCGTATTTGATGAGATGCCAAATATTGTTGCATATTATTATATTGAATATATGCTATATACTGCATATATTCATTTAAACTATAATAAAAATTCCATTTATCAGCATTCTGCTTTTTAAGAATTTCAATATCTTGATTAGAAACATTTTGCAAATTTTTATTTATCTGTATTGCTGTTAAATATTCTAATTCCTGACTGAAAGCTGTTGATTGATTATTAATAAATTGTTGAAATTTTATTTTTTCTTTTTCATTTGATTTCAAATAATTTAATAAGTTATTCAATACAAATATTTCATTTGTGCTCATTTCTTTGTTTATAGATTCTTTAACATCTAATAATTCTTTTAATTTATTAAACTGCGGATTATTCAATCTATTTATTTCAGAAGCAATATCAATTAATGTAAAATTTAACAAATTATATATATTTATACTATTATCATAAAATAAAATATTCTGTATAATGATTTTATCAAGCATTGTGCCTGAAAACAATTCGCAATATTTTTTAATATCTGAAAATTTCTTTAATGATATTGTCGGCAATATGCCAATATTATTTATGGAATTGGACACATCGTTAGGACTACTGCTGTTAAATACCATATTCATCATATTTTCTGCATACTGTTTAGGCTTATTTAAAAGTGAAGCAATATCCAACTCTTTAAAAGAAAAATTATAATTTGAAATCAGCGATGACAATATTGAAAGATGTACTTTATTATCTTCAGTAACATTATATTCATTAACCATATTTGATAAATGTAATTGTTTTATTAACTCTATTGGAATATCCGTGGATGTATTATCAGATATATTCATATTAAGATGTTGTATTGATTGTAAATTTTCGTCTTTTACAAAAGAATCTGATACTAATTGAGGGGTTGCAAAAATTCCAAAATCATCAAAAGATATAATAACAGACGGCTCTATTTTTTGCATTATAAAAGAACTGTCTTCCATAATCAATGATTTGCCGTTATTTAATTGTAACTCCTTTATTAATGAAAGTGTTGCCCTGCCGATAAACATTTTTTGTCTTATTTGGTTAATATCTGTTTTATCATCAGATAAAATACTATTTAGTATTTCTGTCTCCTGAACTGAACAATACATATCAATATCATCAAATAAAATAGGCATAAAAGCAATTATTATATGATTTTTACCTTTATCATCAATAAACATATCGTACATAACTTTAGCAGGTATGATAGTATTTTCAATAGGGACATTAATAATAATACCACTGTCTTTTTTGTTGTCAGATAATTGATTTAATGATGTAATTGTAAAATTATTGCTGCTGTCATTATCAAATGCAACAATATGCTGTTTAACCAAGTCTGTCATTTGCGGCACTATGAACAAAGCTGTTTTTTTCTGTGGTAAAATAAAGTTTGTAATATCTCTTTTGACAGAAGTAATTTGTTGTTTAATATTGAACTGTTTTAATAAACTGAATATAGTTATAAACTTTTTATAAAATTTATTATCAGGCTGAATTTTTGTCATTAAAGAATCTTGTGAAGTAATAACATTTATATACGAATCTGCTGCTGTTATCCTTTGAAAATTATTATTGAGTTCATTAAACAAACCCCAAAAGAATTTGTCATAATTTTCTTTATCAATATCATCTACGGAATATTTTAGATTCTCAAGATAAACAAAGATATCTTCATCATTCAAAAGCCTTGTTAACGGCACTAATAAATGTGCCATCATATCTATCTGAAATTTTTCACCCTTATAATTTTGTTCATATTGTTTCGCTATATTCATAAATCGAATAATTGCCTGAAATTTTTTCTTATCAGTAAAATTCATAGCAATAATACCTGCAAATGTCGGCATTTGCTGAATAGATAAATTATCAATATCATAAATTTTATAAAGCATATATTTGACTACAATATTCACTATTTTATTATTATTAAACTTGTTATATATTTTTTTTAGTCTGTTACTGCTGCTGCCGGCTGATGACTCCAACGGATTTGAAATAAATAACGGTAACTTTTGAGTTTCCATTTGGTCATAAGTAATATTTGCACTTAATAATGTAATGTTATCCGTTTGAGCAAGATTTCCTAAATACATATATGACGGATCAACTATAACAATATTGCCATTTTCTTTTTTGTTCTTTTGTATCAACCCTATGCCATTAAGTAATGCTAATTCTATCGGAGTTGTCTTTTGTGTAATAACTTCAACATCCAATGGTTGAGTAACTGACGAAGAAGGGGCGCCGTCAATGTTAATAACAACGATTTTCATTTCTGATAAATCTTTATCAATTAAATTAGGATATTTTATTTTCAAATCATCTGACTGTAAAAAACTGAAAATATCTATCAAACTATTGCCGCTTCCGCCGTCATTATTTAGCAAAAGAGTTTCTATATTTAAATTTTTAAAATTACCATAAGTTTTAATCTTTTCCATACTGCTATTTAATATATCTGTTGTATAGTCAATATTATTGCCGGCTATTATTACTAAATCAGGAATATCTCCATAAGGAACATTAATAAGTTTATTAACTTGTTTTTGCAATAATAACTGCTTGTTGATTGCTATGTCATTGTTTATATTTTGTTTTTCTCTAAATGGAAATTTTACTTGTTTAATAGTCTTTGTTTTAAAGAATCCGCTTAGTATCGGCAGCCAATGCAATATTATTGACAGACCTACACCTGTAAAGAAAGATACTGTTACACTGTTTAATGAAAAAGAATTTGTTAAAATACCGGACACAACAGATCTGGTAAAAAATATCAACGGTAAAAATCTGGCTAACATTTTTCTTACTTTCCAGCTTTCATTTATACCTAAATAAAAATATTTCGGCTTTTCTTTTTCTTTAAAAAATTCATCAATACTCTGTTCAAGTTTACTATCATATAACCCGGATATTAGTTCATTACCCAAATTTTTAACTTTTATAATTTCTTTTTTAAAATTTTTCTTAGATATGTAAATGCCGGTTTGTATGCCATATATTTTCCTTACAATATTCATTATGCCGATCACTTCCAAGAAATACATTTTATTACCTTTTGAAATTCTGTATCCATATAAAATTTCAGTACTGACAAGATAATTTAATGCTTTATAATACATAAGAGCATACTGCCCTATTTTTTCTAATATTTCTATTTCCGGCTGAAGCTGTTCTTGCTCTGCTTTTGGCAACTTTTTAAAAGATTGTATTGTTTTATCATAGAAAGATATAAAATCTTGCAATTCCGATATAAGATTATCTTTATTAGTACCCTTAAGTGTTTCTGATGAAAAAGATGTTAATTTCATAATCTGCAAAGCATTACTGATAATTGCATCTATTGTATTTTTATTTATTACATTTGTTTCAAGTATCGTTAACCAATTTGCTAAACATCTTTGAGTTTCTTCCTGAATGATTTCTGCGGCAGGAACAAAACCATGTCCAATCCCTTTATACTCTTTTGGATCATCAATAGTCATTTTCCCTAAATATTCAATAAATTTATTCAATTCTGATTTAATTGTTTCATCATTAATATATATCTCAATTTGTTTACAATTATTGTAAATAATATTTATCGCTTGCAAATCATATTCCTGACTGTATTGCTTTAATAAATTCAAATTATTATGTAACAACATTTTAGTTTCAGTATTAAGAGTATTATCTTTCAATAATTCTGTGCATAACATTCTTAATTTTAGAAACAGCTGTTCATTATAAGAAAAAATTTCCATAGATTGTTGAATATTATCATGTCCTGATAATTCATTTTCTATTTCTTTTTTCTTTTTATTATAAAATTGATTTTTCCAACCAACCCAAATTGAACCTCTATGCAACAAAATTGATAACCCTACACCGGTTATCAATGAAAATACTGCTGTTCCGATAGCTCCTGCGCTTAACATATTAGCTGTAAAAAAATTTGTAATAACTGTTGTTGTAAATGATTGTAATGCAATTGTTAATGACAAAAATCTTTGAATAGCTCTTCTGCTGCCCCATTGTTTTTGCATACCGACGGATGTTTTTTGTTTTGGATTATCAAATTCTTCAATAAAAGATTCTATATCTTTTTTTAATATTGGAAATGAATATAACGATTCAATTAAAAAATTACCTAATGAATACACTGTAGTTGCTTGTTGGCGTATATCCTTTTTAGATTTTTTAATACCTCTTGAAAATCCAAATACAAATCTGTTAAACGGCATTAATTTATATTTTTCAAACCATGAATCTTTTGGATAAACATAACCGCCTAAAGTTGAAAGATTTGATGTATAATCTAATAATCGAATATATTCTATCGTATAATTTTGTAAAGATAAAAATGTTATCTTTAAATTTTCTAAATAAATACGGTCTATTTTGCTGTTATCCGATTCCATTTCTTTATTGATACCAACAATTGTATTACTGATAAAATCTGACGTATATATATATAATTTTGCCGTATTGACATTATCTGTTGTGTATAATTCTCTTTGAAATGTTGTAGTTCTGACAATTTCTATTAAAGTTTCATAAACTTGTTCATAATCTACAAGAGAATCAAGCTGTTTATTTTGAATTTGTGATAATAACATATATGCTCTTGAAAGAGCTGTATCTTCTTTAAATTTGCCGGTTACTTTGATTGGCAGTTGCTTGAAAAATTTTGTTTTAGAAGATTTATTATTATATGACAAAACTGTTTGTTGTGCTTTAACAATAGCTGATAATTTGTCAAAAGTTATTTGTGAGAAATTTTTACTGTAAAAAGATTTTGATTGCTGATATACTCCAACCTTTATTTTATCTATTAACAACTGAAAATTAGTATTAGCTGGTCTATTAAATATTTCTGCTAACCCGAGAAAAAAATTTCGTTCATCACTTGTTTCATCTTTAGGTCTTGTTTTTGCGAAATATGACTGTACTTTTGAATGATGATTGGCTCTTATAAACGGAACAAAGATATGCTGTATTAAATTTACTTTGTTTGTACCCTGTTTTGCATAATTGCCAATTGCCGACATAAAATCAAAAAAATTTAAATAGTTGTCTTTCTTATCGAATTTAATCAGAATATTTCCGGTAATAACTTCAAATTGTTTTATTTCTTGATTATCAAAATTATAATAATTCTTATATTCTATCCCTTTTCTTTCAACTATATCTGAAATTTTGTCCGGGTTAAATCCATAATATATCTGCTCAAGTTTATCAGGATATTCTTTAAGCACTAATGACATTTGATGGTTCTGTATTTCTTTGATATTTACTGCAGAAGAAATAAATGTAATATCTCCTGTCGGCACCATATTACCTATATAAATATTGTTGGGGTCAATTACTGCTATTCCTCCGGAATTTTGAAATTTATGACAACTTCTGATCCCGTTTAAGACTGCCAATTCTAAAGGCGTAATATTTCTTCCATTAAATTGTAACGGCAAATCCCTGTTGGCGATAACATCTTTGTTTTCGTTCTCAATATCAATAATAACCGCTTTAATATCTTCCTTTTGTTTTTTTAAATTGTTATCCTGCAAATATTGAACTGCCTGTGTAAAGCCTATTCCGGTACCTGATCTGTCTTTAACAATATATTTAATCATCGTCTTTGAAAAATTTGGATGATTTTTAATATCTGTTAAAATATTCTCACAAAATTCAATGTCATCAATATTGTCCACTGTTATAATTATAATATCCGGCATTTCTCCGTTTAAACTGTCTAATGTTCTTTTATATTCATTTTTAATAATTCTTTCATCTAACAATTTCCTTG
>JAQVBD010000013.1:0-30000 GCA_028690485.1 Endomicrobiaceae bacterium
AGTTACAGAGTGCGATAGCAGATAAGAATATAGTATTTGTTAAAGATGCGAAGATAGAAGATGTAATGAATTTATTGAAAGACAAGAAGACAGACAAATTCAGAACACCATTGATGAGACTTTCAGACATCAAAGCAGTTGCAGCAGCAGCATAAAGAAAGAGTTAGAAAGTAAGTTAAGTCAAAGTAATGATTGTTTAAGAAAAGTTGTTAGTAAAAATAAATAATAAAAAAGCAGACAGATAAATTCTCTGTCTGCTTTTTTATTTGTTGATATAATACTATAAAGATTCAACTATAATTCCTTTTTTGCCGTCAACAGGACATTTGTTTTGACAGATAGAACATCCGATACATAAATCTTCATTAATATAAGGAACTTTTACTAAATCACCATTAATATTTTCTTTTTTTACTTTTATGGCTTTAGATGGTATAGGACAATGTTCTTCACAAACTAAACATTCAAGACCTTCTTTCCATGAAATGCAAGTATCTTTTTGTATTTTAGCAATGCCAATTTTTATTTTCATTTTTTCTTCAACAGTTAATTTTTTTATTGCTTGTGTCGGACAGACATGCCCACATAAGGTACATTCATATTCGCAATATCCTATTTTTGCATCAAGCTTAGGTGTCCAGATACCATCAAGTCCGGCTTCTAATAGAACTGGTTGTAATCCATTAGTAACACAAGCTTTTATACAATTGCCACAACGAATACATTTTAGTTTTAAATCTTTTTCATTTAATATACCGGGTGGTCTTATAATATTAGTTTTTTTATTAATGAATTTATTTTTTACAGCTAATGAAATAAGTCCTAATGAAACAATTAACCATGATAAGAAATCTTTTCTTGAAATTCCACTTTTTTGTTGAGGTTTATTATCATTTGGCAAATTACAGATGATATGTTTTGTAAAAGAAAACTTAGATTTATATTTATTAACACATTTCGTTTCTTGTACACAATCCATACATAAAATACATTCTTGTTTGATATAAGTGTTGTTATCTTTTATTGCATTCATTCTACATAAATTTTTGCATTGACCACACTTGGTTAAACATTCATTAGATTGTCTAGTCAGTAAAGATTTTGTAGAAATTATTGCCAAAAAACTTCCTAAAGGACAAATATATCTACACCAAAATCTTCTTCTAAATAACAAAAGTAACAATGGTATTATAAAAATTACAAGCATAGACAAAGAATGATTAAAATATAATTCTCTGTTTTCTATAATTGTACTTTTTGTTATTTGGTAAATTCCTTCAGTAATTTTACCAGGTCCGTTTGACATAAGATTATAGAAGAAATCATTTGATAAATTGTTAGCTATAGAATAAAATGTAAAATAAAAACCTCTTGCAAATATTGTTATTGGTTCAAATAGCCAAAATAATTGTAGTCCGAAAGCAGTAAGTATTACTAATAATATAAGAAAAAAATATTTGAATTTTATTTTTTTTGGCTGGTTTTCTTTGTTTTTTTTAAATATTCCAATAAAAAAACTAACGATATCCATTAATGTGCCATATGGACATATCCATCCGCAAAATACTCTTCCAAAAATTAATGTAATTATAATTAATAGTGTTGCAAAAATAACAGCTATTGATAAAAAATTTGATACTATTGATATGATAGGTGATAATTGAAAAAACAGTATGGCATTAAAGAAATTATTTATAGGATATCTTAAATACCAAAATAATAAACATATACTTATAAAAGCTACTGATTGAACTACAATTTTTAATGTTTTAATTTTCATATTTTTAATGTTTTGATTTTTGCTTTGTTTATATTCATACTGCCAAGACCCATTGAAGCTGATTCTTTTATATGTCCTATGTTTTCAGGACTTATATTATATAATGTTTTAGAGGCATAAGCATCTGCTAAAACAGCATCTGTTGATGCTATAATTGTAGAAGCTTTTTTTACATCTTCTAAGTTTCCGCCTCTTGGTCCGTTTCTAAGAAGAATTCTGTAAGCATCAATAATATTTAAGTCAGGTTTAATAAATGATAAAACTTCAGCTAACTTTTTATCTATATTCCAATGCATTGTGGATCTGTTTCCGCCGCATACACCCATAAGATTTTTAATAGATAATGTAAGTTTTGTATGTCCGTGAGTTTTTGCTATTGGAATATTTATAAAACAATCACAGTTTACGGCATCAGAATATATTGGAAAATCTTGCATTTGTGCATCAGTTTTAAAATTTGCAGAATAATATTTCCAACTGTCTGTAAAATAAATATCTCCGCCTGCATCTTTAACTGCTTTTGCTATTCCTGAATTTTTATAACACATTTTTTCTTCATTGCAGGTATTATCAAAAACTTTGACTTTTTTAGCTCCTGCCTGTAAACACAATTTGACAACTGTTGCAATTAAAATAGGATTTGTGGTTGCAGCATATTCCGGTTCTCTGTTCCATCCTATATTTGGTTTTACAACTACGATATCACCTTTTTTAATAAACTTTTCTATTCCACCCAATTCATAAATAACTTTTTTTGTCATTGCTTCAACATTGTCACCTTCAACAGATACAAGATCATAATTCGTTTTGATATTTCTTTTATTTCTTGGTTCTAATTGTTTTGTTGTTTTAGCAAATAATTTTTTAGTTTTGATTGTTGATAATAATAGTGCAAATAATCCGAATGATAAAATTTTTAAAAAGTTTTTTCTGGAATATCTTTTTGAAAACAGTTCATTTAAATTTTTAATCATTAGTATCTCCATAAATTGTGTCTTCTGTTATTGTTTTTTTATAAATTATATTGGATACAAAAATTCCAACTTCATATAGTATTACCATCGGCAAAACAAATAAAGTTAAACTGAACACATCAGTTGTAGGAGTAATAATTGCAGCAAATACACACAAAGCAAAAAACACCTCTTTTCTGAATTTTTTTAATGTGTTTGGTGATACTATTTGTAAAGTTGTTAAAATTGCACATGTCAAAGGTATTTGAAATATTATTCCACCGGATAACAAAACTGCAAATACAAAAGAAATATATGAGTTAAGTGTAAATTGAGGAACAGATGATGTTAAATGTACAGATAAATTGATTAAAAATTTTATAGTATTTGGTAAAACAATAAAGTAAGAAAAAACGGTACCTAAAATAAAAAGAGAAAAAGCAGATAAAGAATATTTAACAATAGATATTGTTTGTTCTTTTTGCAAAGCCGGTGCAATGAATTTGATACATTCGTAACAAATCGGGAAAAAAGATATAACTAGTCCGGAATATATAATTGTTTTAAAATATATAGTAATAGCTTCTGTTGGTTTTAGTATAAGAAAATTAGTTATAATTCCTTTGGATGGAAGTTTTGCAAGTTCTATGATGAAATCTACAATAAAAAAAGATAAACATGAAGCAATTAACAAATAAATTACGGTTCTTATTATAAGCCATCTCAAATCTTCTAAATGAGATAAAACCGGTTGTTTCGTCATTATTTTTTAGGTTTGTCTATTTCGTCATTTTCTTTTTCATCATCATCAAGTTTATCATCATCTTTTTTCTTTCCGTCAAAAGCATTTTTAAATTCTCTTATAGAAGTACCTATAGATTTCCCAATTTGTGGTAATTTCTTTGAGCCGAAAATTAAAAGTGCTAGAAGTAGTATAACTATAATTTCTTGGAATCCTAGACCGAACATAAAAGCCTCCTATTTCAATTATAAAACAATATATAATTATTGTTTTAATTGTTTTTTGTCTTTTAATATTGCAAATCTAACATAAACAGCAATTATAAACCAAGCTGCATATAAACCATAAGATATATATTTTGCGGTTGGGGTTTGGAATTTATAAGAAATATAAAGACCTGCAACACCTGCAAAAGTTGATAATAAAAAAAGAAATTTAAATTTTTTATAATTATTTTTTTGTTCCATTGTTACCTCTTTGAACTTTTTGAATTTTTTTTATAATAATAAATGTGATGATATTTATAAATAATAAAACAAAAGATGTTACACCGCCAATTATTAAATTCAATAACAATGATAATATAATTCCAATTATAATATCTGCAGCAAATAATATATAAAAAAGTTTCTTTATATTCATTTTATCCTTTATATTCTCTTACTAAGTATATCAATTTACCAACAATTTCTATATTGTCTGATGTTATTGTCGGATAATGTGGATTTGATGATTTTAAAAATATTTTATCATGTTCTTTGTAAAATATTTTAACAGCAGATTCTCCGTCAACTAAAGCAACAACAATATCTCCGTTATAAACTTTTTCACCTTGAGATACAACGATAGTATCCCCTTCTACTATACCGGAAGGTTCCATACTGTCACCTTTAACTTTTAAAGCAAAGCACTTTCTGTTTCTTGTAATGTCTGTATTGATATATACATAATCGTTAGCATCTTCTACTTGTTCCAAAAAAGTTCCTGCATGAACACTTCCTAAAATTGCTACAGCAGAAAAATTTTGTCTGTTAGGAAAATCAATCCCTCTGGATAAAGAACCTCTTTTTATAAGAAAACCTTTTGATTGTAAAGCTTTTAGATGTTGCTGAACTGAACCTATAGATAATTTAAAATTAGCGGCAATTTCTCTGACGGTAGGCATCATCGCATTATCTGCATGAAATTTATTTATGAATTGTAAAACTTTTGTTTGTTTATCTGTAAGCTCTTTCATAAGACCCCCAAAATAAAAAAAATATAGTATTTTGATTATACTATACATTTGTATTTAAGTCAAATTTAAAAATATAAGATTTGCAATATGTAACAGAGGTTTTATAATAATGTTGATAGAATATTAAATATTAGTTTGTAAAAAAATCTTTATGTTTTTGAAAAAATTTCTTTTCTATACTATAAACTTCATATCTTAAAGATTTATATTTTAGTGCAATATCAAAATCAATTATTTTTGAATATTCCTCTAAAACTCTTAATGATTCTTCAGCTCTTTTAAAATTAGCTATTATGATATTTTTTAAGTTTGTTCTGGATGCTTCTTTTACAGTTTTACCGGCATCTGTTACACTGTCTCTGGCAGATAACATTTGTTCATAATGATCTGCTAAATAAGATGATACTGAATGTCTGACTTTTCTTGTTTTTTTATATAAAATTTCATCACAGAATACAAACCTTATACTATCTTCAACAACTCTTAATCCTTCCTTGCATCTGTTGATGTTGGTATCTAGTATTCGTATAAATTTTTTATCCATTTTAAGAGTATCTTTCAACAATAAGTTTGATTAAATTACTTGTTGATTTTCCTTCAACAAGCGGATATCTGTAAACTTTTTTTACAAATTCTCTTCCAACAATATCTTCTATTTTGTAATCGCCGCCTTTAACTAACACATCTGGTTTTAGTTTGCTTAAAAGCTCAAAAGGTGTTTGTTCATTAAAGACAACAACATAATCTATTGCGGTTATTGCAGCTAATAATTTTGTTCTGTCTTTTTGAGGGACCAAAGGCCTTTTAGGTCCTTTAAGATTAGCTAAAGATTTATCAGAATTTATAGCAACGATTAAAACATCTCCTAAAGTTTTAGCTTTTTGGAATAAACTTACATGACCTATATGTATCAAGTCAAAACAGCCATTTGTAAAAACTATTTTTTTCTTTTTAGCTTTTAAATGTTTGATTATTTCAACTAATTGTTTTATAGAACAGATTTTTTTATTATCCAAAGATTTTTTCCTCAACTAATTTAGCTATTATATGTAAAAGTAATATATGACATTCTTGTATTCTTCCTGTAACTTTTGAAGGTGCACAATAACACATATCAGATAACATTTTTAATTGACCACCATCTGCACCTGTAAGTCCTATAACAAAAATACCCATATCTTTTGCTGTTTCGACAGCTTTTATAACATTTATAGAATTTCCTGAAGTTGTAATAGCAATTATGATATCTCCCTTTTGGGCAAATGCTTCAACTTGTCTGCTGAAAACAAAGTCATATCCAAAATCATTACCTATTGCCGTAAGAGAAGAAACATTTTCTGTTAATGCTATTGATGGCAATGCTTTTCTGTCTTTCTCAAATCTGCAAACAAGTTCAGCTGCAAAATGTAATGCATCGCATGCTGATCCTCCGTTACCAAAAATTATTGTTTTTTTGCCATGCTGATATGCTTCATTTATTTTATTAGCAATTGATTGGATATATACTAATTGTCCTTCATCTAACATTTTTTGTTTAGTCTCAATACTGTCACTAATTAAAGTTTTAATAGTTCTTTCCATATCCATAATTGTCTCCAATTAATAAAGCCCACCTTTGTTGTCGGTGGGCTTTAAATTAAATTATTTTTTAGCCGACCGTTATTTTCCAAATATATATTTTGGCAAAAAGTCTGTACATACATTTCCTTTATGAAAATATTCATTTTCCATAATCTTTGCATGTAAAGTCGCTGTGTTTTTTATACCTTCGATTTGTGTTTCTTTTAATGCTCTGGACATTCTGGTGATAGCTTCTTCTCTGTTTGCACCATGAGCAATAATTTTTGCTATCAAACTATCATAAAAAGGAGGAATTGTATAACCGGAATAAACATGAGTGTCAATTCTTATTCCAGGTCCGCCAGGCAAATATAAATGTCCAATTTTTCCAGGGGATGGAATAAAATCTTTATCAGGATCTTCAGCGTTTATTCTGCATTCTATAGCATGACCATTTATTTTAATATCGCTTGAATCAAAAGATAATCTTTCGCCTGCTGCTAAAAGAATTTGTTCTTTAACTAAGTCTATTCCTGTAATAGTTTCAGTTACAGGATGTTCAACTTGTATTCTTGTGTTCATTTCCATAAAATAAAAATTCAAATGTTTATCTACTAAAAATTCTACAGTTCCGACAGTTATATATCCGACAGCAGCAGCAGCGCTTTGAGCTGCTTTACCCATTTTTTTTCTTAATGAATCACTAATGAATGGTGACGGACTTTCTTCAACGAGTTTCTGGTGTCTTCTTTGAATAGAACAATCTCTTTCCGGTAAATAAACAACTTTTCCTTTACAATCTCCGAGAATTTGAAATTCTATATGATGAGGTTCTTCAATATATTTTTCCATGTAAACATCAGGATTCCCGAAAGCTGCTTTAGCTTCCGTTTGAGCCATGATAATTGCATTCTGAAGAGCTTCTGCACTGACGACAATCCTCATGCCTTTTCCGCCGCCGCCTGCAGTAGCTTTCACTATGACAGGATATCCTATTTTTTGTGCTAATTTAAATATTTCAGGGTCATCTGCTGATACCGGACCGTCTGAACCGGGAACGACAGGCACTTTTGATTTTATCATTAATTGTCTAGCAGCAATTTTATCTCCCATTTTTTCAATAGAACTTCTTTTAGGTCCAATGAAAGATATACCACAGCTTTCACAAACTTCTGCAAAATATGTATTTTCAGCTAAAAAACCATATCCGGGATGAATAGCATCAGCGCCGGTAATTTCTGCTGCTGAAATAATACTAGGAATATTTAAATAACTTTCACTTGCAGATGCCGGTCCGACACAAATAGATTCATCAGCAATTTTTACATGCATTGACTCTCTATCAGCTTCTGAATGTATAGCAACTGTTTTTATACCAAGCTCTCTAGCTGCTCTGACTACTCTGCAAGCTATTTCGCCTCTATTTGCAATTAATATTTTTTTAAACATTTATAATCTCCTGATATGATAACTATAATTGTGCCTGATCAGATGTATCTACTAAAAACAATTCTTGACCATACTCTACGGATTGTCCATTTTGAACACAAATTTTAACTACTTTTCCTTTTGTTGTAGCAATAACATCTTTTATGATTTTCATAGCTTCAATTGATGCTATTTTTTGACCAATGTCAATGTGGTTGCCTTCAACAATAAAAGGAGGTCTATCATTTGCAGGAGAATTGTAAAATGTACCTACCATTGTTGACTTAATAGGAACAATCGGAGATTTTTCAATAACAACTTTTTTAGGTTCAACAACCTTTTGTGTTATCTCACTTTTTTTAAAATAAAGAGATGTTTCTCCGGCATCAAATTTCATTTCTTCAATATCTGTTTCTCTTATTGATTCCAAAAATTTTTTAATTTCAATAGGATTCATAAAAACCTCATAATTTTAAATCTAATACTACTATACTCTTTCTACATACTCGCCAGTTCTGGTATCAACCCTAACTTTGTCTCCTTCTTTTATAAACAAAGGAACTTTAATTTCTGCACCTGTTTCAATTTTAGCAAATTTTGTTAAATTAGTAACAGAATCACCTTTTATTCCAGGCTCAGCTTCTATAATAGTCATTTCAACTATAAGAGGCATATCAATGCCAATTAATTCTTCTTCCAAATATATAGCATCAATTTCTTGGTTTTCTTTTAAATAAATTTCCTTGCCGTCTAATTTTTCTTTTGGTACAGGAATTTGTTCATAAGAATGCATATCCATAAAATTATAGTTATCGCCTTCTGCATATAAGAATTGTTTTTTTTGTCTTGTAACACTCAAAGAATCAAACTTTTCACCTGACTTGAATGTCCTGTCAATTATTCCGCCTTTTTTAACATGTCTCAATTTAACTCTCATAACAGCTCCGCCTTTACCAGGCTTATGATTTTGAAACCATATTATTTGATAAGGTTCATTATCAACTGAAATTACTAAACCATTTCTAAAATCCGAAGTAGAAATCATTATTATTGTCTCCTATTAAATACTGTTACTCTAATTATTTATTTTGTATTTGTTAAAATTTCACAACCATTTTTTGTAACTAAAACTGTATCTTCAATTCTTATTCCAAATTTGTTTGGAATATAGATGCCGGGCTCTATTGTTATTACCATATTTTCTTTTAAAATTTCTTTTGAATTTTGAGAAACTGATGGTGATTCATGTATGTTTAAGCCAACCCCATGACCAGTACCATGAATAAATTTATCACCAAAACCGGCTTTTTTTATAACATCTCTAGCTGCTGAATCAACTATGCTGCATTTATTACCAATCTCGACTGATAATAAAGACATATCGTGTGCTTGCTTTACCAAAGACCAAACCTTTTCAGACATACTCGTAATTTTACCTAAAAAAGCTATACGTGTCAAATCAGAACAGTACCCATTATAGATACATCCCATATCTATTAAAACCATATCATTTTTTAATATTTTTCTATTTCCGCTTATATGGTGGGGGTTTGAAGAATTAGGTCCGCTTGCAACTATTGTCTTAAAACTGGCAACTACATGATTTTTAGCAAATTCTTCTTCTATTTTAAAATGTATATCTAATTCTGTCATTCCGGCAACTATTTGTTTTTTAACATTTTCATAAACTTTTGAAACTATATTACATGCTGTTTTGATATTTTCAATTTCAGTTTTATCTTTTATTATTCTTAAATCATTTGTTAAACCGGTTATTTTTGATACATTAATTTTGTGTTCAAGTAATTTTTTGGATATTGCATCAAATACCATAATATTTGTATTTGAAATATCAATACAAACATCTTTTATTTTATATTTTTTGCAGATTTCAGCCAAAGCATCACTAAAAGGCAAAATAACTGTTATTTTTGCGGTATCACCAAAGTGGTGCTTAACTTGTCCTTCTACCATTTTTGAAGTTATAGCAAAAATATTGTTTTTATACAGCAAAAGCCAAAAACCGTCAAAACCGGCACTGGTTAAATAGTAAATATCTTTGGAATCAGTTACCAGAATAGCTTTATCTTTATAATTTATAATTAGTTTACGAATTCTTTTGTTCATATTTGTTAAGTATTCTACCATTTTTTAAGTTAAACATACTATATATAGTATGTTTAACTTGGAAGGTTTTTAATAAAATCAGACATTTGATGCTTGATTTTTATTTTTTAAAAAAGTAATATAATAATCCAATATTTAAATTAAGTTTGATTCCGACGTAGCTCAATGGTCGAGCATCCCGCTGTTAACGGGAGGGTTATAGGTTCGAGTCCTATCGTCGGAGTTTCTTTTTTTAAAAGACAAACTAGCGATTTTAATATTTATTTTGATCACTTATGTACCAATCGCTACCGCTCGGCTTTGCTAGGTAGGCTTTGTTCAAAAAAAATCAAAAATCATCACAAAATACTTTAAATCTTCTTAAGTTAATTAGCACAATTGCTCAAAATATTACAATCTTGAAACATCAAAATAACAATTATATATTCATAATTTATTAAATGATATTAATCAAAGTATTTTTTAATAACACTAAGTTCAAATTCCACACGTAAGTCAGAATTTTTTTAAAATATAAAAATGATTTTATGATACGAAAAATATATAAGTGAAATCATATTATGAATAATAGATTTTTAAAAATATCAAAATTAATAAATTTGTTGTTTTTATTTTATTTTCTTTTTTGTAGTTGTTATTCCATTCCATCATCATGCAGATAATAAAATACATGAACAAGATTGTTCTATATGTATGCTTTCAAGTCAGTCGTTCATTTCAAATGTCAGTTTAAATATTACAGCAATGTTTGTTTTAATTATCCAGTTTTTCTTGAGCTTCTTATCTTTACATGGGTAGTAGTCAGATATTGCTGAAAAGAAAAATTAATATATTATAATGATGCTAATTTAAGTATGTTTCATATCATATAAATATGTTGAAAAATAATTGACTTGTATTAATCAAAAAGTTAAAATCATATATTAATGTACAAAAAAGGATATTAGGTTAAAAAAATGATATCAAATATATTAGATATGAAAAGCAAAAAAGAGAAAATTGTTATGCTTACTTGCTATGATTTTTCTATGGCTAAAATTTTCTCAAATAGTGGCATAGATATATTATTAGTTGGTGATTCATTAGGCATGGTAAAACTCGGTTACAAAGATACTCTTGGTGTTACTATGGATGATATGGTTCATCATACAAAAGCAGTTAAAAATGGTAATATAAATAATATTTTGTTAGTTACTGATATGCCATACATGTCTTATGAACAAGATTCTAAGCAGGCAGTAATTAATGCAAAAAAATTGATTTCAGCAGGTGCTGATGCTGTAAAAGTTGAAGGCGGAAAAGAAATTCTTGATTCTGTCAAAGCTATTATTGATGAAAAGATTCCGGTAGTTGGGCATCTTGGTCTTATGCCGCAATCTATTAATAAAATTGGCGGATACAAAGTTCAGTGCAGAGATGAAGAAGCTATAAAAAAATTGTTAGAAGATTCATTAGCATTACAACAAGTCGGAGTTTTTTCAATAGTTTTAGAATGTATACCTGAACAGGTTGCAAAAGATATTACTGAAAAATTAGATATTCCCATAATTGGAATAGGTGCAGGAAGATATTGTGACGGTCAAGTTTTAGTATCTGATGATATGCTTGGTATCTTTTCTGATTTTACTCCAAAATTCGTAAAGAAATATGCACAGTTATCCCAGACAATAACAGATGCAGTAAAAGAGTATAGCCAAGAAGTTAAAAATGGAAAATTCCCTCAAGAGAGTAATACATATAAATGAAGATAATCAAAAATCCTTTACAAATACAGAAAATATCAATTGAATTAATGAAAAAAAATAAATCAATTGGATTAGTTCCCACTATGGGAGCTTTACATTTGGGACATATTTCCTTGATTAAAAAATCAGTATCTCAAAATGATATTACAGTTGTCTCTATATATGTTAATCCTATTCAGTTTGGACCTAATGAAGATTATAAAAGATATCCGAGACCTATTAAAGATGATATCGAAATATGTAAAAAAAATGGAGTTGATTACTTGTTTTTACCAACAAATGAAACTTTGTATGATAATGACTTTTCTACATATGTTACTGTTGATAAACTGTCAAATATGATGTGCGGAGTTACCAGACCTATTCATTTTAGAGGTGTGGCAACAATCGTGTCAAAACTATTCAATATGATTTTACCTGACAGAGCATATTTTGGATTAAAAGATTATCAACAATATACTGTAATTAAACAAATGGTTAAAGATTTAAATTTTAAAATAAAAGTAATAGGTTGTCCTATAGTAAGAGAAAAAAACGGGCTTGCAATGTCCAGCAGAAATACTTATTTATCACAGGAAGCTAAGGAAAATGCAAGTAATATACATAAAATTTTAGTTAATGCAAAAAAAAGTTTTAATTCAGGTAAAAATATATTTTCTGTTATAAAAGAAGCGGGAATATTATTATCTAAAATTGAAAATAGTGAAGTAGATTATATTGAAGCAAGGGATTCTAATACTTTACAGCCTGTGCAAACAACAAGTAAAAAAGTAGTTATTGCAGTTGCTGTAAAAGTTCAAAATATTAGATTAATAGATAATATATTATGTTAAAAAAAATCGGAGGGTATATGACTAAAAAAAGAAGGCAGTACCTTGTAAAGCCTAAGTTACAGTTAAAATATTTAAGTATCATAGCATTTGTTGTTGTCGTTTCTGCAATAATGATTTATTATTCTTTTTTAGATTCGCTGCTGTCTTCTCCGGGAATGGACCAGCTCAGTGCAGGTTCAGTAAAAAACTTTGTTAGATCATACACCAGTGGTTTTTTCTGGGTAACAGTGATTTTTACAATAATAGTTTTAATAGAAAGTGTTTTTTATTTTCATAGATTAATAGGACCGCTTTTTTTCTTTGAAAAAGTTATGCAAAAATTAGCTGAAGGTAAATTTTATGTTAATGTCCATCATAGAAAAAAAGATGAAACTATAGAACTTGCAACTAATATTAATAAAACAATAAAAAGTGTTAGAAATGCCGTATCAGAAGACAGAAAAAAAATTGAAATAATAAAAGCAGCAATTGATAATGATGAAAAAGACAAAGCAAAACATCTGCTTTGTGAACTTACACAATGGTTTAAAACACAAGAATGATAAAAACAGATTATTTAGTTATAGGAAGTGGAATTGCAGGATTAAGTTTTGCAATTAAAGCTTCTGATAATGGGACAGTATCTTTAATTACTAAAAGAAACTTATTCGATTCTTCAACTGGCAAAGCTCAGGGTGGAGTTGCTTGTGTTACTGACAAAGAGGATTCTTTTGCAGAACATATACAGGATACTCTCGTTGCAGGAGCCGGACTTTGTGATGAAGAAATGGTAGAACTTTTGGTAAAGTCTGCCCCTGCAAGAATCGAAGAATTAATAAAATTAGGTGTTAAATTTACAAAAAAAGATTATAAAGAATCAGAATTTGAGTTAGGTTTAGAAGGCGGACACAGCAAAAGAAGAATACTGCATGCAGGTGATATAACCGGTAATGAGATAGAAAGAGTTTTAATTGAAAATATAAACAAAAAAGACAATATAATTGTATATGAAGACCATATGGCTGTTGATCTTTTGATTGATAAAAATCAAAAAGAAAAAAAATGTTATGGGGCTTACATATATGATATAAATAAAAGAAAAGTAGAACTTTTTGTTGCAAAAGTTGTTATTTTGGCAACAGGAGGTACAGGGAAAGTTTATTTATATACTTCTAATCCGGATGTAGCAACAGGTGACGGGGTTGCTATGGCATACAGAGCAGGTGCTGATATTGCCAACATGGAATTTATGCAATTTCATCCGACATGTTTATATAATCCTCAGGCAAAATCATTTTTAATTTCTGAAGCAGTAAGAGGGGAAGGAGCTATATTAAAAAATCAAAAGGGTGAAGCTTTTATGAGTAAATATCATCTTTTAAAAGATTTGGCACCTAGAGATATTGTTGCCAGAGCAATAGATACAGAATTAAAAAATAGCGGTGATCATTTTGTATATTTGGATATCACAAGTAAACCAAATAAATTTTTCCTTAAAAGATTTCCTAATATTTATGAAAAATGTTTGAAATATGGTATTGATATGTCTAAAGATATGATACCTGTTGTACCGGCAGCACATTATTGTTGTGGTGGTATAGATGTAAATAAATATGCACAAACAACAATAACAAATCTTTTTGCTATAGGTGAAACTGCTTGTAATGGTGTGCATGGAGCAAACAGGTTAGCTTCAAATTCTTTATTAGACGGACTTGTCTCTGCAGAACTTGCTTATCAAAAATCAAAAGAAATGTTAGAAAACATAAAAATAAAAGAAAATATCAAAAATTTTATTAATGAAAGTACAGGCAATGGCGATCCTGCAGTAATGTTGCAAAATTGGGATGAAATAAGAAGGTTAATGTGGAATTATGCAGGTATTGTCAGAACGGATGACAGATTATCTATGGCATTAAAAAGAATTAAAATATTAAATAGTGAAGTTGCCCAACATTTTAAAAATTTTAAAGTAAGTATTGAGTTATTGGAACTTAGGAATATATTAGATGTTGCAGAAATTATAGTTATGTCTGCTATGGCAAGAAAAGAAAGTGTAGGATTGCATTACAGTTTAGATTATCCTGAAAAATCTACAAAAAAAGTAAAAACTATCATAAATAAGCAGCAACACAGAGAGTAAATAAAAGATGGATATAATTAAAATAAGAGGTGCAAGACAGCACAATCTTAAAAATATTAATATTGACATACCAAAAAACAAACTAGTAGTTATAACTGGTTTGTCTGGTTCTGGGAAGTCATCGCTGGCTTTTGATACGATATATGCTGAAGGACAAAGAAGGTATGTCGAATCTTTATCTGCATATGCAAGACAATTTTTAGATTTAATGGAAAAACCGGATGTAGATATAATTGAAGGTTTATCTCCTGCGATATCAATTGAGCAAAGAAATCCATCTCACAATCCAAGATCTACAGTCGGAACAGTTACAGAAATTTATGATTACTTGAGGCTTTTATTTGCAAGAATAGGAGTAGCACATTGTCCTAAATGTGGGAAAATAGTAAAACCACAATCTTCACAGCAAATTATTGATGAAATAATGAAACTTGAAGAAAATACAATGATTTATATTCTTGCCCCATTAGTAAAAGGCAGAACCGGTACATATGAAGAACTTTTTGCAAGGCTTTTTAAAGAAGGTTTTACAAGAATTAGAGCAGACGGTAAAATCTATAATCTTGATGAAGATATAACCCTTGATAGATATAAAAAGCATACAATAGACATTTTAGTTGACAGAATAAAAGTAAATCAGGAATCAAGAGTAAGAATAGCAGATTCAGTTGAAACATCGTTAAAACAATCTAAAGGACTTGTTTCTGTTGCTGTTGTAGATGAAAATAAAAATATAAAAAAAGAAACTGTTTTCAGTGAACATTATGCATGTGCTGATTGCGGGATAAATATCCCTGAAATAGAGCCAAGACTTTTTTCGTTTAATTCACCTTTTGGAGCTTGTTCAGAGTGTGGCGGACTTGGTAATAAAATAGAAATCAATGAAGATTTAGTAGTCCCGGATAAAACGAGAACACTTGAACAGGGTGCATTGCAGGCTTGGTCTGAACCAATTACTACAAGAACACACAGATGGAAAAATTCGTGGACAGGATATTATAATGAGTTATTGGAAGATATTTGTAAAAAAAATAAAATTCCTGTAAATAAAGCATGGTCAGATTTAACTCCTCAACAGAAAAAAATATTATTTTATGGTAAAGATGATTTTGAAGGTGTAATTGGAAATTTACAAAGAAGATATAATGAAACAGAATCTGAATTTGTTCGGAGTGCAATATATTCAAAATATATGTCACAAAAATTGTGTCCGGTTTGTAAAGGTAAAAGACTCAAAAAAGAAGCATTATCAGTTTTAGTAAACAGCAAATCAATTGTAGATATAACATCTTTGCCGGTATTACAGGCATGTAAATTTTTTGATAATATAAAACTTAATGAAAAAGAAAAGATAATTGCAAAAGCAATTTTAAAAGAAATAAAAGCAAGACTTAATTTTTTAAATAATGTTGGTCTTGGATACTTAAATATTGACAGAGAAAGTGCAACTTTATCAGGTGGAGAAGCACAAAGAATTCATCTTGCCACACAAATAGGTTCAGGGCTTACAGGTGTTTTATATGTTTTGGATGAACCTTCTATAGGTCTTCATCAGAGAGACAATAACAAGCTTTTGCAAACACTGATAACTTTGAGAGATTTGGGTAATACCTTAATAGTTGTTGAGCATGATGAAGATACAATGAGAAAATCAGACTATTTAATTGATTTAGGACCTGGAGCAGGGATCCATGGCGGAAAAATTGTTGCACATGGTACAATCAAAGAAGTATTAAAAGAAAAAGATTCGTTAACTGCACAATATCTTAACGGTAAAATTTCTATTCCGGTACCTAAAAAAAGAAAAAAAACTAATGGACATTGGCTTTCTATTAAGGGTGCAGAACAATTTAATTTAAAGAAAGTTGATGTAGATATTCCTTTAGGTTTATTTGTCTGTGTGACAGGTGTTTCCGGTTCCGGAAAATCGACTTTAGTTCATGAAATTATATATAAAGCATTAGCCCAGAGACTTTATTGTTCAAAAGATGCACCAGGGAAACATAAAGAAATTGAAGGATTAGAAAATATAGATAAAGTAATAATTGTAGATCAATCACCTATTGGCAGAACACCAAGATCAAATCCAGTTACATATACAGGTGCATTTTCTATTATCAGAGATTTATTTGCAAAAACAGCTGAAGCAAAAGCTAGAGGATATATGCCTGGGAGATTTTCGTTTAATGTAAAAGGCGGAAGATGTGAAAATTGTCAGGGTGATGGAACATTGCAAATTGAAATGCAATTTTTACCGGATATTTTTGTAAAATGTGAAGTGTGTGGCGGGCAAAGATTTAATGAAGAAACTTTACAAGTTAAATATAAAGGTAAAAATATTCATGAAGTTTTAAATATGACAGTAGAAGAAGGTGTAAAATTCTTTGAAAATATTCCTAAATTGAAAAATATATTATCTACTTTAAATGAAGTTGGGTTAGGATATATCAAAATAGGTCAATCTTCAACAACTTTGTCAGGTGGAGAAGCACAAAGAATAAAACTTGCAACAGAACTTTCGAAAAGAAGTACCGGTAAAACTATGTATATACTTGATGAACCGACTACCGGATTACATTTTGCTGATACAGGTAAATTGTTAGATGTGTTACATCAGTTGGTATATGCTGGAAATACTGTTTTAGTTATAGAACATAATTTAGATGTTATAAAAACTGCTGATTGGATTATAGATTTAGGTCCGGAAGGCGGAGATGGTGGAGGAATGGTTGTTGCAACTGGTACTCCGGAAAAAGTTATAACCAATCCTAATTCGTATACTGGAAAATTTTTACAGAAACACATGTATAAAACTGAAAATTAAATTTGTTTGTTATAAAATAAAAAAAACGGGGGAGTTGTTATGGTACAAAAATGTAATATTTCTGAATTGCATCAAGAGAGATTGAAATTTAAACCGGTTTTGCCTGATGTTTTAAAAAAAGGTATTGCTAATATAAAGCCAATTCTTGGTAAACCAACAAAATCAATAGCAGATTTTTCAAAAATAAAAAGTATATTTGAAAATACTTATGGTATGCCGGTTGTAAGTTTTCAAGCAGGTAAAAATTCAGTAGTTGCAAAAAAGGCTATTAAAGTTGGTGTTGTTCTTTCCGGGGGACAAGCTCCAGGCGGACATAATGTTATATTCGGACTTTTAGAAGGTTTAAAAAATGCAAACAAACAAAATAAATTATTTGGATTTTTAGGCGGACCTTCCGGTATTTTAGATAACAAAACAATAGAAATTACAGATAAATTTATTGGATTATATAAGAATACAGGCGGATTTGATTTGATTCAGTCCGGCAGAACAAAGATTGAAACTCCTGAACAATTTGCACAAGCAAAAAATAATATGTTGAAAAACAAAATGGATGCTTTAGTATTTGTCGGTGGTGATGATTCAAATACAAATGCAGCATTACTTGCAGAATATTTCAAAAAAGAAAAAGTAAATGTTAATATTATAGGTGTGCCAAAAACAATAGATGGCGACTTAAAAAATGAACATATTGAATCATCTTTTGGTTTTGATACTGCTACAAAAATTTATGCAGAACTTGTCGGAAATATTTGCAGAGATGTAAATTCTGCAAGAAAATATTGGCATTTTGTTAGACTTATGGGAAGAAGTGCATCTCATATAACTCTTGAAGTTGGTTTTAAAACTCAGCCAAATATAGTATTGATAGGTGAAGAAGTTTTAGCTAAAAAAATGACTTTAGGTCAGATTATTGACCAAATAGCTGATGTTGTTGTAAAAAGAGCAAAACTTGGAAAGAACTTTGGTATACTTCTTGTTCCTGAAGGACTTATTGAATTTGTTCCTGAGATGAAAGAACTTATTTCAAGTCTTAATGATTTGTTAGCAGAACATGAAGTGCATTTAAAAACTTTACAAAATATTGAAGATGAATTGAAATTTATTTTAGCAAAACTTCCAAAACATTTATCAGCACTAATGTCATCTTTGCCAATTGACATTGCATGTCAATTGATGTTAGACAGAGATCCTCATGGTAATGTTCAAGTATCATTAATTGAAACAGAAAAATTGCTTATTGAAATGGTTTCAAAAAAATTAGATGCTTTAAAAAAAGCTAAAAAATATACAGGCAAATTTGCTTCAATAAATCACTTCTTTGGATATGAAGGCAGATGTGGTGTGCCTTCAAACTTTGATACAAATTACACTTTTGCGCTTGGATATAATGCTGCAGCTTTGGTCTTAAATTGTATGTCAGGCTATTTATCATCGGTTAAGAATTTGACTAAGAAACCACAGGATTGGAAATGTGGCGGAATTCCTTTAACAATGATGATGAATATTGAAAGAAGAAAAGGAAAAGAAAAACCTGTCATTCAAAAAGCATTAGTAAAACTTAATGGTGAGCCATTTAAAAATTTTGCAAAACAAAGAAAAGAATGGGCATTAAATGATTGCTATATGTTCCCGGGTCCTATTCAGTATTTTGGTCCTGTAAACGTTACGGATATAACAACAAAAACATTACAATATGAACAAAGTAAAAAAAACAGTTAATAAAGTTTTCTTTTAAAAGTACAGTAATATATTAAATAATAAATACTTTATGTCTTAAGGAGACATTTAATGAAATATATTTTTATGACAGGTGGAGTTGTAAGTTCATTAGGTAAAGGTATTACAGGTGCTAGTATTGGCAAACTGTTACAATTACATGGATATAAAGTAAATATGATAAAAATGGATCCTTATATAAATGTTGATCCCGGGACTATGAATCCTTTTCAACATGGGGAAGTTTATGTCACTGCTGATGGAGCCGAAGCAGATTTAGATTTAGGAACTTACGAACGATTTTTAGATATGGTTACAACAAAAGAGAATACAAATACTGCAGGGCATGTCTATCAAACTGTCATAAATAAAGAAAGAAGAGGAGATTATAATGGCGGTACAGTTCAAGTAATTCCTCATATTACTGATGAAATTAAGAGAAGATTTTCTGTATTTGAAAAAAAAGTTGATATTACAATTGTAGAGATAGGCGGGACTATAGGAGATATTGAAGGATTGCCTTTTATTGAAGCTACCAGACAATTTATCTTAGCTCAAAAAAGAGAAGATGTAATGAGCGTTCATTTAACTTTAATTCCGTATATATCAGGTGCTAATGAATTGAAAACAAAACCTACCCAGCATTCTGTTAATAAATTAAGAGAAATAGGTATTGTCCCGGATATGATTGTTTGCAGAACACAATATCCTATTACAAAATCAATGATAAGTAAAATTTCTTTATTTTGTAATGTTGCTCCTGAAGCAGTTGTTGAAGCAAGAACATGTTCTTCTATTTATCATATACCTGAATCATTGCATAAACAAGGCGTAGATGATTTTATTATGAAAAGACTTGGTTTAAAGAGTAAAATCAAATTCGATTCAAAATGGCTTAAATATGTTAAAAGAGAAAATAAATCAAAAGAAGTTATTAATATAGGTGTTATTGGTAAATATGCAGATTTAAAAGATGCATATAAGTCAATAGATGAATCTATTAAGATATCTGCTATGGATATTAATGTCAATGTCAATGTACATTATATATCTTCAGAAGATAAAAATCTGTTAAAAACAATAAAAAATATGCATGGTATATTAGTTCCGGGTGGTTTTGGTATAAGAGGTATTGAAGGTAAAATTTCAGCTATTAAATATGCAAGAGAAAATAAAGTTCCTTTCTTTGGGATTTGTTTAGGTATGCAATGTTGTGTTATTGAAGCAGCTAGAAATTTACTTGGATTAAAAGATGCAAATTCTACTGAAATCAGTAAAAAAACATCCAATCCTGTTATAGAAATGTTAGAAGAGCAAAAAGATGTTAAATATCTTGGCGGAACTATGAGACTTGGCAATTATGAAGCAAAACTTATCAAAGGTTCTTTTGCTCAGAAACTATATAAGTCAGATACTATTGTTGAAAGACATAGACATCGTTATGAAATGAATCCTAAATATATTGATATGTTCAAAAAAGTTGGTTTTGATGTTTCCGGTTATCATAAAGGAGTATTACCTGAAATAGTTGAAATAAAAAATCATCCATTTTTTGTAGGTGTTCAATTTCATCCTGAATTTGGTGCTAGACCAATGAAAACACATCCTGTTTTTCAGGGTTTTATTCAAGCATGTAAAAAGAGGATAAAATAATATAAGATAATATTGACAAAATATATATAAGTTTATAGGATAAAAGAGATTGCAAAGTGATAAAAAAAACAATTGGAGATGAATATGATAAAAGATAAAGACTTATTTAATGAAAACCAAGAAACATTCACCGCTATTAAGGCAAAAGATTTTATTGTCACTCCATCACTCCCAGAATCTCTAAAAGATTTGTTATATATAGCAGAAAATATGTGGTGGTGTTGGAATAGTGATGCGGTTGAATTGTTTAGGAGATTAGATAGAGATATATGGGAAGATTCTTATCATAGTCCTAAAGCTATGTTGGGATTAGTTGGTCAAGAAAGATTAGAAGAGTTAGCTGATGACAATAGTTTTACATCTCATGTAAAAAGAGTTAAAGCAGAACTTGACAAATATATGAATATGCCAACATGGTTTGCTAAGACATTTCCTGAACATCATAAAGATAAAAAAATAGCATATTTTTCTACAGAATTTGCAATTCACGAAAGTGTACCGATATACTCAGGAGGTTTAGGAGTATTATCAGGTGACCATTTAAAATCAGCAAGTGATATGGGGTTGCCATTAGTGGGAATAGGCCTTCTATATAAAAATGGTTATTTTAAACAACGTTTGAGCACTGATGGTTGGCAAATGGAAGAATATAATATGAATCATTTTTTCCGTATGCCATTACAGCTTGTTACAAAAGAAGATGGCACTCCATTGACTATTTCTATGTCATTACCGCAGTCTCAAAATGTTTATGCAAGAATTTGGAAAATGCAAGTAGGCAGGGTATCTTTGTATTTATTGGATACGGATTATTATAAAAACTCTCCAGAAGACAGAGCTATAACCGGTGAACTTTATGGCGGCGATAAAGAAATGAGAATTAAACAGGAAAAATTGCTTGGTGTTGGCGGTATGCGAGCTTTAGAGGTTTTGAATATAGAGCCATCTGTTATACATATTAATGAAGGTCATTCAGCTTTTTTGATTCTTGAAAAAATCAGAGTTCTTATGAATTCAAAAGGTCTATCTTTTAATGAAGCTCAAAAAGTTGTAAAAGCTACCTGTGTTTTTACAACACATACTCCTGTTCCTGCAGGCAATGAAGTTTTTTCATCATCTTTAGCTTTTGCATATTTTGAACCTTTATGTAAAAAAATAGGTTTAACAAAAGAACAATTCTTAAGTTTGGGCAGAGATTACAAAGTTGAAGCTTGTGATAAAGATTTTTCAATGACAATATTAGCATTAAAAGCTTGTGGTAAAGCAAATGGTGTAAGCAGATTACATGCAACAGTATCAAGACAAATGTGGCAAAATATTTGGCCTGAGTTACCAAGGAAAGAAATTCCAATTACTCATATTACAAACGGTATTCATACAAATACTTGGATATCTTATGAATTTGCAGGTCTTTTTCAAAGATATTTAGGTGATTCATGGATAGATGAACCCGCAGATCAAACAGTATGGGAAAGAGTTGCCGATATTCCTGATGCGGAAATTTGGAGAAGTCATGAAAGAAGAAAAGAAAGATTAGTTTCTTTTGCAAGAAGTAGATTGAAAAATCAATTAGAAAGAAGAGGACTTTCAAAACATATAATCAGATATGCTGATGAAGTATTAGATCCGGAAGCATTGACAATAGGTTTTGCAAGAAGATTTGCAACATATAAAAGAGGTAATTTAATATTTAGAGATTTAGAAAGAATTAAAAGAATACTTCTTAACAAAGATATGCCGGTTCAAATTATTATAGCTGGGAAAGCTCATCCAAAGGATGATAAAGGAAAAGAAATTATAAAAAGTATTATTGCTCTTACAGCAAATCCTGAATTAAGATACAAAATAGTATTTTTAGAAGATTATGATATGAATGTTGCTCATTATTTAGTTCAAGGTGTTGATATATGGCTGAATAACCCGTTAAGACCGGAAGAAGCATCAGGAACTAGTGGAATGAAAGCAGCAGTTAATGGTGCTATAAATTTCAGTGTGCTAGATGGTTGGTGGTGTGAAGGTTATAATGGGGATAATGGATGGACTATAGGATTTACAGAGACTTATTCTGATTTAGAATATCAGAATGAAATTGAAAGTAAATCAATGTATGAAATGTTAGAAAAAGAGATAGTTCCATTATTCTACAACAGGGGTCAAGATGATTTGCCTAGAGGTTGGATTAAAAAAATGAAAATTTGTATGCAAACAATTGGACCAATGTTTAATACAAATAGAATGATAGAACAGTATACTAGAAAATTTTATGTTCCTTCTATTGAAGCAACAGAACAATTGAAAGAAAATAATTATGAAATTGCTAAGAAAAAAGCTTCTTGGCAGGATAATATAGAAGCAAATTGGGGGAAAGTCAAAGTTATCAGTATGGAAGATAATTTGAATAGTCAAAGTATTAAGATAAGAAAGAAAATGACAGTTAAGGCAAAAATATTTCTTGGTAATATTACTTGTGATGATGTATTTGTTCAACTATATAACGGATATTTAGATTCTAAAAATGTTTTAAGTGCAGAAACTTATGAGAATATGAAAATGATATCAAAAGAAGCAGATGGTTCATGTATTTATGAAATAGAATTAGAAGTTGATAAAGTTGGTCATTGCGGTTATACAGTTAGAATTATTCCTCAATATTTAGGGGAAGTTGAATATATTCCTGGTTTAATAAAATGGTTCTAGCCGTTAGCAAAGTATCTTTAGTTATATTTGATCTTGATGGGACATTGGTTGATTCTCAGCAAGATTTGACATCGGCAGTTAATTTCACTAGAAAATATTATGGATTAGAACCTCTTGAGGTTGCTACAGTTGCTTCATATTTAGGAAGTGGAATTCCTGCTCTTGTAAAATCTGTTTTGCCGAATGTTGATGAAAAAGATATACCAAATGCTACTGTTATGTTTAAAGAATTTTACTCTAAACATCTTATTGATACAACAAAAACATATAGTGGTGTATCAGAAATGTTGTCATCATTAAAAGATGTTAGAAAAGCTATTTTATCAAATAAAAGTGAAAAATTTTCAAAAGATATAATAGAAAAACTAGGATTGAAAGATTTCTTTGACAGTATTTATGGCGGAGATTCTTTTGATGAAAAAAAACCAAGTCCAAGACCAATATATGAAATTATGAAATCTTTATCTGTTAAAAAAGAAAACACTATAATGGTAGGTGATGGAGCCAATGATATAATAGCCGGGAAAACAGCTGATATAAAAACAATAGCAGTTTTATATGGATACTCTTCGAAAGAAAAAGTTGAAAAAATACAACCTGATTTTATTGCAGCAACTCCGAAAGATGTTGTAAATATAATAAGGGGAATAAAATAAATGTTTGCATTAAAAATGTTAAAAAAAATAATCGTTATGTTTCAATCTGATATTTCACCTGACCAGATTGCATGGGGATTTGCATTAGGTGCAATTTTAGGTTTGGTTCCAAATTTTCTAGTAAAAATTATTTTATTTATTATTATTATGTTATTTAAAGTAAATTTAACATCAGCATTGATTGCATGTACTCTGTTTTCTATTGTTGGTTTTGCTATTGACCCGTTACTTGATAAAATTGGTTATATATGTTTAGTTAATATAAGTGCATTAAGTCCTTTATATAATTGGTTATATAATTTACCAATAATTCCATTTACAAAATTTAATAATACAGTTGTTATGGGTAGTTTCATTTTAGGTTTAATATTGATTGTGCCAAATGGAATATTCGCAAAAAAAGCACTAGTTTTTTATAGAGCAAATTATAGAGACAGAGTTGCTCAATGGAAACTTATAAAACTACTTAATACAGCATTAAATGCAACGAAAATAATTAAGAAAATAGGATAAAATTATGAAATTTATTAGATGGAACTTTTTGGTTCCAACAGTAGCTGTAATAACTTTAATAACAATATTCAATATTTTATTTTTTGATATTATTTTAAAAAAAACATTGATATCTAGCGGAGAGATGATATTTGGTGCAAAAGTTGAAATTAATAATTTAAGTACCAGCTTTACAAAAGTTTCCGTATCAATAGATGGATTAAAATGTGCAGACAGAAATGATTATTTTAGAAATTTAATAGATATAGACCATATAAAATTTGATGCAAAATTTACACCTATATTAAAGAAGAAATTAGTTATAGATGAAATGACAGTATCAGGTCTTAAATGGGGGACACAACGTAAAACTTCAGGGCAATTACCTCCGAAAAAAGAAAAGAAATTTAATAAAAAAGAAAAGAAAGACAGCAAAATTTCTAAATTATTTGACAGTGCAAAAAATAAAGCAACAGCGGAGTTTAATAAGTTGCCGTCAGTTAATGCTTTTTCAGAAATAGAATCACAAATTAAAGATTTTGATGTTAATAAGCTGATAGATAAATCAAATTTGCAGTCAGTTAAAGAAATAGAAAACCTTTCAAAAGATTTAGAAAATAAATACAAAAATTATCAAACAACTTTTGAAAATTTCAAAATCGAAGAAAAAATTCAAAAAACAAAAGTATTAATAGATGATATATCAAAAACAAAGGTTACAAGTTTTGCAGATATTTCAAAAACAGCAAAGAAAATAGAAGAGTTAAAAGACAATAAAAAAGAACTAAATAATATATTAAAAGAGTTAGATAAGGCGAAAAAAGATATTTCAAGTAACTTAAATTTCTCTAGTCAAATTCAAGATATTATAAACAAAGATGTTAATAATATTTCTTCAAAATTAGCTATACCTAGTTTAGATTCCAGAAATATTTCAAATATGTTGTTAGGACAACAATGGGTTAATAGAGTAGATAAAATAATCTATTACATGTCTTTAATTAAGCAATATATGCCAGAAAAAACGGATAAAGTAAAAGAACAAGCAAAAAAAAGAGAAAAAGGCAGAGATATAATATTTGCTCAGAGAACATATCCAACCTTGTTAATTTCAGAAATTAATATTTCCGGAACAACTGTTAAGGATAAACAAACTTCAGGACTTGATTTTTCAGGGATTATAAAAAATATTTCTTCATCTCCGGATATGGTTTCTCAACCAATAACATTGGATATCAGAGGTAAAAATGGTACTCAAAATCTTGCTATTGAAGGACTGTTTGACCATAGAGGTACAACATCGGATGATTTATTGAAAATTTCAATGGCAGGAGCTTCCGGACAATCGTTAAATATTCCGGAAAATGATTACTTGCCTTTAATTAATACTGCTAATATGAAGTTATCTAGCAGGTTTGAATTGATTAATGGTGAATTTTCTTGTGGTGCAGATATTTTAATAAAAGATATTAAGGAAAAAGATTTAGCTAATATTAAGGGGAATATGAAATATTTAGCAGAAATTACAAATACAATAAAATCTTTTAATGTAGAGGCCAATGCAAAAATGGATGAAAGTAATTCATTGGACTTTAATGTTAAATCAGATATTGATAAGAAAATGTCCGATGCTATTTCTAAATTGTTTTCTTCTAAAGTTAATGAAGCAAAAGCAAAGATAAAAGAAGAATTAAATAAAATTGTTAAAGAGCAAGCAAAACAAGCTGAAGATAGTCTTAAATCTCAAAAAGATGAATTACTCAAAAATATAAATTCTCAAACTAATTTGATAGATGATATTAAAAAATCTATTAAATATTAAATATTTTAGTAATAATAATCAGTTGTGTCACATTGTCATGAATTTTTTCAATCAATAATACCCTTTTCATAAAGAATTACTATTAAAAATATAAAAATGTATAATTAATATTGTATGAATAAGATTTATGTTTCAGGTATCAGTGAAGGTGCAAAAGCCCATTTTTTGTCACAATATATAATAGAAAATGATGTAAAGATATTGCTTTCTATTGTTGAAGCTGATGATATAGATAATATTGTTCAGGATTTAAAAACATTTCTAGATAATAAAGACATTTCTGTCTTAAAATACCCGCAGGATGATCAACAAGAACGAATCATTACATTATCAAAAATATTAAATAATAGAAGAAGTATTATTGTCGCAAATAAAGAATCAATAGATATTAATATCTTATCTTTAGATATGTTACAACAAAATTCAATTAATTTTAAAGTTAATAATGTATATAAACATAATGTAATAATGACTCAGCTTTCAAAAATTGGTTATGCAAGGGAAACTTTTGTTGAAGAAAAAGGTCAATTTGCTATCAGGGGAGAAATTATTGATATTTGGTCTAGTGATAGTTTACAACCTGTAAGATTGTCTTTTGATTTCAATACTATTGAAACAATTAAAACTTTTGACACAATAACTCAGCGATCTGATAAATATTTAAATGATATAAAAATTTTGCCGTGTACTAATTTTGATTCTAACACTTGTTTAATTGATCAGCTGCCAAAAGGTTCAACAATCTACCTTGATTATCAAATCAATGATGAATCTAAATATAAAGATTTTAATCTTGTCATAAATAGTCCGCTGGATAAAAAAGCAGTTCATTATGATTACCAGGGTTTTCAGGGTTTTCAAGGCGATGTAAATTATTTCATAGATTTATTAAAGGAATTTAAAAAAGAAAATATAGAAATAAAAATATATTGTTCTAATATGGCAGAGAAACAAAGAGTTAGAGACGTTTTTTATGAAAACGATTGGCAATATGAAGATATTCCGGAAACAATACTTTTGCCTTTATGGCAAGGTTTTTATTTAAAAAATAAACTGGCTGCTGTTTCAACAAAAGAAATTTTATATAAAAGAAAGCAGATAAACTTTCCTAAAATTAAGAGCGGCAGAAGACTTGAGGGAATATGGGAAATATCTGCCGGTGATTATGTAGTGCATGAAAAATACGGAATCGGAAAATATAAAGGTTTAAAAAAAATAACACAAGAAGATAAAACTGCAGAATATTTGTGTATAGAATATAAAAAGGGTGATAAATTGTATGTTCCGTCAGATGATTTTAAAGTTGTAGAAAAATATATCGGTGTTGAAGGTGTCAGACCAAAGCTTTATTCTATGGATTCTTTTTCTTGGGAAAGAGTAAAATCTAGAGCAAGACAAGAAGCATCAGAGTTCGCAAAAGAGTTATTAAATCTTTATGCGCAAAGGTGCAAGATACAACGATTACCATATTCTTCTGCAAATATATGGGAAAAAGATTTGGCAGATTCTTTTGTTTATGAAGAAACGGAAGATCAATCAAAAGCTATAGAAGATATTAATAATGATTTTTCTAAACCATATCCAATGGAACGATTGGTTTGTGGTGATGTCGGATTTGGTAAAACGGAAGTAGCATTAAGAGCTGCTTTTAAAGTTGTATGCCAATCTAAGCAAGTAGCAGTCTTGGTACCGACGACAGTTTTAGCAGAACAACACTATAACACATTTATAAATAGGTTATCTGCATTTCCTGCAAAAATTGAAGTTCTAAGTAGATTCCAAAAGGTATCACAACAAAAAGAGATAGTTAGAGATATTAAAAAAGGTAATATTGATATTATTATAGGTACACACAGATTATTACAAAAAGATATAGAGTTTAAAGATTTAGGTCTTTTAATAATTGATGAAGAACATAGATTTGGTGTCAAACAAAAAGAAAAAATAAAAATGTTACAAAATAATATAGATATGATAATGTTGTCTGCTACCCCGATACCAAGAACTTTATCAGGAGCATTATATGGGCTTAGAGACCTGTCTTTAATAGAAACACAGCCGGTTGGGAGATTGCCTATAGAAACTACATTGTCTTACTACGATAAAAAATTAATAAAAAATGTTATAGAAGCAGAATTATCCAGGAACGGACAAGTATTTTATGTTTATAATAGAGTTGAAACAATTTTAAATAAATCTCAAGAAATAAAAAAATTAGTTCCTAATATAAATTTAGCAGTAATTCACGGACAATTAAAACCACAGGAAATAGAAGAAGTTATGTGGCAATTTTTAAATAAAGAAATAGATGTATTACTTGCAACTACTATAATAGAATCAGGTATAGATATACCTACCGTTAATACAATGATAATAGAAGATGCACAAAATTTTGGTCTATCACAACTTCATCAATTAAGAGGACGAATTGGCAGAGATAAAAAAAAGGCATATTGTTATTTATTATATAAAGATAAAAATTTAAGTGATGAAGCCATAAAAAGATTAGAGGCAATGAAGGAATTCAGTGATTTAGGTTCAGGGTATAAACTCGCTTTGAAAGATTTAGAAATTAGAGGAGCAGGTGGTATCTTAAGTTCAAAACAACATGGTTTTGTCAGGGATGTAGGATACGATATGTTCAGTAGATTACTCGAAGAAGAAGGCAGAAAAGTTAAAGGTATAAGTACCAAACAAGAGAATAAGCAAGTAGTTACAGAAATTGATTTGCAAGTAGAAGCATTTATACCTCAAGATTATATTGAAGATGAAGATATAAGAATTTTGTTTTACAGAAAAATATCTAACATAATGAAGGAAGAAGAAATTATCAATATAGAAAATGAGTTGAAAGACAGATTTGGTAAACTGCCTGAACCTGTAAATAATTTATTTGAAGTTAGTAAAATAAAAATAAAATCAACAAAATTACATATGGAACGATTATCTGAGGATAAAAAATATATTTATATATATTTTTTGCAAGATGCTGATTTTAATAATATAGATATCATGTCATTTATTAATGACCATAAACATTTAGTAGAATTCAATAGAACAAATAGTTTCAGTTTTAAGTTAATTAAAACTGATGTAAATAAATGGAACTTTTTAAATACATTTTTAAATAATTTTAAAAAATATATTAGAAAAAAGGAGAAGATATGAAAAGAAACATATATGTTATTTCGTTAATATTTTTAATGTCATTGTATGTAAATATATATGCTGAAGATATTAAAGATATTGATGATAATATAATCAATCAAGAGAATATCGAATACAGCTCTCAAATGCCGGATATGGCGGATACTATAAAAGCATTTCAAAATCTACAAAAAGAATTAGATGAGAATGTAGAGGGATTAAATTACGAACAATTATATTCTGCCGCAGAAAAAGATATGACTGATATCGAGGGTATGAATGATTTATTAAAGTCTTCTGCACAAATAAAAAAAACACAGCAGAATATGATTTCCAAAATGAGTAAAGCCGCAAACAGTGGTAATCTTGGAGCGCAATTTCAGTTGGGGATGACATATGCTTCAGGTGTTATAAACACAAAAGATTCTATCAAATGGTTAAAGAAGGCAGCTGAAAAAAATCA
>JAQVBD010000057.1 GCA_028690485.1 Endomicrobiaceae bacterium
AATGGTTTTGTTAGAGCTACTGAATGTGTAGGCGGGTTCCTTGGAAGTATTGTTGGTGTTGTAGTTGACCCAATAGTACAAATTACAACAGATATTGTTAACGGTAAATTTAATTTAAATAGTTTGGCTAGTCTGTATACCGGCGGTCTTGTTGGTGGTCTTACAGATGGAATAGCAAGTGCTATAAATGGTGATGGTTTTGGCACTGGTTGGAACGAACATTATAGTAATAATGTTATTCTTAACTGGTCAGCATCAATGATGTTGAATAAGACTTATGATGATGTTGTAAAAGACGGAGATGCCGGTAAAGCAGCAACTATGGGCTATGTGGCAGTAGCAGCAATAGCATTTACTGTTCTCACAGGTGGTATGGGAGCTGCAGCATTTATACCAGCATTAGGAGGAGCAGGAGCCACAGCTGTATTTGGTGGTGTTGCTCTTGCGGGAGCAACAGCTACAGCTTTAGGGACAGCTTCTTTAGTTGCAACTGCTTTAGTAACTTCATATTTAGTTGGGACATCTGTATTTAACGCTTCAGTTGCATTTGAAAATGGAGATATATGGAGTGGATGCTGGAATTTAGCTGGTGCAGGATTAGCTTTCTTGTTCCCTGTAAGCATTGGTGGTGCTGCAAAGAATGCTTCATTTGCTTTACAATCTGGTGCGACGACTGCAACTGCAGCAAGAGCTGCTGTACAAGCTAAAGTATATGCAGAGACTCTTACAAAAATGGCAAAGGCAGGAAAAGATATTTTATCATCAGGAGATGAACTTGCTAATTTAGTTCAAAAAGCAAAGGGTTTGGGCGCTAATACTATTGATGATGCTTTTGTAAAATTTGGTATTGGAAGTAATGCTACTGCAATAAAGTCTACTGTTGAAAGTTTAACAAAAACATCAGCATCAGCAGGTAATACTTCAGCACAATTATCATTTGCAGATAAAGTTCAAAATCTTGGTAAACAAATAATAGGAACATCAGGCAGAGGGGTTAATGGTGTTCTTACACAGGCTCCATCTGGTATATTAGGTTCATTAGGTAATGTCAGAGCTCTATTTGGAGGATATGGTGGAGTTGAGTTTGTAAAGTCATTGCAAAGTTTGACATCACATATGTATACAATGGCAAAATTAAATATCGCAATGAATGTTGCAGGTGAAATTGCCAATCCTCTTATAGCAAAAATTGATACATCTAGTTGGTTTGGTAATGCATCACATACGGCTTTAAATTTCGTATTTGGGTCAATGGGGCAATCTGATAGTGTTCTAGATGTAAATTTAGGTAGTAGTTTACAGTTTGGTTTAATTATGAATGTCGGTATGCCATTTTTTCAAGGAGCTTGGAGTGGTATTAAAGGTCTTGTAAAAGCACCATCTATTACAACTGCAGCAGCAACAGAAGCAATTTCCGGTAATAAATTACAAGCTTTAACAAATATGGCTAAAGGTGAAGTTAAAACTATAGCAAGTGGTATATGGGAAGAAGGGGTTACAGAAAATTTGATTCAATTAGGGCTTACATCAGTTGGAATGTCTCCTCAAATGGCAGAAGTGTTTTCAGAATTCCTTTCTCCGGATGGGAATGTCAATTTTACAAATTCGACATATATGCAAACTATAAACAATTCTCAAATTAATACAAGTGAAGGTGTAAATCAATCAGGTATCAAAAATGTACAAAAAGCAACAAATGCATTGTTTAATGGAAATGCTCTTAATTTACAATTAAATGTAGAATCAAATGCTGCAGAGAATGGGTTCTTATTTAATGTTGTTTCTAAAGATGCGGAAGGTGCTTCAGTACCAGTAACTACTTATAATATTCATAACCAAGCTGAATTGCAGAATATGATGCTATCACTTGGAAGTGTTGCACAATCATCAATGGGAGAAACAAATCTTGATAATATATCTGCAAATTTAGATATTATGAAACAATATTTTAATTCTCAAGTTCAGGTAACTAATAATTTAAATTTAGAAGCTTTAACGATGGCATTAGGTAGTACTTTATCAAGTTCTTCTAATCAAAGTTTAACACAAGAACAACTTGTACAAAATATATCAAATGCATATAGTGTTGCAGCTACAAATAATAGTTTCAAGATGACTTTTGCTCAGCAATTAAGAACAGGTTTAATGGAATTAAATACTACTTCTAGAATGGAATTAGTTTCATTCGTTTCGAAGTATTCAGAAAATGGTCATTTTAGTACAGAGAAATTAGCAGAAATTATAAATAAAGCTACACCAAAAAATATGGATGTAGTAAATCAAGCTTTTGACGACATATTAACATTATCAGCTTTAAATAATATATCAAAACAGACAAATCTTAAAGTTGATATTAATGATATTATTAATAAAATACAAATTAACGAACAAACTTCAAATCTTCAGACTGTTACAAAACTTACAGAAATAGGAGTTGATAGTATCATTAATAGTGCCAATATTGAATTATTGAAAAGTATTGCAGATAAAATTAATACTATTGAAAATATAGACCTATCATCATTATCATTAACAGATATGCAAAATTTATATGCTTCTTTAGCAATAATTTCACAAACTGCAGATCAAAAAATAACGGTACAAACAGCAATAAATAGTGAAATAGAAAAATATAAAGAAACAATAGATTATGTTAACAGTATTAACAAAAATAATAATGTTGAAGATAGAATTGTTCTTTTAAATCAATTAAAAGACGGAATGAATAAAAATAGTAAGGAAATATTAGCTTATATTGATAATTCAATAAGAATAGCTCAATCATCTAAAATTAGTGCATTATTAAATGATACAATTTTAGATTCGTCAACCAAAGCAACTACAATTAATAATTTGTTGGATAGTGCAAATGCAGATATTGCTAATATTACAGCATTGCTGGTGTTTAATCAAGGAGACTTGGGAAAACTTGTCGGCAAAGAAAATATGGAAAAGATAATAACAAAAGTAACCAATGGTGAAAATATTGATATAAGTGTATATACTACTAGTGAAGATTCAAATCCAACAAATTCATACCTTTTAGGTATAGATTATAATAAAGCTTTTTCAAATTTAAGTAATGTAATACAATTAGCAGAGAAGGAAGCAATTAATGAGTTTGCTAAGGAAAAAATTACTTCTAACGGATATAAAACAGCAGGTGCAAATTTAGGACAAGTTGGAGCTTTAATAGCAATTTTGTCAGGTATGAATATGGGAGCTTATGCAGAAGTAGGTTTTGGTAAAACTTTAATTGCAGGTAGCGTTGGTTGGATAAGGTCTTATATGGGAAGAACAGATACTGATCTTGTTCTACAAAATTCATCAGAAGCATTAAAATATTATGAAGGAACACCTGAAGCTAAATTAATGAGGCAAAATGGTGCAAATGTGTATATGATGGGAGATATTGTTGATACTGCTCAAAATCATCCAGATATGATAGTCGATTTTGATGGCAACAAAGTAACAGCATTGGAAAGATTTAAAACTGTTATGGGTGATACAAATGCAGTAAGAATTTGGTTGGCTGACCAGTATGGATTTTTAGGAACTACTGCTGAAAACAATGCAACACAAAGTAGTAAAAGCTTACAAGATATATTAAAGGAATATCAAGAAAGAGTAACAAAATTAACAATTGCAGATGAAGTGCATAAATACATGGAAAATTCTACACAATTTATTATGAGTGGTGGAAATCAATTGACTTTAGCTACAGATTTTACTGAAGAACAAAAACAGATGATGCAGGAAGTTTATCAATTGGCTAAAGAGTATAAGAGCAAATTTACTGTAAATTCAGAAGGTAAAGTTTTATTAACAAACATGGAAACAAAAGCTGAATTAGATGTTAAAATTGGAGAAATAGCTAAAACAGTAAAAGGTGTTTCAACAGGTAAAATTAATTCAATGGTTCAAGCAATGTTTGATTATGGTAAAGATAAATATCAATTATACAATGATGGTACTGTTGTTGATAAATTAGTTACTATGAACGGTGGACAGGCAGAATCAAATAAAGTACTTCAAGATTACTATTATGCTTATTCTGCAGCAATGATGGAATTGATTAATGGAAATAAAGGGGCTGAGAGAAAACCAATTTCTGAAACTGATGCGTATGAAAAAGCTTTAGAAAGTGTTCAAAAGAGTATTACTCAATATGGTACATCCGGTAGCAGATTATTTTTTGGTAAAGGACAATATGTTGGTATGTCTGGAACTCTTTCCCATGTTGCAGAATTATCTTCTGCTTATGGAATGAATGTAGTAAGATTTGGAACAGAGAAAAATTTTGATTTCAGCGAATTATCATTGGGGAACACTACAGAAAATTTAAAAGCAAAACTCCAAAAATTAACTGGACAGATTAATCAATGGGAAGGCAGAGAATTAACTGATATACAGAATAAAGTTTATCAATCATTAAAACAAGAAAAGGCTAATACAGAGCAAGCATTGTCTGCTCTTAATGAAGTTAAATCAGAAATTATAAAATCTGGTGAAAAAGTAACAGCAGAATTAGCATTGTCTAAACTTGCAGAAAAGATGCAGCAATCTGAATCAAATATTGCAAAATATGCCACAGCATATGAAGCTTTAAATACAGTACAAGTTATAGATTTTACTACAGAAAATAAATTTGTTGATGAAAATGGACAGATTACAGATACAGGTATAACTCAGATAGCAACAGATATTTTAAATGATATTCAAAATGGACAAAGTCAGTTATTTATTTCTTTAAGTGGTGATACAAGACAAAAAGTTAAGACAGAATTAGAAAAACTGATGGGAACGGATAAATATAGTCAATATGAAATAATAGAAATTGATGGGAATACTTCAGAAAATGCAATATTAAATGATTACAGAACAGCAGGTAAAACTCCAAGAATATTATTATCAAATGAAAGAGGCGGGATGGGAATTGATTATAGAGGAAATTGGGCATTGAAATCAGATTCTACAGGTGCTGTTTATTCATTTATACATCAACAACTTGGAAGACCAGGCAGACATGACGGAGAAACTTTCAAACGTACGATATATTCAAATATGGTGGAGAATGATGCTTTGTTAGAAGAAGTAAAGCAAGCAGGATTATTTGAGTGGATGCAAACCAAATTTACAAAAGAATCAGAATTTAACAAATATGGTATTTTTGAAGGAATTACAACATCTGAAAGTATAGATACTATGTCATCACAAAAAAAATTGCAACTTGCAAAAATGTATTCCGGTTTAATTCAGTCAAATTCGTCATTAATTTTCGGTATGATTGATTCATTAAATGATAAGACAATAACACAAGCATTGAGCACATTAATAGATCAAGCAGGTGGAACTAGTACAAAAGATGGGGCTATTATTAGAAAAATAATAGATGATGTATTTAATGAACATACAGAAGGGGATATAAAAACTGAACAAGGGAACATTATAAATGGTAAAGATCAAATTTCTTACAGCTTAGAAAACCAAAAAAATAAAGCTTTAAAGGTCTTTAATCAGGTTATAGCATCTGTATCAGATAAGAATGGCACATTAACATCTGCACAAGAATGGCTTAATGCTTGGCAAAATGCAGGGTACCAAAGTAATGTATCTGATAAAAATCTCACGATTTCATCTTTAGATATTGGACCAACTTCAGTTCAAAAAGCATTCAATATTATATATAGTTATGCAGATCAAATAATGCCATATTTTGGAACGTATACAAAACAATTAGGGCAGATAACAACTGTAGAACAGGCAAAAACAGTATTGGAAGAAGTAAATGTTTCTCAGGATAATATTACAAAAATTCTGGGAGTTAACAAAACAGATGGAGGTAAGATAAATCCAAATATAATCGGGAATAATTTAACTTCAGATGGCATTAATTTAGTAAATAATTATGTTCAATTAATGGGTGGCAATGTCGATACAATCAGTAAGAAAAATGTATCAATAGATGATGATTTAGCTAGAGCATTAATGTTACTATTATTAGAAGCTCTTGGATTAAATTCTTTCGCTGGTGGAACAACACAAGAACAAATGTTAGATGCATCAGAAAAAATGGCTGAAAATAATATTTCTGTCGATCAACTTATGGAACTGAACAATTATATAAATGGATTTGGGTTAACAGTTGAATCAAAAGATTTAATAGAAGTGTTAAAAGCTGAGTATGACAATAATTTGAAGGGTTCAAATTTACCAAGTGCAATGCTAATGAAAATTTTAGAAACACAAGATTCTATAGACAATGAAGAATTAAGCAAAATTTATAATGAGTATCAGAATGTAATTAAATTATTTAATAACAATGCTTATAAGGTTTCGTTGACAGCTAAAGAAGGAATAAATGTATTTAAACAAGAATTTGAAAAAAAGTATCCAACTCTGTATCAATCAATTGAAGGTTTATCAAGTTTTGTAGGCGGAATGGTAAGTTATATGCTCATAGCTCCTGCGATAAATGTGGTTGGTAATTTATTAGGTGCTAATGCTCAGGCAGGAGCTTCGTATACTGTTCCTGGTTTAGATCAGGCAGCAAAACAAGCGGGAGCATTTGCTTCAGTTTCAGCAGTATCTAGACAAATAATGAGTCAAGTAAGAAAAGTAACAGATAATATACACCCAATAGTTGCGACTATGAATATAGTTGGGTCTATTACGAATGCAGTAGATTCAAAGAAATTAAAAACATCATTAAATAGATTGGATAATTTGTTAAATTCTTCATTAGCATCTGTATCAGAAAATTTATCAAAAGCGACAAACCGATTAGAAGAAGCACAGCAAGCAAAAGCTCCTTATACAATACTTAATGCAGAGGCAGGTTTAAAAGGAATAGAAACAACAATAAAAGCAAAAATGTTAATGGCAGGACTAAAAATTAACAGTGATACAGATGTATCATTAAATATCTTAGAGTGGTTCAGTAGCAATAATGCAGATATTATCAGTAGTTTAAAAATAAGTGATATACCAAACCTTAAAGCTTTTGAAAAAGTAATAAGTTTATCAAAAGAAGAAGGGCAGGAAAAATTATCTGCAGCACTTAAGAACTTAA
>JAQVBD010000014.1 GCA_028690485.1 Endomicrobiaceae bacterium
TTTTTACTATTTCAACATCCGGTTTTTTACTGTAAATCTTCAGACTTTTTCCTGCATAATCTATTGAAACATAACTGTCTTTTTGAAATATTCTAATTCTTCTGTATTTATCCATAGAAACTCTGCTAGCTGACACATCTGCAACACAACCATTTGCAAATTTGATCCTAACCTTGGCTATATCTTCATTATTTGAAAGTATTTTTGCACCATGAGCTTCAAAGTGAACAACTTTACTTTTTACCAATGTTAATAATATATCAAGATCATGAATCATTAAGTCTAAAACAACTCCAATGTGATTGGTTCTTGGATCGTAAGGCCCTAGCCTGTTAACTTCAATAAATTTTGGTTCTTTTATATATGGATATGCACCTATAACAGCCGGATTAAATCTTTCAACATGTCCAACCTGTAAAACCAAATCTTTACTTCTTGCTATTGAAATTAATTCTTGAGCTTGTTCTACTGTTGAAGTAAAAGGTTTTTCTACCAAACAATGAATATCTGCTTCCAGCAATTGTTTAGCAACGTCATAATGATATGGTGTAGGAACAGAAACAACTGCTGCCTGAACTTTACCAATAATATCTTTAACATCTGTAAAATTTACACTGGAACAAGACTTTGCAATCTTTTCTCCTCTTTTTACATCTGCATCTACTACACCTATAAATTCAGAATTTTCATGTTGAGATAAAATTCTTGCATGATGTTGACCAAGGGAACCGACACCGACTACTACTGTTTTGATTTTTGTCATTTTTTAAAACCTTTTATTGTTTTTATAATATAATCTATATCTTCACTTTTCAATGATGGGTGTACCGGAATAGATAATACTTCTTTTATTGCTATTTCAGCAACTGGACATAAACCTTTTTTATATCCTAAATTTTTATATAGAGGTTGTTTATAAATTACTTCAGGATAATAAACTCCGCAACCTATATCATTTTTTTGTAAATATTGTGCAAATTTATCTCTTAAACCTTTTTTTATCCTCAATGTATATTGATGAAAGACATGAGTGCATTCTTTAGGGACAAAAGGAACTTCTATAAAATCAATATCCTTTAAACCTTCAGATAATTTCTTTGCATTTGAAATTCTTTTCTTTGTCCACTCTTCAATCTGTTCAGATTGAGCAATTCCCATAGCTGCACAAATATTTGTTAATCTGTAATTATATCCTAATAAAGTGTGTGTAGAGTGACCTGATCTTCCATGATTTATTATTTGTCTTGATAATTGATTTATTTTACTGTTGTTCGTAAGAACAATTCCACCTTCACCTGTAGTCATATTTTTTGTAGCATAAAAAGAAAATGCTCCTGCATCAGCAATAGCACCAACTGTTTTATTTTTATATTTTGCTAAATGTGCCTGACATGCATCTTCAATCAAAGCAAATTTATATTTCTTTTTTAACTTTAAAAGAGCATCCATATCACTTGCAAGACCATATAAGTGAACACAAATTACAGCTTTAACTTTTTGTGTTTTTAATATTTTTTCTACACTTTTAGGATCAATATTATAAGTTTTAGGATCAATATCAGCAAAAATAGGTTTTGCACCACAATAAAGAATAGAATTTGATGTAGCTATAAAAGTAAAAGGAGTTGTAATTACTTTATCCCCAGCTTTAACACCACAGGCAACAAGTGCAGTGTGCAATGCTGTTGTTCCATTTGAACAAGCAATCCCATACTTTGCACCGGATAATTTTGCGAATTTTTGTTCAAATTGTTCAACATATTTACCACTGGCAATAATACCTGAGTCAATTACCTCATTTATTAATTGTTTTTCTTTTTTACCAAACACAGGACGAACTAAAGAAATCATTTTTATCTCCAAGACACTTTTTAAACCAATTCTCAAATAGTGAACTATTTTTTGTTCACTATTTGAGAATCAATAATTTATATTAAATATTCAACCTTTAAAATTTATAATTCAAATCTAATCTAAATATATCTAAAGGGTATTCATAGGTTATACCGTTATCTACAACATCTTGAGTAAATGAATGTACATAATTAATACATACATTCATAGTTTGAGTAATATCGTATCCTGCACCAATTGTAAAATACTGCATATTGTACATATCTATATTTGTTACACCGTATGAAGATGAATCTTTATAAATATTAGGGTCATTAAAGAAACCTAAATATAATGACAATTTATCTGTAGCAGTATATTCTGTACCAACTCTAAATTGAACTGTATCATCATAACTATCTGAAATCCATGAATATTTATTATATGAAACAGCAAAAGCAACATTCAAAGGATCAAGAACTCTGTAAGAAGCACCAAGTTCCATTGTCATTGGGTAAGTATATCCGTCTATAAAAGAAGGATTTGCTGCATTTGTTTCTTTTGGTAAGCCAATATAAGTTCCGCTTCTTAACATAAAACCTGTACTTAACTTTTCAACAGGTTTATACATTACACCAATATTTCCTTGGAAACCGCATGCGCTTCTTGAATAATCAACACCGGTTGCAACTAATTTGTCTTTCATTTCTATACATTCTACTCCAACACCTATGGAAAGTTTATCATTCATCTCTTTTGCAACAGAAACATTATAAATCATAAAACTTTGTTCACCTTTAATTTTCAAACCGGCAGGCAATCCTGCTAAATTACCACCGCCGCCACCTGAAGCATAAGCTCCGACTGCTATTGTTGTAGTTTCATTAAATGGTGTAGAAAAAGCCATAAATGGAACCATAGCTGTTGTTTCATATTTTTGACCACTATTATCATCAGAAGTTGCATTATTATTAAGATAAACAAGAGATGCCATAATTTTTTTGTCTTTTTGATAAGCAAGTCCTGCAGGATTCCAATAAATTGCTGTTAAATCATCAGCTATTGATACAAATGCTGTACCATAACCGGCTGCTCTTGCACCTGGTGTAATAAAAGGTCCTTTTGCATAAGAAAGGCTTGACATACTTACAACAAAAAAAGCAACTAGCATATAATTAACTAACTTTTTCATTCTTCCCTCCATATTTGAAATTTTAAGTATTATATCAAAAATTTACAAAAATTATCGAACTATATTTCATCGCTATATTGTAATGTTGCAGCACTTTCGCCCAGCAATCCATCTAATTCTTTTATACATTCATCACTACACTTAACTGTATATTCAGTTTCAATTGAATAATCTCCATTCTGATAATCTTTTACATTAAGATACACTTTTGACTTGCCTGGATATTTTGAGATAATATTAATAATTTTTCCAGATAGTTCATCATCCAAAGCAACTTCTGATATTTGTACATACAATGTAGCCAAAAATGGAAGATATTTCTTTTTAGATTCTTCTATAGAATAAATTTCTTCAACTGCTATTTTGACAAAACCTTTATTATTTAATAATTTTCCTTTAACAACAACAACATTTTTTTCTTTTAAACTATCGCCAAGTATTTTATAAGTTTTTGGAAACAATACACATTCTATATTTCCATATAAATCTTCTATTTTAAAAGTTGCATATGCTTTTTTCTCTTCTTTTGTTGTAAGTTGTTTAACTGATGCTATCATACCGGCAACTCTTATTAATTTAGCCGTTTTAAAATCAGTTCCTTCAGGCGGAACAGGTATTTTATCTAAACGATATTTTGAAAAAGCAATTAAATCTCTTTTATACTTTTCTAAAGGATGTCCTGATAAATAGAAATCAAGAACTTCTTTTTCGTATTCTAACGATAATGTTTCATCTAATGGTTCAACAATTTTTTCTGTAATATTATTCTTATTATTTGTTATTTCTGATGGTTCAAATAAAAAGCCTTGATCTGTTTCTAATTCTTTTTTTGTTTTTACAGCTGAGGATACAATTTGTTCAATATTTTCAAGAATCTCTGCTCTTATTTGTAATTTATTTTTACTAAAGCTATCAAATGTTCCGGATTTCGCAAGAGATTCTATTGCTTTTTTATTTACAACTGACAAATCTACTTTTGAAAGAAAATCATTAAATGATTCAAATTTATTAAATTTTTCTCTAGCTTTTGATATTTCTTCTGCTGCGGCTTCTCCGACATTTTTTATTGCAAGTAATCCATATCTTATATTTTTCCCTTCAACAGTAAATTTAGAACTTGAAAATTGTATGTCCGGCGGTAAAACTTTTATTCCAAATTCTTTTGCATCTTCTATATATTCAACTAGTTTTTTTACCTCTCCTGCCTTTGCTTTTGATCCACCTATTTCAGCATTAAGTAAAGCTGTCATATATTCCAATGGATAATGTGCCTTTAAAAATGCTGTTCTGTATGACACAAATCCATATGCAGCTGAATGTGATTTATTAAATCCATATCCTGCAAATTTTTCCATATTATCATATATTTTTTCTGCTATTTTTGAATCTATTTTCTTTTGTTTTGCACCTTCAACAAATTGAACTCTTTGTTTTTGCATTTCATCGTGATTTTTTTTACCCATAGCTTTTCTTAAACCATCTGCTTGCCCCGGTGTAAAACCGCCAATTGCTATTGCCATTTTCATAACTTGTTCTTGATATAAAATAACACCATAAGTATTGTTTAATATAGGTTCTTGTAATGGATGATCATAAGAAATTTCTTTTCTTCCATGTTTACAATCTACAAAGACATCAAGCATACCTGCACCCATAGGGCCAGGTCTATAAAGTGCAATCAATGCAATAACATCATCTATGTTTGTTGGTTTTAATCTTCTGATAAGATCCTTCATTCCAGAAGATTCTAATTGGAATACTCCAAATGTTTTTGCTTCCTGCAGCAACTTATATGTTTTTTTATCTTCTAACGAAATTTTATCTATATCGAAATCTTTATTTTTATTTCTGATTAATTTTACTGCATCATCTATAATTGTCAAAGTCTTTAAACCTAAAAAATCAACTTTTAAAAGTCCAAGTTTTGGAAGAACATTGCCGTCATATTGAGTTGTAATAACATCTTTGGCACCTTTTGAAAGTGGAGAATAATTTCTAATATCTTCATCTGCAACAACCATTCCAGCAGCATGCACACCAGTATGCCTTTTAATACCTTCAAGTTTACTGGCTATTTTTATAAGTTCTGCTACATTTGGATCTGCTTTTATAGCTTTTTGTAATTCTTGTGATTCTGTAATCGCATCCGGGACAGATGAACCAAATGGAATAAAATTTGCGATTTTTTGACCTTCAGGGGCTGAAAACCCTAAAGCTCTTGCAACATCTTTTACAACCATTTTAGATTGCATTGAACCATATGTTATAATTTGTGCACAGTTATTATGCCCATATTTATCTCTTACATATTCTATAACTTTGTCTCTACCAAAATCTGCAAAGTCTATATCAAGATCCGGCATAGATATTCTTTCCGGATTTAAAAATCTTTCAAACAACAAATCATATCTTAATGGACAAATATCTGTTATTCCTAATGTATATGCAACAATTGATCCGGCTCCTGACCCTCTGCCTGGACCAACGGGAATACCATGATCTTTAGAATATTTTATAAAATCCCATACAATCAAAAAGTAGGATGCAAACCCCATTTTATTGATAATTCCAAGCTCATGATTTAATCTGTCTGTATGCTCCTTTTTTACATTCCCGTATCTTCTGGTTAATCCTTCTCCGCATAACTTTTCAAGATAAGTTTCAGCAGTAAATTCTACAGGAACTGTATATTTTGGCAACAACAATTTATCTGTCTTTATCTCTAAATTTATTTTTTCTGCAATAACTAAAGTATTTTTTATTGCTTCCGGGACATAATCAAATGTCCTTATCATTTCTTCTGGAGATCTATAGTAAAATAAATCTGAACCAAATCTCATTCTATCCGGATCATTAACAGTTTTATTCATGTTAATACATAACAAAACATCATGATATTTTGCATCTTCTTTTTTTAAATAATGACAATCATTAGTCGCAACTAAAGGAATTCCGGTTTCTTTTGAAAGTTCCATCAACGGAGCTATTATTTTTTTCTGTTCTTCTAAGCCATTATCCATTATTTCAATATAGTAATTGCCTTCACCAAATATATCCCTATATTCACTAGCAACTTTTTTTGCTTCTTTGATATTCCCATTTGTTAACAAACTTGCAACTTCACCGGCTAAACAAGCTGATGAACAAATTAAACCCTTTGAATATTTTGCAAGTAATTCTTTATCTACTCTAGGTTTGTAGTAAAAACCTTCTGTAAATCCAAAACTTACCAAATGCATTAAATTTTTATACCCTTCTAAATCTTTTGCAAGCAAAATTAAATGATGATATCCGCCGGTTTCTTTATCTTTATCAAATCTGCTTTTTTTAGCAACATAAACTTCACATCCTATAATAGGCTTGATCCCTGAATCTATACATGCCCAATAAAATTCCATAGCACCATACATATTGCCGTGATCTGTAATAGCAAGTGCTGGCATTTTATATTCTTTACCTATGAGATTAAAAAGTTCTAATGGTTTACCTTTCTTAGTTAATCTAACCGAACCATCTAATAATGAATATTCTGTATGATTATGTAAATGTACAAACTCTGCCGACATTATACATCTCCTATTTATTTTGTAACATTGTTGAATTTTTTTATTTCTTTTTCTTTTTTATTACAGGTTTTCTTGTAGTTTTTTTTGCAATTGTTTTTTTAATTACTTTTTTAACAGTACTCTTCTTTTTAGTAATTGCTTTCTTTTTGATAATACTCTCTTCTTCTTTTTCAAACTGTGTCCATATTGTTTCAAGATTATATTGTTCTCTTATAGAAGGATTCATAATATGTACTATAAGCCCTCCAAAATCTAAAACTTTCCAATTTGTAGAAGAAACTCCATCTCTTCTAATTACCGGTACTCCAAAATCATATTTCAATGTTTTTTCAATTTCTGAAGCTATAGCATTTATTTGCGGTGTTGATGTTGCACTAACTATTACAAAATAATTTGCAAGTTCTGTTAGCCCTTGAACATCCAATAATATTGCATTCTCTCCTTTTTTATCTTCTGATATTTTGAGAGCTTGTTCTGCAAGTGTTAAAAAATTTATTTTTGTCATATTAATCTCCTAATAACTTTTGTCTATTTTATCAAGTTTATCATATATAGTACAGTCTTTTCCCAATAAAACTGAAATATCAATAAAAGTTTTTTCAATCGGTCTAAATATAATTTCACCAGAATTTAAAATATTTTTTACTTTTACAGCTTGTTCATAATTATTTATTAAATCAAAAATTATAGTATATTCATGTATTTTATATGAAGTAACCCCCCATTCATAAATATCAAATTTATTTTTTCTTAATTTATCAACAGCTTTACTTGCCAATCTATTTTTCGAAGAAGCATTAATTACTTCAATTTTTACTTTATCATTTTGATTTTGAGCAAGATGACTTATATCTTTATCTTCATTTAAAAATTCTATTATTTCCATTAACCCTGCCGGCTCTAGTTCAATTCTATTTCTTTTATTAATAGTTGGTATATCTGCAAATTGAATAGTATTCATATCAATATTTTTTATTTTAGAATATAGGAAAAAACTATCAGATAACTTAAAATTTGTTATTAAATAATTGCCTGCATCTAAAAATTTAATGAAATCAACTAAAATATATCTGTTTGTATTAGCAATAACATATTTAATTATTTTTATCATATATACAATAGACAAAATATACTCTTTATTATTCACAAATTGTTCAAAATAATTATTTCCTAATTGTTTAATTATCTTTTTTTCATCAAATAACTTTACAAATAATTGTAAAGTTTTTGTATTTGAAAGAACATAATAATTGATCTTTAATGTATTATCTAATAATAATTCTATTTCTTTTTTAATAAAATCAACTTGTTCATCTTCTTTTTGACTGAAAAACATTTCATTTAATGTCTGGGATTTCTTCTTCTTTTGCAAAATTGTTATTTTATCATTAATACATAGTACTTTTAAACTTTTAGTTTTATGACAATATTGGAATAATACTAACTTTAAAGTATTTTGATTCAGATTATCAAAACCTTTAATAGCAACTAACACATTTATATTTTTATGATTTTTTATACTGTATGATATATTTGAAATATTATTTAAATATTGGGACAACAATATGAGCACCAAAAATATACATAACAAAATTCTTTTAAACATATTTTTATTTATTGTAGTAATTCCAAATATCAATGATATCCGGATGTAACACTTGAAACTTTGACACTACATAGTTTATTTTATTTTGCAAAACAAGTTTGAAAGCTTCATCTAAATTTGATAATAATTTTTTCTTACTTATAAATCTTATTTTAAATTTTCTATCAGGCGATAAAGAATCAGCTACAAAAATAATTTTTTCACAATTTGACATATTTACTCTGCCGACAGTATGATTTTTTATTGCATTGAGAATTTCTATATTTGTTATTTTAAATTTATTTTTTGCAATATCTGCTGCAATATATGAATGTAAAACTTGAGGAGCATATAAAGATAAAAAATCAAAGTATTTTATCTTTATATTTTTATCTAAAATATATCTTTTACTTTCTTTTAAAGACATATCTTTTGCACAATCATGTAATAATGCTGCGATTTGAACATTATAAATATTTTCACTATAATGCATTGCTAATTTTTTTGCAAAATTATAAACGTATATAGTATGATTATACCGTTCTAGTGATAACTTTTTATAGATATAATCAAAAATATTACTTTCTAAATTTTTACCAATCATTTTTCACTTGTTCTTCTACATCGGTTTTCTTAATATGTACTTGTTCTGAATTAGAATATGAAGATAGTATTCTATTTACATCAGTTTTTCTTAAAGTAGTTTTGTTATTAACAGATGACTCATCTTTCATTGCTGGTTTTTCCTTGTTTTTAGATTTGGTATTATCATCCATATTAACATTAGCTACTATCAAATCTGCTGATTGAATTACAGAAGATATGTCGTTTTGAAGATTTGATTCTTTTCTTATAAGAAGTATTTTATCATCAATTTTTTTTGAATTTGCTACTAATACTTTCTTTTCTTTTTTTATATTTTTAATTTCTGCTTTTATTTTCTTTATATCAACAGACACATCTAAATCATCATTTTTCAGAAAATCATCTAACATAATAATCTTTTCATTTAATAACTGTAATTTACGTTCTAAATTCGCTTTTTGTTCTTTATATATTTTTTCTTTGGCTTTTCTTTGTTTATTTTTTGTATTTTCAATACTTTCTTTTAAATATTTTGCAAAAGCAATATTTTCTTTTGATATATTAGAAATTTTTTCTAATTCTAATATTTTATTTTGCATATCTTTTGTCATAGAAGATTGCAATTCTTTCTTTAAGTTAGCAATGTGTTTTTTATTTGTACTTGATTCTATTTGTTTTGATAATTGTGTAATATATTCTAATTCTAATATTGCATTTATTATTTTCATTCTATATATTAATTTATTAAATTCTCTCAATTGTCCAATAGAAGATTTATATACATATACTATAGCATTTCTCGTTTTATCATAACTTTTACTTTCTTCAAAATTGTCATAATTTCCAACATTTTCCTTATGTTCAACATTATACTTTGTTTTATATAAAGATTGCATCATATCTCTTGTTAAATTTTTCTTAGTATTATCATTTTCAACAGTAAGATAATATTTGACTAATGAAAGCTGCTTATCTACTAAGTCTTTTTCTAACATATCTAATTCATGTTGTTCTGTTTCTGAAAATTGATCTGTTAAATTTTGTAATTCTTGAATTTGTTTTGTTATTTCTCTTTCGCTAATTAATAAAGAATCTAACTGTTCTTTTTGATACAATGATTTAGCAATAAGAGTTTGTCCCTGTCCATTTATTAAACTATTTTGTCTAAAGACATCATTATTTGTTATATATTCTTTTTCTTTTTCAAATTTTATCATCTCTGATTCTAAATCCATTTTTCCATTAAAAAACTCTTCTTTTACCATTTCTTGTTCAAATTCATTTATTTTCACTATTTGTTTTAATATTGATTCGATTTTATTAACATTATTCTTCATTTTTTCTGATTTTTTATCAGCATCTACAATAAAAATTTTTATAAATTCTTTTATATTATTTAATAAGCTTAATTCTGTCTCTTTTAATTTTTCTTGTTTATACACTTTATCTTTCTCTAAAGTTGCATTAGATTCTTTAAAGTTAATATACATATGTTGATTTTCTTTGAGATAAACTATTCTTTCTTGAATTTCTTGAATTTCTTTTAAAATAACATTCATTTTATCTTTCTTATCTTTTGCATACTCCTCTTTGTCCTTGAACAATGCCAATTGATTATCAAAATAAGTCTTATTATCATATAAATGATTCTTATTAAATTGAAAATTATTAAAATAAAATCTGTTTAAAAATATCTTAAAAATCATACTGATTTTATTTTTGCAATTTATTTGTATTTCTTTACATATTTGTTTTTGCTGTTTTAAAGTTATAATATGTTGCGATGAATCAGGAAGCAGATTGTTTATATTATTTAAAATTATCTTTTTTTCTACAAATTTTTCAGATAACTTCAATTTAATAATAGACTTGAAAGATTCAAGATTGTTAATATTATCTATACTTTGTTCTGTTAACATATTATATAACAGATAAAGATTAGAAATTTTATCCTTATACTTTAAAACTTTATTTTGTAATATAATATATTGATTATAATCTGTGTTTTTTGACAATTTTGTATAAAAATCATTACCTTCTCCTAAAGTGTTTGATAGTTCTTTTTCCAATACTGATATTTGTTCTAAAACTTTATTCATATTTTCATAATTTACAAATTGTTCTTGGATATATACATTACCAATAAATGATATTGCTTCAATTAATTTAAATGCTAAAATTTTTTGTTCTTGTGCAGTAGTACCAGTCAACGTTTTATTAATAAAAACTAATAAATCAGTTATACTCAATAATATTTCGCTATGATTCTTCATGAAAGTTTCATATTGTAACTGATTAATTTTATATTCTGAATCTCTGACAAATAAAATATTCCTTTCTTCTTTGTCATCTAATTTGTTTCGATTATCTTTAAAAATAGAATTATATATTACTCTAAATTGTTCACTTTGATCATTGTACTTATCTGCAAAAGTTAATAATAAACTCTCCAATTTTTGTCTTTGTTCTGCTTGTTTTTCAATATTTAAAACTTCTTTAATAATCCTATCTTTACAATTTTCAAACATATCTATATTTTTTCTTGATTCAATAAATTTTTTATAAACATGTTTTAATTTTTCATCTATTTCTTTAAAAATAGCATTAAGGTTTGGACTATTTTCACTGACTCCAACAACAGATTTTTTATATAATATTTTTGAATCTTCTAATTTTTTATATTCAGCTTTTGATATTTCTGATAAATATTTTATTTTAAACAACATATCTTTAGAAATTTTGGAATATTCATTTTGATACTCTTTATTTTTTATTGAGACATCATCGTTAACTTTATATTCGAAATTATCCATATCATTAATAGATACGATTTGCTCTTCTATTTTTTTTCTAGGTAACAATAAAATTTCATTGTTATATATTATTGGTCTATTCATATACTCAATCATTTCTATATTAAATTTGATATCTTCATCTGCAGAATTTAGCAATAAAGCCATATAATAATTTTCTAATGCTTCTTCATAATTTTCATACATAAAAGCAATATTACCAATATTAAAATATATCTCTGATTTTAAAGAATTAGATATATCTGTATCTTTCAATAAATCCATATATATTTTTTTTGCTTCTTCATGATTATTAATTTTAAAATTTGCATTGGCTAAATTGTACTTTAAAATATTCTTTTGCCCTTTATATTTAATAGCATTCTTGAATTTCTTTATTGCTGGAACAATTTTGCCTTTTTCAAAATCAACAACAGCTAAATTATTATTAATCTGTATGATATTTTTTTGAACAAACAAACTCAAAAACAAAAAGAATACTACTAATATTATTATATTTTTTTTCATATTGTTGAACTCAATATTTTTTTATTTTGCACAGAATTTTTTACAATAGTATTAATATTTGCCAAATCAGTCTTAATGTTTTCTTCTGTCAATTTTAAATCAGAAGATTTAATACTTGAACATTTTATCAACAAATTAGATAAACATTTTATTATACTAGCTGATAATTCAATTTTAGATATTTGCATTATAATACTATCTATTGTAAGTTTACTTGTATTAATATTATACTCTATCCTAATAAAATTTTTAATTATATTTAACATAGCCTCATATCTTGAATTGATATCTAAATTATCATCATTTAGCATAATTGATTCTATTTGAAATAATATCTTGTATTTTATTTTATCTTTATCATTAACTGACATATTTGTATGCTTTTTCAAATAAATAATAATACTGAAAATTAAATATAATCCGAACAAAAGAATGATGTAGTAATATAGTGACTCTATATTTAGAGTTTTAACAGGCTTTATATCTTTTAAATGTTTTTCATCAATATTATCCTTTAAAACATCTGTAACTTTCACAGAAACAGAATTTGTACTGATAAAATGCTCTTTTTTTTGATCATCAAGATAAACGAAATTAACAACCGGTAATTCTTTTTGCATTGGATTAAAAGTTGTAGCAAGTATATTGACAATATATATACTATGATTCATTTTATCTCTACTTACAGCTATATTTTTTACATACCAGTTAGGAATACAATCATATTCCGGTCTAATAAGTTCATAATTTTTCGGTAACATAAACTTAAATTCTATATTAACATTATCACCTATAGTAAAATCTTTTTTATCCATACTGACATTGACTTCAATTTCAGCAAATATCTTTGCTGAAAAAATCATTAATGATAAAAAAATTATAAGTAATACTTTATTTTTTATATAAATCATATTCTTTAATATATTCTAAGACTTTCCCCGGTAATTTATTTTTTACATCTTGATTTTTTTTAAACATATTTCTTATCATAGTAGATGATGTATCTTGCGCTGTTAAATATGAAATATTTGCATATTCATAATAAATACTTTTTTTATCTATATCAATATTAGGCCGTTTTATAACAATAAATCCATACTTTTGTGCAATGTAATCAGGTTTTTTCCATGTATCTAATTGGTTAAAAGAATCTGATCCTATAATCAATTTAACTGTATCATTCGGATATTTTTTTTGCAAATAATCCAATGTTATATATGTGTATACAACACTGCCAGTATTTATTTCAAAATCATCTATTATAAAATCTTTTCTATTTTCTAATGCTAGTAATAACATTTTATATCTATGCTTATCAGAAACCTCTAATTTGTTTTTGTGTGGTGGCAAATATGCAGGTACAAAGATAACAAAATCTAACTTAAACTCATTAATAGATTGACTAGCAATTTCTAAATGAACATTATGCACCGGGTCAAATGAACCACCTAAAACACCTATATTAGCCATATTATATTTTCTCTATAGAATTTTTATCAATCCATCCACTAAAGCCATCAACTGAAAGTTTAATATTAACCCATCTACCCAACTCAGATAATACAATAACTTTTCTACCAGCTAAAACTGAAAATGCCCCATCCTCATTTTTTATCGGCTTATTTTTTACTTGTGTATCTGATAAAACAATAGCTTCCTCTAATATAACTTCATTATAAGCCTTCAAACATAATAATCCCGCATTTAAAAAAAACAAAACTAAACATATTATTGAAATATTTAAAAAAAATCTTTGCTGTTTTAAAAAATATATGCCAATACTTATACACAATATAATTGTTAACAAAAAAACTATTATTACTAATTCATTTAATGAAAGTATTAACTGTAATTTACTAACAATATGTTCTGCAATATTTTGCTCAGGTTCACCAGATAGTTGTGCTATGAAATTTCTATTGTACTGTATATCTTTATCTCTTGGAGCTAATCTTAAAGCCCTCTCTATATTCAAAGAAGCTCTGCCTATATCGTTATTTCTATAATAAGAATTTGATAAATTATAATAAATATAAGGATTATTAAATCCATTTAAAATCATAAGTTCATATTCTTTTATACTGTTTTCATAAACACCATTTTGATATGATTCCAAAGATTGAGATAATTGTTCTTGTGTCGGAACATTAGCATAAATTGGAATCAAACTAAAAAACAATAAAAAAATAATTAAAACTTTATTCATAGCACTTTATCCAATTCTTCTATAATATATTTAGTATTCCTATACGTATCTTCCATTTGTAATTTAGTAGTTTTTATATAACTAAATTGAAACAACTCACAATCTATTAAAATTTTTTCTATATCAATTACCAAACTTTCTGAAATTTGAAATTTATTAAGATTTGATTTTATCTCTTCTTTTATCATATTAATATAGTCAGAATTTGTACAAGACTGCAAAAAAATTCTGATGGAAAGATTTATGTTAAAATAGAACTTTTCTTGATTTTCTTCTTGCATAGACTTATAAGCTTCATGTAAGTACTTCAATGATTTTTTGTAACCAGCTTTTTTTTGTAATTTTACAATATCTCTTTGCATATATAAAACCATAATACGATATACAAGTGAGTAAATAAGAAACATAAAAAACGGTATTAATATAAAAACAAACATCTTGTTTTTAATCAACATATGATGATATTGTTTTAATTTTATATCACTTTTAATCGGCTGAATAGATTTATCAATATTTTGAGTATCAACATCACTTTGTTTTACTTCAATATCTTTTACATATACACCAGATGATATGTTAACTTTAATATCGTCTGTCTTAATATTTACATATTCTTTTGAATCAGGATCAAAATAAGAAAAATAGACTCCCGGTATTGTTTTTTCACCTTCTATCAAAGGTATAATCACAGATTTAAATCTTTTCGAATTAGTAAATCCTTTACTTTTTGTATACACAGATGTTGCATATTTTTTCATATCTGTTGGCAACTTAATCTCAGGTTCTGAAATAGCATTAATATTACCATTACCTTCAATTTGTACTGTTAAACTTATTGGTTCATTAATCACAACTGATTTTTTATCTACTGATGCAACTATAGAATATTTACCTACAGCACCTGTAAAATTTTCAGGTTTTCCTATTTCTGGCAATGGAAAAACTCGAACTGTAACAGGATTCGAATTTAAAGAATATTTTATTTTCTTTGCATTAAGAATCTTATTGAATTCATTATTATCAACATCATCATATTTTAAATATTCTACTTTTACATTAGATGGATCTATGATTACATTGCCATCCCTCATCGGATAAAGTTTTGTAATAACTTCAAAAACAAAATAATTTTCACCATCAATCAATTTATATCCACTTTTTGTATTAGATTCACTTTTCCAAAAATCTTTAAACATTGGCAAAAAATAAGTTGGATTGGAAGCCAGATCAAATTTCGTAGAAAATTTTAATGTGTAATATATTTGTTGATTTACATATATGGAATTTATATCTATATATGCTTCAACAAAAATATTTTCATTACTTTTATTAGTATATGATGATTTTTTAGATTGTAAATATTTGACAACTTTTACATTTATTGGCTCAGACGTTATTTCTTTATCTTTATCATAAACAACTATAGATGGAATTGAAAAGAAACCAATATTTTTCGGTGTTATATCATATGTGTATATATTTTTATTTCCTTTCTTATAATTCTTTTTTGGTAAAACTATAAAATCAGGCATTTTTGGCAATTCAAATTTATCCAAATTTTCAATATCATTTGAAATTTCAACTGTTAATGTCAATAATTTACCAAGTTCGACTTCTCTTTTGTTTAAGAAAACATTTAAAATATCATCAGCAAATAATACTGTTGATATGAATAATAACATAATTACTAATATATTTTTTTTAAATTCAAACATTTTACCAATCTCTCTGATTTATATTTATTTCTTGATTATTTATTTTCTTTTCATTATTTGGCTTATCCATATCACCATAAAAATTTAGAACTCTTTCTAAATCTTGATCACCAATTTTTAAACCTTTATCAGTATTTTCTTCTTTTTCTTCTTTTTGTTCTTTAATACTTTCTTTATCTTCTTCATCTAATTCTTGTGCTTGCAACATTGATTTCTCAAGAAGTTCAGAAGTCTTATTTTTTTCATCATTTAACTTATTTTCTTCATCTTTTAATTTTTCTAACTTCCTTTTGTTTTTTTCAACATCATTTCCATATGTTTTAGATTCTTTTTCCATATTTTTATATTGCATATTTGCTTTATTTAAAGAATCATTACTTAATAATTTAGAATTATACTGTTGTCTTGCTTCCATAGTTTTAACTAAATCTTTTTCTGTCATTTCCATTTTATTTTCTAAATTTTTACTTCTTTTATTCTCGTACTGTTTTTTCAAATTTTCTAATTGTTTTTCTAATTCTTTTTGTTTTTTTAAGATTTCTTGCATTTGTTGTTTTTGAGCTCGTAAAATATCTTGCTGTTTTTTCAATTCTTTGCTAATTATAGATTTTTCATTATCCGCCCATTTTTTGCCCTGCTCATTTCTTTGTTTTTCTTTTTCAGCTTCCATTTGATCATTCTTATTAGTATCTATTTTTTTATCAATATTTTTCATTTGTTCTTGCATTTGTTTCATTTTTTTTCTTAATTCTTGCGATTTAGATAATTTTTGTAATTTTTTTTCTTCATTAAGTTTCTTATTCTTATCATCCATTTTACTATTTGTTTCTTCATTAAGTTTTTCTTTCAAACTATTTATGTTATATTCAATCATTTTTTGCTGTTGTTTAAGTTGATTATTGGTTTTTCTGATTTCTTCTTGTTGCTTTTTCAATTCATTTATAGCTTCTTCTTCTTGTTGCTTTTTTGCCTTATTAGTATCTGATATATTTTTTGAAATTTCTTCTTTTTTGCTTTTTTGCACATTGTTTTTTTCTAATTCAGTTAGTATATTTTCTTTTGTCTTATCTTTAGCGGTTGCTAATTTTTGTTTATTTAACATTTCTTTTTTGTTATTATTTTCTTTAATAGATTCCATTAAAGTATCTTGTTGTTTTAACATGTTATTTAAATCTTCTATCTTTGTTTTGTTTTTATTTTCCAAAGTTTTTTTCATTTCTTCTTCTTTTTGTTTTAACTCTTTTTTGTTATTTTCTAACATTTTGTCTTTTTGTTTTAGTTCTTCAATCTTTTTTTGAGTTTCTAGTTTTTCTTGAACATTTTGTTTGAACGATTCTAAATCCTTCAACAAACCATTTTGCTCTTTTTTCAATTCACTTTGCTCTTGTTCTATTTTCTCTTTTTCCTTCATCATTGAATTAATATTTTTCTTTAAATTTATTTTATCTAAATTATTTAATTTTTTTTCTAAAGATTCAACATGTTCCTGCAAAACCTCTTTATTTTCAATATTTTTATTTTTTTGATCTTCCGTTATTTTCTTCACTCCATCATTTAAGCTATTTTCTTTTGAATTTTGCATTTTTTCATTCATATTTTGAAGGTTTTTATATAATTGTTTTGTATCTTGTATCATTTTTTCTCTTTTTTCTTTGTCCGTTTCCTGTGTCATTGTCTTTTTTAATAAATCTATCTGTTTTTCCGTTTGTTTTATTTGTTCATCCATTAATCTATTCTTTTGATTTTCTGAAACTTTTAATTCTTCTTCAATATGTTTATTAAAATCTTCTTCTAGTTGGGATTGTTTTTCTTCTATTTTTTTTAGTTTTTCATTTTTGTCTTGAGAGTTTTGCTTTTGTGCTTTTAACAAATCATATTTATTAATTTGTTTTTTCATTAAAAATTCATCTTCTTTCTTATTTTTCAAAGAGTCTTCTATAACCTGCATATTTTTAGCATGTTCTTCTTTAGCTAATAATTGTTCTTCTATCTTTTTTTGATTCTCTTCATTTTGATTCATAGTCTGTTTTTTAAAATCTTCAATTCTATTATTTTTCATTTTCTTCATTTCTTTCTTTTCGTCTTCTAACAATTGTTCTTTTTTACTTAACTGTTTTTCTTTTGCCTGTAATTCTTCTAATTTTTGTGCTGCATTTGCATCATTTTCACTTTTTGACTTTAATAAATTTTTTTCAATATTTATATCCATTTTTGCTTTTGAAATATCTTTATGTTGCTTTTCTAAATCTTTATATTTATCTGCCATTGATTTTTCAATTTCTGCTTTTTTGGACATATCTGAGACTTGCTTATCTATTTGTTGATTGTAATTTTCAAATTCTTCTATTTGTTTAGAACTTTGTTGCTGAGCTGAAGACAATAACTGTTCTTGCATTTTTGTTTTTGTTTTTTTATTTAAAGTTTCTTGTAATTGTTCTAATCTGTTTTTGTCTTGTTGAATATTATCAGCTTTTTTGTTTTCTTTTTCTTTCTCTTGTTCAAGAAAAGATTGATACTTATCAAATTCTTGTTTTTTTGTTATATCTTTCAATTTATTAATTTTTTCTGTTAATAAATCTATTTGTTTATTATATTGCTGAGATATAACTTCTTTTTGATCAACAGCCTGTTTTTGGAGCATCATTGTATTATCAATTTTTTGTTCATAATCCATAACTTTAGTTGTTACATCATTTAAATCTTTACTGTTCTCTTTATTTAATAGTTCATCTTGTTTTTTGGATAACTCTGTTTGTTTTTGTTGAATATTTTCCAAGTATTCGGATGTTTTGTCCATTTTTTTTGTAGTTTTTAGCTGTTTATCCAATACATTGTCTTTAATATCTAACATATTTTTTTCAATATCTAAATTCATTTGTTGTTGTTTATTGTTTAACATTTTAATATCACTTGAAACATCATGTAATTCTTGTTTAACAGATTGCTCTTTTTGTTCTAAATTTTTAATTTGATTTTTTAATTGCTCTTTTTGTTTTAAATCATTAGTATTTTTCATATCATTTTGAATATTCTGTTTTTCTTTAGATATTTCAGTCAATGAATTTTGGATAGACTCTTGTTGTTGAGAAAGCTGATTGATCTGTTGCATATTTGAATTAGCTATTTCTTGATTTACTTGATACATTTCATTTAATATATCTGACTGACTTTGAGTTTCTTTAGAAATTATTTCTTGCTTTTGTAAACTTATTTGTTGTAAAGCATTTCTTACATATTGATTATCTTTTTGTGTTTGAGAAAATTCTTGATTTTGCTCTTGTGCTTGTTGCTGCTGCTGTTCACTAGAAGCATCTCCATCTGTTTGATTATTAGTTTGACTACTTGAAGTAGATTTTATTATATCTTCATGTTCATATTTATATTTTGATTTTTGCTTTTTTGGATCAGATACAGCATTAGGATCATTATATATTATATCTTTTTGTTCTTCTGCCAAATCTTTTTCATTAGTATAATCTGTAGTATTAAGATTTCTAATAATAGTGTCTTTTTCTTCTTCAATTAGAAATTTTTTCTCATCACTAAAAGTTTTTTTAAGATAAGCTTCTATTATTTTTTTTGGATTTACAACTTTTTCAGGTCTGACAACTTCTTGAACTATATCATCTTCAATTTTTTCAAAGATTTCAATTTTTTGATTTGTTTTAGCTACATTTTCATTTAATTTTTTTTGCAACTCTTGTTTCTTACGTTCTAATTCTGAAGAATTCATAAGTTTTTGTTGTAAATTTAAGTTTGCTTTTTTCTTTTCTTCTTTTAATTCTTCTTTTTTTTCATATAATTGTTTGACATCCTGCTCTAATTGTCCTTTTTTAGATTGATTGATTTCTTGTGTCATTTCTTTCTTTAATAAATCTATTTGATTTTCTGTTTTTTTCAATTGTTGTTCAATTGCTCTTTGATTTTCATCATCTGCTTTTTTCCCGGACTTTTTTTGCAAACCTAAATTAACTTGATTTTTAATTTTTTCTTCAAGTTGTTTCTTTTGTTCCATAATTGTTTGCTTTTCAGTTAATAAATTTTGTAATTCATCTTTTATATTTTGAGTACTCTCTTGTTTTAAATCTTCAACTTTTTCTTGTAACTGTTTATTTTCTTCAATTTTACTCTGTTTTTCTGTAGATATTGTACTTAAATTTTCATTTATCTGTTCTTTCTTTTCCGTTATTTTTTCTTTTTGCTGAAGTAAATCATTTTTCATCTCTTTGATTAACTCTTCTAAATCTTCCATTTTTCTAAACATATTAGCAATATATTCAATATTAAATTTAGCATCAAGGTCATTAGGATTAAGAGTCAACGAATTTTTATAATACACCAATGCTTCTTCATAGTCTTCTTTAAGAAAATATATATTGCCTAAATTATAATAAATCTCCGATTTAAGCAATGAATCAATATTATTATTTTGTAACAATTTTTCATAAGTAGTAATAGCTTTATCATAATTTCCAAATTTTAACTCAGCATTTGCATAATTAAATTTTAGAATATAATTTTTATCTTTTTTTAAAATGAGATTTTTAAATTTATTTAAAGCCCCTTTAAAATTTTCTACCTGAAAGTCTATTACTGCATAATTATTTTCTTTTTTTATACTTATGATATTATGATATATAAATAGAATAAACAAACTTGATACAATTAATAATATAAACTTTAATTTAGTCATTATTTCCCTTTTTAAAAATTGGTAAATATAATGCAAAACAAAACAGAATAAAACCTATAAATAAAAATATCTGATATTTATCTTCTCTTTGAACTTCTTTACTGGCTTCATCTTTTGCCTTATCCAAAGAATGTGCTATTTGTAATATTTTAAATATAGAATCTTTACTTTCTGAAAGGTTAATATATTCTCCGCCTGTTTCATCTGCTATATATTGTAATGTATCCTCATCTAATTTTGTTATAACAACATTACCATTCTCATCTTTAATAAAATCTATATATCCTTGCTGATCTCTAATAGGGATTTTAGAACCTTCCGGATTACCAATACCAATAGTATAAATTTTTGTTTTATATTTTTTTGCTTTTTCTATTAGAACATGTAATCCGCTGTCATCATCTTCTCCATCAGTCACCAAAATAATTGCTTTTGCACCTTCCGGGATATCTGCTGTTCCGTTTAATGCTAAATCTAAAGCTTTTGCTATTTTTGTTCCGCCTAACGGCATATCATCTATACTAATTGATTTCAAGAAATTATTTGCTGAAAAAACATCTAATGTTATCGGACACTTCCAGAAAGCTGTTCCTGCAAAAGCTATTATTCCAATTTTATTTCCATTAAATCCTGCTATTAAATTTGATAATACTAATTTAGATGTTTCCAGCCTATTTGGGTTTAAATCTTCTGCCAACATACTTTTTGAAACATCCATAACAATAACAATAGTGGCTGCTTTTTTTGATATAAGTGTAGTTTTCGCACCATATTGAGGTCTTGCCAATGCAATTATTATGAAAATCAAAGATAAAATTATTAAAATATTTTTTAACTTATATATGCCAATATTTAGATTTGATATCTTGTTTAACATTTCGAAATCAACAAATTTAGAAATATTCTTTTTCTTCTTATAAAAGCAGTAAAGTAAAAATACTGCAATAACAGGAATAATAAATAATAAAATTAAAATTTCTCTATTTTCAAACATATTATGTTAACTTCCTTAAAAAAACATTCTCTAGTAAAATCTTTAATAACAACAAACAAAGCAAACACCAAACAAATTTATCAAAAATCTCTTCATAACTAGTGAAGTTTAATGATTGTATTTCTGTTTTTTCTAATTTATCTATTTCTTTAATAATACTTTCTAACATTTTTGTATTATTTGCTCTAAAATACTGTCCACCAGTCATTTCTGCTATTGCAGTTAATGTATTTTCATCTAAATCCTGTTCTTCAACTTTTACTAATTTCATTCCTGAAACAGGATCCATAACTTGATAATATGCTCCTTCCGGATCACCTGCACCTATTGTATATATTTTTATTCCTAAACTTTTAGCTATTTCCCCTGCTGTTATGGGATCTACTTCTCCAATGTTATTTGCACCATCAGTAATAAGTATAATAAGTTTACTTTTTGCTTCACTATCTTTTAACCTGTTAGTAGCTGTAACTATTGCTGAACCTATTGCTGTTCCATCAACCGAACTCATATTTGTAGTTGCTGAATTTAAAAGTTTTGTAACACTATTTATATCATTAGTTAACGGTGATTGTGTAAATGCCAGTCCGGAAAATAACACCAATCCTATCCTATCATGTGTCCTTGTTTTTACAAAATCAACAGCAATTTTTTTTGCTGCCTCTAATCTATTAATAGGTTCAAAATCTAGTGCTTCCATACTTGATGATATATCAAGAGCAATTACTATATCTGTCCCTTGGTTGAGAACATCTTCTGTTTTTTCTCCTATTTGAGGTCTTGCCAATGCAATTATAAATATAATTAATATTAAATAATTAATTATATTTAATAATGGATATATCTTCATCTTTCTTGATTTTTTTATACCATTAACAACATCATATTGAGAAAAATTTATTAAGTTTTTTTTATTATATTTATTTTTTATATACAAAAAAAACATCAGAATTAATAGTATCGGAAACAATAAAAAGAATATTGGTGTAGCAAAATGCATTTATGATACTCCTATCTTGTATCTTTTTTATCGGAAACAGATTGATGATATTTCTCAACCGTTTTCTTCGTTCGTTTAAAAACATCTAAAAAAGTTTCCATATTCAACATATAATCAGAATATTTAGCTTTATCATAACTTTCAAATAAATAATAAATTTCGCTGAAATATTGATTGAAAATATTGTTTTTATCCTGTAATGACAACAAAAGCTCTGTTGTTGTTATTTCTTTTTTTTTAAAATGCGAAGCATTTACAATAAATTTTTTAAATATATTGCTCACTAAAAAATAATATTCTTTTATCTGTTTTTTTGAACAACTTTCATCAATGTTCAGATTATTCAATTTTCTAATGGCAATTTCGTCAGGTGTAAAACTATTTAAATTAATTATATTTAATATTTTATCATATAAAACAGTTCGATATGTAAAAAATATAACATATACCAAAAAAACAATCGCAATAATGTAATAGATAAATGTAATAGATAATGTTTTTGGATATTTAATATCCTTTATTGACTTTAATTCATCACTATTAAAAGTACTTTTAACTCCCATCGGAATCGAATTACTAAAAAACAAGAATTTTTCGCCAGCATTATAGTCATCCTTATTAATATATGAGAAACTAATTTGCGGTATTTCTTTTATGCTCGTATCAAATGTTGTTATATCCATATTAAGTATATATTTATCATTTTCAATTACATCTTTTTTAAACGATAAATCTACAATATCCCAACCATCAATCAATATATCCCCTTCATCTTGTAATAACATAGCAAATGAAGGAATAAAAATTTCTACTCTAACCTTTACTTTATCACCTGTTATTATATTGTTTTTGTCTGCAGTCAAAACAGCTTTTGGAAAAGTTACAAAAGAAAAAACATTGATAACACTAAACAATACTATAAAAAAACTGAAAATTAATTTATATTTATTCATTATTATCCTAACATTTTTCTTTTTTGTCTGTTACTAAAAAATTTTACCAACTGAGGCAAATAAGAATCTCCTGTTTTTAAATTTATAATATCAACAGAAGATTTTTTAAATATCTCTTTTTTGTTATTTTCCAATTGTTCAATTCTATTATAATAAGATTTCATCATTTTTTTACTTGACGAATCTATAGTAAAAACTTTATTATATTCAGCATCATAAAAATCTATCATACCAATATTAGGAATATCTTTTTCTCTAGGATCTGAAATATTAATACATATTAAATCATGTCTTTTAGATGTTAACATTAAATCTTTTTCATAACCTATATCTTTGAAATCAGAAACTAAAAAAACAACTGCTTTTTTTCTCCATATTTCATTTATTGCTTTTAGACCTGTAGATATTGATGTTTTTATTCCTTTAGGCTTAAATGACAGTAATTCATTGACCATTCTTAAAATATTATTTTTACCTTTTTTAGGGCGTATAACATGTTCAATTGTATCCGTAAAGGATAACATTCCAACTCTATCATTATTTTTAATTGCAGAAAAAGCGAGAACAGATACTACCTCTGCAGCTAAAGATACCTTCGTCTGATTTAAACTTCCAAATGATTGGGATGCCGACATATCTATAAGGAAAACAACCGTCATTTCTCTTTCTTCAGTAAAAACTTTTACATAAGGTTTCTGTTGTCTAGCTGTAACATTCCAATCTATAGTTCTAATATCATCACCATGCTGATATTCTCTGACCTCAGCAAATTCCATACCTCTACCTTTAAAGGTACTCTGATATTTTCCGCCTAGTCCTTCATTAACTAGACGATTAGAACGAATCTCTATTTGCCTTATTTTCTTTTTGACAATATCTGATGAATTCATTTTTTTGTCCATAATATTTAAGGTATTGGAACACCTTCAAATACTCTTCTTATAATATCATCTGTTTTTAAAGATTCTGCTTCTGCTTCATAACTAAGATGTATTCTATGTCTCAAAACATCTTGCCCTATTATTTTTACATCTTCTGGAATAACAAAACTTCTGCCTTGTAAAAAAGCATAAGCTTTTGATGCAAGAGTAAGATTAATTGTTGCTCTTGGAGAACCTCCAATAGCAATAAGAGATTTTAATTCATTTAATCCATATTCTTCCGGCTGCCTGGTAGCAAAAACGATATCAACAATGTAATCTTTTATTTTATCATCTACATATATTTCATGGACTAAATCTTTTGATTTCTGGACATCATCTAAAGATAATACCGGATTTGTTTTTAGTTTAATTTTCTGTGTCATTCTTTCCAATATAATTTTTTCATCTTTAATATTTGGATAAACAACATTAAGTTTTAACATAAATCTATCTAATTGCGCTTCCGGTAAAGGATATGTTCCTTCCTGCTCTATCGGATTTTGTGTTGCCATAACTAAAAAAGGTGAAGGCAACAAATAGGTTGTATCACTAATTGTGACTTGTCTTTCAGCCATAGCTTCAAGGAGAGCACTTTGCACCTTAGCAGGAGATCTATTTATTTCATCTGCAAGAACAATATTTGTAAAAATTGGACCTTTTTTAACTGAAAAAGTTCCATTTTGGGGATTATATATCAATGTTCCTATTAAATCAGCCGGTAATAAATCAGGTGTAAACTGAACTCTCTTAAAATCTGCTTGAATTGCATTTGCTAAAGAATTAACTGCTAAAGTTTTAGCAAGTCCCGGTAATCCCTCTAACAAAATATGCCCATCAGCTAAAAGACCTATTAACATTCTTTCAACTACATATTTTTGACCAACTAAAACATTTCCTATTTCTTCAATAAGTTTTGCTATCGTAGAACTTTCCTGCTTTATCTTATCATCTAACTCATCAATATTTATTTTTTCTTCCATCATGCCCCCTAAAATTTAGTTATATTTTATTTTCTTATATTTCCATTCCCTCTAACAATAAATTTTGTTGTTGTAAGTTCCCTTGCACCCATTACACCTCTTGCATGAAGCTTATTTGTAGAAATACCAATTTCTGCTCCTAATCCAAAAACGCTACCATCGTGTAATCTTGTTGAAACATTGTGAAATACAGCAGCACTGTTGACTTCTTTCAAAAATTTTTCTGCTCTATCCTTATTATTTGTAATTATAGAATCAGAATGCGCAGACCCATATCTGTTAATATGAGCGATTGCTTCTTCCAATGAATTAACAACTTTTATTGAAATAATCATGCTATGGTATTCTGTCATCCAATCTTCTTCTGTTGCATCAATTACATTTTTGACTATTTCTTTTGTAAGTTTACAACCCCTAATTTCAACACCAAAAAGTTCATATTGTTTACAGAGTTCAGGTAAAATTTTACTTGCAATATCTCTATGTACCAATACTGTTTCTGTTGCATTACAAACACCTGGTCTTTGACATTTAGCATTAACAGAAACTTTTATTGCCATATCTATATTTGAATCTTTATCAATATATGTATGGCATAAACCGCTGCCATGAGAAAGAATTGGAATTGTGGAATGTTGTTTAATAAAATCTATCATTTTTTCGCCGCCTCGAGGAATTAATAAATCTATTAATTTATCAAGTTTTATTAATTCTGAAATAGCATTTCTGTCAACAATATCAATAAGAGTAATTGCACCGGATGGCATTCCTGCAGATTCGCCGGAAGAAGATATAATATTTGCCAATATTTTATTTGAATTGATAGCTTCCGAACCACCTCTTAAAACGATGGAATTACCGGATTTAATACATAATGCAGATGCATCAACGGTAACATTCGGCCTTGATTCATATATCATTGCTATTGTGCCAAGAGGAACTCTGACTTTTTGGATATTTAAATTATTTTCTAGTGTTTTATTTTCAATAATTTCGCCGATAGGGTCTTGTTGTTTAACAATATTTCTAACACCTTCTATCATATCTGCAATTCTTTTTTCTGTCAGTGTTAGTCTATCAACAAGTGCACTATCCAAACCTGCATCTTTTGCAGATTCAACATCTATATCATTATGAAACAATATCTCTTTAATATTTTTTTCTAAACCGTCTGCTATTGCTAAAAGGATAGCATTTTTCTGTTGAAAACTCATTAATCCAAGTTTTTGAGATGCTATTTTTGCAGAAGATACCTTTTTTACAACCAACTGCCTTATTTCATTTTCTTCCATTTATTTGATACTCTCTTTTATCCAATTTAACAATCCACCAGCAAATAAAATCTCTTTTTGTCTATCTGTGAAAGTATAATTCAATTTTATATTCTTGTCATTAACTTTTACAAATAAATCGTTATTATTTTTTATAATTTCTTTTACATTGCAAAACTCTATTTCATCATCAAGCTTAATATTATCATAATCGCTAGGATTATTAAATGTTAAAGGGATAATTCCGAAATTAATCAAATTTGCCAAATGTATCCTGGCAAATGATTTTGTAATAACAAACTGTACACCTAAATATCTTGGCGCAAGAGCAGCATGTTCTCTAGATGAACCTTGACCATAATTTTCTGCTCCTATAATAATTCCATTTTTTACATTTTTAGCTCTTGCAACAAAATCTTTATCAACAGCACCAAATGTAAATTCAGATATTGCCGGCAAATTTGATCTTAAAGGAAGAATTTTTGCACCTGCAGGCAATATATGATCTGTAGATATATTATCACCAACTTTCAAAACAACTGTTGCATCTATAGTTTCTAACATCGGTTCAAATTTTGGTAATGGTTTTATATTTGGACCTCTAACAACATCTGTTGCATCTGATGAAGGTTTTTGAAAATGTTTATCATTAATATAAAATTTTTCCGGCAATTGTACTTCCGGCTTTTTGCCAAAATATTCCATAGGGTCTGTTATTTCACCGGATAAAGCTGCTGCCAATGCTACTTCCGGAGAGCATAAATATACTTGTGCATCTTTCGTTCCGCTTCTGCCTTCAAAATTTCTATTAAATGTTCTTAATGAAATAGCTTTCGTTTTAGGTGCTTGCCCCATACCAATACATGGACCACAGGCACACTCTAATATTCTTGCTCCGGCATTTATAATATTAAATAATTCTCCGGAACTTGCAAGCATTGACATAACTTGTCTTGAACCAGGAGATAAAGTCAAACTTGTATTTTTGCTGATTTTTTTGTCTTTTAGAACTTTTGAACATAATATCATATCTGCCAACGATGAATTAGTACATGAACCTATACAAACTTGATCTACTTTTGTTCCTTTTAATTCTTTTACTTTTCTAACATTATCAGGACTATGCGGCATTGCAATTAATGGTTCTAACATATTTAAATCTATTGTCATTTCTTCATCATACTGCGCACTGTCAGCAGCAATCATTTCTACCCACACATTTTCTCTGTCTTGTTTTTTTAAGAAATCTTTTGTAATTTCATCTGAAGGAAATATTGTTGTTGTAGCTCCAAGTTCTGTACCCATATTAGTTATTGTTGCTCTTTCCGGGACCGATAAAGTTTTAACACCTTCTCCTGAAAATTCAAATATTTTGCCTCTGCCACCTTTAACTGATAGAATTCTTAAAAGTTCTAAAATAATATCTTTTGCACTTACCCAAGGCCTTAATTGTCCTATTAAATTTACTTTAACTATTTTTGGCATTGTTATATAAAATGGTTGTCCGGCCATAGCACAAGCTACATCAAGTCCGCCTGCACCGAAAGATAACATTCCTATTCCACCACCGGTTGGTGTATGAGAATCTGAACCGATTAATGTTTTTCCGGGAATACCAAATCTTTCAAGATGAACCTGATGACATATTCCGCTTCCGGCGGGGGAAAAAATTATACCGTATTTATTTGCTATTGTTTGTAAAAATTTATGATCATCTGCATTCTCAAAACCTGATTGTAAAGTATTATGATCAATATAACTAACAGAGAGTTCTGTTTTTACTTTTGGAACTTCCATAGCTTCAAATTGCAAATATGCCATTGTTCCGGTCGCATCTTGTGTTAATGTCTGATCTATTCTAAGACCGATTTCATTGCCAACTTCCATCGTTCCTGAAACTAAATGTTGTTTTATAATTTTTCTTGATAAATTCATATACAACTCCATATTAATATTATTCTTTTTATTTTACTAAATTCAAAGAAATTTTTATAGATTAAGACCTCAATAATAAAATTTTGATTACTTGTTAAAAGAATTGATAAAAAATTTATCTTCTTTAAATTTTAATATTTGTAGTGAAAAAATCCAGTCATTAAGTATCGTAAAATTGCATACATTAAAGACCGGATTTTTAAAGTTATAATCCAAATATTCAAAGTGCTATATTAAAAAATTACTGTTATTGATTTTGCCTGTCTATTTCTTATATCTTGAGCAAATTGACCAATAACTTCACAACCATCAATTATATCCTTCTTTCCACTATTCCATACTATTTCTATTTTTTTAATTTGGACTTCTGGTAAATAAGTACTTTTTTTTGATTTATTTACATAAATAATATCAGTTGTTGAAAACAATTTTGCGCTAAATTTACCATCTTTATCAAAATAGCTGGAATGTATAATTGGATTTAACTTAAAAATTAAGTTATTTTTACTATCTATAGTAAATGGTTTTTTGCCTAAAACAATTGTTATCCACATATCAATAAATTCTGCTGTTGAACCACTAAGTCTTGCAACAAAACCTCTGCCCCAATTTCTTTTATCAGGAAAAGCACTTGATGAAATAAATGACGAATTTTCCAAAATACTTCTGCCATAAATTTCCGGCTTCATAAAACAAGGGTTACAATTTTTTAATTCATTGAAGAAATCATCATAAAGACCTGCTTTTAAAAGCCCCAATATATATTTATATTCCATGTGCATAAAAATAGCTTCATTTTCAAGCCATCCAGGTAAAAACACTCTTGTCCTTCCAATTTCATTAGATTCTTTTAATAAACTATCACAAACTTTATACATCTTAAGCTCTTTATCATATAGTCCTGTTTTTTTCATAGATAATAAATGCTGTTTAACATTTTCTTTATTATTCTCTGTTTTTGGATAATGAACTTCAGATTCTAAGAATAATGGCAAAGGATTTCTAACAAATTTTGACACTTTAACACAAGGTAATCCTTTAATACTTTTTTCATTATTTTTCTGGTATTTTACAGCTTCATATCTGAAATATGTAAAATACAGATTAGATTTTTTATCTATTGCTTTCTTTAATCCAATATTCATTTTTGCAACTGCTTTTTTTATAAAATCTAATATATCATCTAATTTTATCTCTTCTTCTTTTCCATTAATTCCAAATATTACAGATTTTCTATAATCTTCTCTTAATGTAGTTGCCATATCCCAGAAATCAAATGATTCTAATTTTTTATCTAAAAGTTTTGATAATCCTTTAAATAATACTGCAACTTCTACAGGAACAAATGTTTTTTCATTTTTGTTTTCTTTAAGAATATTTTCGAAAAACAACATTAATCTCTTTAATTCAAATACTTCCGGTGTTGAAGAACCAAACAAACCAGGAAGTCCATTCAAAGAATCATACCAACCAGGCTTATCTGATTCCATTTCTATACCAATTCCATCCGGATCAAGTGATGAAAATTTAACTGTCATTAATGTAATAAACTTTGATGCTAATGTAGTTGTATAAATATCGCCTTTCCCATTTTTTGTTCTTAATGCATTTGGATTTATTTTTCTTGTTTTAATAAGTGCTTCTTTTTCTTCTGATTTTGTTACAGAACCATATTGTCTTACAGAACCATCTGCAGTTAAAACATGTTTTCTGCATCTAGGCAATACATAGTGGTCACTATCGTAATATATGTAAGTTTTATCTTTAAAAATAAGGTCATTCATCTTTTCTGGATAAATAGAAAGATAACTTTCGACTAAATCTAAATTATATGTCCAATGATCTACCCAGTAACCTTCTCCATGACTAGCATCATTTACAGACTGTGAAGATGTAACTATTTTAGATATAAAATCTTCAATTTTTGATTTCGTTTTTATTTTTGAAGATTCTAAAAACATTGCAAGCTGCCCAGGTTCAAATCCATTACTAAAAAATACTTTTAACTTATCTTCATCCTGTTTTGAATTTAAATCTTTAACTATATCTTTAAATTGATTGCTTTTTATGTCTAAAACATAATATGTACCTTTAACAACTAAAGGATTTCCACCATCTATCTGCATTAAATTATAAAATATTTTTACTGCACTATCTTCTAATTTTGGATTAAAGAAAATATCTTTTCTTCTGTTTTGGTTTACATCTCTATAGTTACCGTTACCTTGTGAATAATAACTTGGAGAAACTTGGAAGTCATTATAATCTCTCTCTAAATCACCATGTTTTCTGGAAAAAACATAATATATAGATGTTTTGTCATTATAGTTAAATTCTATAGGTAATCCGCCTCTCATAACATTATCTAAATAATTTTGTCTGCAATACATATCGAATTCCGGCATTGCGGATTTTGTTGCCATATTATCTGTAATTGAATCTATAAGATTTTTATTCTCTTGTTGCTTTGAATTAAAATATTTAGCATCCAATTTCTTTATATATTTATTTAATGATTCTACACTCTCAATATGTCCTACCATAGAATATATTGTTACTTGTTTTGATGACTTTAAATTTTGTTTTATATATGAAAAAGCTGACGGGTATTTATTACTTGCAAACTGAGATTTAGGATATTTGAAATCTCCGTTAAACAAATTTTCCGGATATATAAAACTGTTATCTGCTCCAAATAGCATATCCGGATCAATTATAATATCTGCTTTCTTAACTTGCTTATCTTGAGTAAATGCATAGTAAAAATTACCTTCTGTAATTTCTACTACTTCCGGTCTGTCTTCAACTTCTACTTTTAATCTATAAAACGGAACACCGGTCTTGTCAAAGTTATCAACTGTTGCCCAAGCTTGTATAGTTGTTGACATATTTTTTTGTGCATATACATTTGTGTAATACGGTAATACTTTCGGCATACCATCTATTATCTCAATAGATATATCAGCTCTTGATATATTTTCTACAGTTACAGTTCTAAGAAGTCCTGCTAAAGGCTGGTTTGGCAAAGTAAAATACTTAACAATAGTTTTAATTCCTATAGTTTTGTTTATTTCTTCTATCGTAAGCTCAGAAGAAGAAATATACATATTTTGTTTAATATTTTCTATATCATTTGAATTATTTTTAAAAGGTTCATAACAAATTACTTCTTTAGATTTCTTTATTTTAAAAAAAGTTCTAAACCCAAAAGTACTAACTAAAGTATAAGTATTATTTGCCGGATAAAATTCCATTATTGCATAATTTTTATTTTTAATACCAAAAGTGCTTATGCTTTGACCTCTATTTACATAATATGCCCACATTGGAATACCTTTAACTCCTGCTATCCCAGGAAAAAAACTTGAAAATGTTGGAGCTAAATTGTAATTTTCAATAACAAAAACACCATCTTTATTTAAATAGTAATTATACTTACTGCCCATTATTTTCTCCTTTATTATAAAATACTTTATTTATTTTATTGACATTCTAATAATTTTATCTTTTCTATTGTAAATATTTTTTTTATTATACAAAAATGGCATAAACAATTCTTTTTATGTTTCTGAACTACTTCATTAATTTTATCTATTACTTGCCTTAAATATTGTACACTATTTTTTTTATTTTTAAACATTGCAGTAAAAACAAGTTCACATGTATTTATATACAGTAACTTTTGTTTTTCCTCATCAGGTTCAACTTCTATTTCTTCCATTTTCAAAATATACTTTTCTATAATATTAGTATTATACATATCAATAATTCCAAATCTACATAAACCAAGAAATATTTCTCCTAATGCACACATATATGCATGTATCATATCAATATTTTTAAAATTCTCTACTTTCTTTATTTCTTCTTCAGTTATATCTTTATTAACAGCAATATTATATTTTTTTGATAACAAGCCAATAAACCCTTTTGCTATTATTATATTCGTCCTTATTCTTGGATGTATTTTGTCAATAAAAAAATTGTATCCGATTATTTCTCGTGAATTATATAATTCGTTAAAAATATCAACAATAGGTATATCGTGTTTTTTTGCAATTTCTTTAATAATATTATTTTGGTATATAGTTGGCCTTATTCTTATTGCATCAGCTTTCTTTTCTTCATTTGCCTTTAAATAAAAATTATTTGCTTCTTTTATGTTATTTTGTTTTTCATAAATTTTACCTATTCTGTAATAAATATGAGCTTTTGCATTATCATATTTATTCAATATTTTATCACATTGAATAAATGATTGTTTGTATTGTTCTTTTAAAAACAAGTAATCTATGTTATCTATCTCTTTTTTAAATTCATTATTTTCAAATTGACTAATATTCCCCGGCATAAAACCTGCATAATTACCTGCTATTGTTGACATATAAATATCATCATCAAATTTATTAGCTAATAATATAATCCTTTCATATTCATACTTAAAGTTCTTAACACCATAAATAATATTATTCAATAAACCACTAAGAATAAATTTTTGATTTATATACTCATCTTTGATATCAGCATAATCATTTGTACCAGCATATAAAAGAACAATCCCTCTTTGCAATGGATGCATATACTTATAAATTAAGTACCTTATATATTGATGAAATAATTTTTCACCCGGTTTTGCAAGAACAATTAATTCGATTTTTTTGTTATCAATTTCATTATTAGCTATATATTTCAAAATCTTAGCATATGATATTTTGCCACTATATGGAACTCCATATGCAGATGACTCACCTAAAGAATATACATATATTTTTTCATTGTTAGTCGGCAAATTTCTATATACAATCGGAATTGATTGTAATAATATTTCAAATAAAATAATTGTAAAAAATATAATAATTAGTATGGATATAAAATAATATATTCGTTTTTTCATTAAATAATTTTATTTTTTGAATACTCTTTTAAATATAAAATCTACATTTTTAAAATGTGTTTTGATATCACAATCTCTTCTTATTTCTTTTTCCGATAAATATTTTTTCATTTCATCACTTTTTAAAGCAACTTCTTCTAGACTTATTTTATTTTCTCTTGCTTCAAATGCTAATTTTTGCATTATTGAATAAGCATTTTCTCTAGTTGATCCTTTGTCAATCAAAGATAATAACAGCGAACCTGAAAAAATTACATCCTTTGTTTTATCTAAATTAATTTGCATATTTTGAGGGTAAACATTCAGACCTGATAAAAGACCCTGCATTCTAACCAGCATATAATGTAATCCAATTGTTGCATCCGGCATTATTATTCTTTCCGTAGATGAATGACTAATATCTCTTTCATGCCATAAAGCTATATTTTCCATGGCGGTTACTGCATAGCCTCTGAGAAGCCTTGCAAAACCACAAATATTTTCCGATATTATAGGATTTCTTTTGTGTGGCATTG
>JAQVBD010000058.1 GCA_028690485.1 Endomicrobiaceae bacterium
TTTTACACTAACACTGTTTGCATAATTAAATTATTTTTATATTTTTCCAATACTTTTGCTATACTAGAATATAAAATAACATTTTTTATAAAATTTTATATGCAACTATTGCTTTTTTTTATTAAAAATTGTATAATAAATTCAATCGCAACTATTGCTTTTTCTTTTTTACAATTGTATAATATTTTTAGTCGCAGAGTTTGCATTTTTATTCTAACTCTGCTATAATAAAAACAACGCGGAGGTTCAAAAAATGAGTAATTTTAGAGTAGTTTCACTTTTTTCAGGTGCAGGAGGAATGGATCTTGGATTTGAAAAAGCTGGATTTGATATAGTTTGGGCAAATGATTTCTTCAAAGAAGCTGTCGAATCATACAAAAAAAATGTTAGTGACAATATAGTTTATGGCGATATAACAAAAATAGATAGTTCAGAAATACCTGATGATGTTGATCTTGTTATTGGCGGATTCCCTTGCCAAGGTTTTTCAGTTGCTAATAACAAAAGAAGCATGGAAGATAAAAGAAACTTTTTATATAAAGAAATGTTAAGAGTTATTAAAGATAAAAATCCAAAATTCTTTGTTGCCGAAAATGTAAAAGGATTATTATCTATGGAAAAAGGTAAAGTCTTTGAAATGATAAAAAAAGACTTTGAATCACTTGGATATAAAGTAGATGCCAAATTATTAAATGCAGCTGAATACGGAATTCCTCAAGCTAGAGAAAGATTAGTTATTATTGGTAATCGAATTGGAGTTGAAAATCCATTTCCTACACCCACTCACTGGGTAGATAGTAAGCAGTATACTTCAAAAGAAGGATTAAAAAATCCAGTTACTGTTTCAGAAACTATTGGTTTTTTAAGTGATGTTAAATTAAGCGATTATCCTATTATATTAAATAATGGTTCAAAAATATATAATCACATTGCTGCAACAAATGTATATGATAAATTTTGGGGCAGAAAATATGAAGTAAATCAAGCCGATATTTATGATTATTTAAGACATTGGAGAGACAAATCTGGATATTCTACCAAAAAAGTAGATGATCACTTTGGATATAAATATACAGCAGGACATTGGTTTAGAAAAGATAATAATTCTGGTAGCATTCCAAAACCTTCTGATTGGTGGGAATTAAAGAAAATCTTTAAATTTGATGATACATATGATAAGCAAGTTACTACTATGGTAGAAAAAGAAATTAAATTTGAACAATCTTTAAGAATTACAAATTGGGATAGACCTAGTGATACTATTACTGCAACAAGTCCAGAAATACATGTTAACAAAGAAAGAAGATTAAGCGCTAGAGAATGTGCTATGTTGCAAACATTCCCAATGGATTATGAATTTGTCGGAAGTTTAAATACTGTATATAGACAAATCGGAAATGCAGTTCCAGTTAAATTAGCAGAACAAATTGCTTCTGGTATTTTTAATTCATTAGAAAATAATAAAAAAACAGATAATTAATTATCTGTTTTTTATTATTTTATCCTAATGAGACTAATCTATCATAAACTTTATAGTATTTTCGTTCTCCGCACCATGGTTTATTTTTAGAATTATATCTTTTTTCTAACCATTCATCATTAAATCTTGCTGTATTACCATATTTTACAGCTTGCAAATAGATATCCCAATGTTTTCCTTTCTTCTTAGACACTACATACCATATTTGTTTTTTCTCTTTATCATAATATCCAACTTTTGTCTTGCTTTCTATTCTTTCCCAATTGTTTGGAATATCTGTTACCTGTTCCATTCTAGAAAATTTATTAGTATTAGACAAACTTCTAAACTCATCTAAAGACGTAATATATTTAGCTTTATAATATATTCCATCATGAGCATCAAAATATATATAATCTTTAAAATTCAAAAATAAATCATTATTAAATAAATTACTTAAAACTCCATTTGGCAAGCATGTAACTACTATACTTGGTAATTCTTCTTCATTTATTAAGTTAAATATACCCTTCCCATCATCAGAGTAACCAATTTTTACTAAATAAGTTAATAATGGTTTTTTAGTTTTAGAATCAATCGCTTGTAAATTTGATTTCACTTTAAATCCAGGAAAGTTTCCAGCTCCCAAAACCGGATTATTTAAAAATGATGTTTGATTATGTTCAAATTGTGTCGAAGATAATTCTCCTTTATTTCCAACTTTATCTATTGTTTTAACATCTATATTTAAGATTACATCTTCTAATTCTAATGCAATATCACAGCTAATCGGTGAAGCATAAAACTTAGTAGCATTTGGAAATGATGTATACATATGATGTCTCAATAACCTTTCAGACGCTTCTTTTATTTTATTTTTCTTTCCCCAAACTTCTTGCAAAAGTTCATAGTATTCTTGAGTTTCTTCTTCTATATGTTTTAAGTCTGCTAAAAATACTGCAGATGTCACTATATTTTCAACTATATGCATATATTTTTCTTCTAAATCTAATATATTATTTTGTATTCTACTTCTATCATAACTTATATTTTGCTCCGACATATTCTTCCTCCTTTGAACACAATATAACATATTTTTTTATTTTTAACAAGAATAACTCTAAATTTACAGTAATGCCAAAAATTTTTTAACATATTCTATATATACTTTTAACAATAAATAAAATTATAAAAGCCTTGATTCTACTTAATTTCAAGGCGTAATATTTTTCTGTTTTTGGTGTTGATTTTTACAGTAATTTTTACAGTAGTGCCGAAAAATTTGTAAGTACTTTGTAAGAATTTTAAAAACGGTATTTTTTCAAAAACGTTGATTTTTAGGCGTTTTTAGACACGTTAAAACGCAGGTGGATGCACCTGCGTTCTATTTTTTTGGTTGCGGGAACAAGACTTGAACTTGTGACCTTCGGGTTCTATCTTGCATACTTTTCATATTTACCATATATTCCGTATTTCCCGAAAGTGGCTATTTTGTAAGCTTTTATTGATTCCATTTTTTAATCATTTTTTCCGTATATTCCATATTTTCCGTATTTTCCACACCAATGACTCTAAAATGACTCTCAAAATACTGGGGGTGGAAAGATGATGAAGACATTGTTACTTCATTTTGAATATTGAAAATTTAGGTGTCTTACTTTGAAAATATTATTTAAAATGTAGATCTATTAATATTTTAAAGTTGTTCTTTTGAATTTATAAGGTATTCAAACTCAAATTATTAGTAGAAAAGTTGGTCATTCAAGTGTTCAAACTACAGATAGAGTTTATTCTCATTTCTTTGAAGATGAATTTAAAAATGTTCCTAATGTTATGGAAGATTTTCTTACTGCAAAAGCAAATTAAAATAGACGAGATTTTATAAATAATCCCGCCTATTTTTTATTTTTAACTATTAACTGCAAATATACAATTCGTTTAATGCTCTTGTATATGCTATATATTTTTGATTGTTATTCATGTTATAATCCTTTACAATGACAGTATCATATTCAATTCCTTTCGCTTTTTCTATGCTACTATAAATAACATACTGATTTTCAATCTTATCTTCAATACTATTTAATTCTTCTTCGTTTTTACAAATAATTGCCACTTTTCTTTGTTCATTTATTTTTCTATATACTATATCTTTTATTTTGGATTCATCTATAAATTCAACATTTTTTCCATCTAATCCCATAGATAATATATTATATTTAAATTTTTCATTGCAAAATTCTGTTATTTTTATAGTATTTCTGTAATTTTCATTTAAAAAATATTGTTTAAATTGTAATGATTCTATTAAATCTCTCCAATCAGTTGTTCCCTTTATATAAAATGACTGATTAACATCTCCATACAAATTCATTACTACATCTTTATTTACCATTCTTATTATTTTATATTCCAACAAATTATAATCTTGTGCTTCATCAAAACACAATAGTTTATCTCCATTTAATAATTGTCCAAAATGTAAAAAATTTATATACATAAAAATTAATAATTCAGCTCTTATAAATTTACCTTTAGGAATTGCAATATTAGTTTTATTCATAACATCTTTTATTATTTCTTCATAAATATCAATTGTAAAATATACATTGTTAAGTATTTCTATCTGTACGTCTTTCATATCTTTAATTTTTTGATCTAATTGTTCTATGTTTGATTGTAATTTAGCTATTTCTTTTTCTAAATGCTTTTCTTTATTGTTTGAACTTATTATATTTATGACTCTATTAAGTAATGTTTTATTTTTTTGTTTATTGTATTCTTCTTGCTTTTGTTTTACACTTTCTATGGATATATTTTTTTCGTTCTCCAATTTTTTTAACTCTTGGGAAGTTTTATATAAAAATCTTTCAAAATATGCTGCATTATTTCCTAATATATTTTCATCAAATATTTTCAAATTTTTTATTTTTTGTTTCATATCATCTATTTTTTTATTATATTCTTTTTGTATAAATTCAAATATATCCTCTTTATATAAGTTTTTTATTTGTTCTTCTGGTAATTGATTTTCATCATACATTTTGTTTGCTTCAAAAACTCTTTTATATTTATTTGTTTTACTATTAATAATTTCTTTAAGCCCTTCTACCGCTTCTATTTTATTATACCTTTGTATATATAAATTATTTATTCTTAAATAATAATTTGATATGGTTATTTGCTCAATTTCACTAATATCTAAATCATTTGATAATTTATGTATGAAATCATTAAATATTTTATTTGGAGTAATAATCTTTATTTTACTATATTCTGGCAATTTATCGTTAAATTTCAAATAAGAAAGTCTATGTAATAAAATCATTGTTTTCCCAGAACCAGCACATCCTTGAACTATAAAGCTTTCTTTTTCATGTGTTCTTATTATACTATTTTGATTAGATTGAATAGTATAAATAATATCTGTCAATTCATCTGAAGCTCTTTTTTCCAATAAAATGCTTAATAAAAATTCATCAACCACTCCCTCTTTATAAAATGTATTATTTTCAATAAATGTATTTACGAATCTCAGCGGATTAAACATAAAATTTCTTTTTAGCATTGCTTTATACATATATTCATTAATTTTTAAAACACTATTATTTTCCTTATTGTAGTATAAATTAGCAATTGGTGCAGTCCAATGAATTAAATGTGTTCCTTTACCATAATCTTTGTTTATACCTGATGTTATTTTATTTTTTTTTATAAAAGCATACTTATTCATTTCTTTTAACTCATTATAAGTATAATAAGTACCTTCTATTATCTGTCCACAATCAATTTCTTGACTCACGGTTTCTTTTGAAATATAGTATCTATCATAATAATCTTCATTGTAATATTTAGTATTTATATCCATTCTTGCAAAATATGATTCTTTGACCATATTATAAAAGTTTTCTTCTTCTTTCATAGATATTTCTTTATTTTCATATTCTATTAATTTTAAATCTTTTTCTTTTGGGGACATCTTTATTTCTGGTGCAAATTTTTTTATATATTCTTCTCGTTCTTTTTTAACTTTTTCTTCTTGTTCTATACGTTTATATAAATTTTCTTTATACTCAATATAATCATTATCTTCTAAAAGTTCCTGTACTTTCTTTTTACCATCATCTTTTTTAAAAAATATACGAGCTCCTATTTCATGTTCTCCAAATTTCAAACCTTCTTCTTTATATTCTATCTTTTCTTCACTATTTACATTATATTTTATTATAATTTTCCTACAATAACTTACTGTTATAATATTGTCTTCAATATCTTTTATACTATATTTTTCATTGTTTTTTCCATATAGAATATCTTGCTTTTTCATTATTTAACTCCTTAATTTGCTATTTTTTATATTATATCACTTTTTTATTAATAAACATATAACACATTCAAATTTTCTTACTATTTTTATTTCCGCCACTTTTCCGCCACTTTTTTGAGGTATAAAAAAATCAAGGAAAACGTTCAATTCCTTGATAAATGTGGTTGCGGGGGTAGGACTTGAACCTACGACCTTCGGGTTATGAGCCCGACGAGCTGCCAACTGCTCTACCCCGCGATGTATTTTTATTACCTTTCTAGTATAAAGGTTTTAAACTCATTTGTCAAGAAAAACCCTATAAAAATTTATTCTTATAGGGTTTTCTTATGTTGTTAAACTACTATTTCATTATTTTTCCAATTATTTTAAATTTATCTTTTTCCATATTGATTAATATATCTTCATATTTTTTATTATATGCTTTTAATTGAATATTATCATTTTTTATTACAAATTCTCTTATTAATATTTCATTATTAAACAAAAATAATCCTATATCTTTATGGTTTAATGGTGTATATAATTCAACAAATACTTTACTATTCTTTTTATATTTATCTTCCATACTATCATCTGGAACTATAACAGCCATAACATTCTTATCTGTAACACATGGGCCTTCAACATATTCCTTTATCTCTACAACAGGTACTAAATTAAAAGGTATAAACTGTATATAGTTATATTCTTCTTGCCCTTCATTTAATTCTTTTCCAGTATAAGTTAAAAATTGTGCTACTGGAATTTCTAAAGCACCACAAATTAATTTTAGCGCTTTATAACTTGGATTTCTTTTTCCGTTTTCTATATGAGATAAATGTCCTATATCTATTTTAGTAATTTTTGAAATATCTGCTAAAGACATTTTTC
>JAQVBD010000059.1 GCA_028690485.1 Endomicrobiaceae bacterium
TCGTCCATTACAGCTTCTGCTTCTTGATAAGTTAAATTTTTTTTATTAACAGCTTTTATAATAGCTTCTTTAATCATTTTTTACCTTCCTTTGAGTCTAAAAAATTTTGAATAATTACTTTTCCTTGAGGAGTCAAAATTGATTCAGGATGAAATTGAACTCCGTAAGTTTTATAATTTTTGTGGCTTACTGCCATAATTTCACCATCATCTGATTTAGCAGTGATAATTAATTTATCCGGTATAGTATCACTTAATAATGCAAGAGAATGATATCTTGCAACTTTAATTTTTTCAGGTAAATTAGTAAATAATGAACAGTTTGTATCAATTGTAATAGTTGACTGTTTACCATGCATTAAAGTTTTCGCATAGGATATTGTGCCTCCGTATGCTTCACAAATTGCTTGATGCCCGAGACATACACCAAGTATAGGAATCTTTCCTGCAAAATGTTTTACAACATCTATACATATTCCGGCATTGGATGGTTTCCCCGGTCCAGGCGATAAAACAATTCGTTCAGGATCTAATTTTTCAATTTCTTTAACAGTCAGATCATCATTACGGATTACTTTAATATCTGTATTTAATGAGCCTATAAGCTGGTATAGGTTATAAGCAAAACTATCGTAATTATCAATTAATAAAATCATTTGTCAATTCCTCCTTGAGCACTTTTCAAAGCATTAATTACTGCCTGAGCTTTATTGATACATTCTTTATATTCATTTTCAGGAATACTGTCTGCTACAATACCGGCTCCTGAACGAATAAAGACCTTTCCATTCTTTTTAAAAGCAATACGAATTGCAATACAAGTGTCCATATTTCCGGTAAAATCAATATATCCAATAGCTCCGCCATAAATACCGCGCTTGTTATTCTCTAATTCATTTATAATTTCACAAGCTCTGATTTTTGGCGCGCCTGATAATGTTCCGGCCGGCAATACGGCTTCTATTGCATCTAATGCTGATTTGTCATCACGAATTTTTCCGCATACTGTTGAACCAATATGCATTACATGTGAAAATGTTTCAATTGATTGATATTTCTCTACTGATACAGAACCAAATTTACTGATTTTACCAAGATCATTTCTTCCTAAATCTACAAGCATATTATGTTCTGCCAATTCTTTTGGATCTGCTAAAAGTTCTTGTTTTAATTTTAAATCTTCTTCTTCATTTTTCCCGCGTGGTCTGGTTCCGGCTAAAGGAAATGTATATAAATCTCCATCTTTTAATTTTACTAATGTTTCCGGTGAAGCTCCTGCTATTTCAATATCATCACTGCTGAAATAAAACATATAAGGAGATGGATTTGTTGTTCTTAATACTCTGTAAGTATCAAAAAGACTACCCTCCACATCTGCCTCTATTCTGTTAGATAAGACTACTTGAAAAATATCACCTTCATGGATGTATTCTTTTGCTTTTTCAACCATATCACAATATGATTTTTTGTCAAATAAATAACGAAAATCTGAATTTATTTTTAATGGTGCAGGAGTAATTGCTTTTCCATTTTTGATTAGATTAACAATATTGTCAATTTCTTTTATGGCAAGATTATAATTTATTTCAAAATTATCTGTTTTTACATTAGCAATAATTATAATTTGTTGCTTCAGATTATCAAAAGCAATAACTTTATCAAATAACATTAAATCAATATCTTTAAAATTTTCTTCATCTTTAGCATTTAATTTTAAAGTTTGTTCACTGTACTTAATATAGTCATAAGAAAAATATCCTACAAGTCCGCCGGTAAATGGCGGAAGATAATCAAATTTAGGACTTTTGTTTTCATCCAGTATGTTCTTAATACATACATTTGGATTATTTGTTTTAATCAAATTCCCGTTTATATTTACGACACCATTTGTACATGTGATTTCTAATTTCGGATCATACCCAAGAAATGTATATCTGCCCCATTTGGTTGAGTCCTCTAGACTTTCCAGCATATAGCAGTTTTTACTGATGGATTTTAAAACTTTCAATACTTCAATTGGAGTACGAATGTCTGAATAAATTGTGTGGCTTACAGGGATTACCTTGTAGTTTGATAATAAATGATTAACTTCTTGTAAATTTGGTTTATACATTTTGACACCTCTTTTTTAAAAAAATAAAGCCGTCCATAGCAAAATCTGCCAAGGACGGATATTAAAAAATCCGCGGTGCCACCTTGTTTTGAGATATAAAATAATCTCACTCTTATCGGAATACAATCATATTCCTAGCAATTAACGCATGCCTTACGTTGCAGAATACTCGGCTGTTAACCTTTCACTGCACCCTCTGTGGTCCATTTAATAAGCTGCTTTCTGCCGGATTCTCAGCACCCCGGCTCTCTGTAAGCGCACATCTTATTTTTATCTCCACATCAATGGTTTACAAAAACAAAAAATATATAAGAACTAAATGAATTATAGTATTGAATTTTTTATTTGTCAAGTGCGCAATTTAAATTTACAACAAATCACTTGGATCTAATTCCATATTAATAAAAGTTTCTGAAGGTGTTTTTATGGTACTTACTTGTTCTAAAAGTGTTTTAAGTTCTTTTCTTGTACCTTTTAGAATTATTTGCCATCTATATGTACCATTTAATTTTGAAATGTATGATTGAGACGGTCCTAATAAATCAATGTTACACTTTGTTGCAGATATTTGATTATCTAAAAAATCTGATATTGTTTGAGCAAAATCAAGTGCTTTTTTTTCATCTTTATTTCTTATAGTAAGTTTAGCGATATTGCAAAACGGTGGGTATCGTAAATCTTTGCGAAACTTCATTTCATATTCATAGAATTTTTTATAATTATATTCTTGTGCAAATAATAATGCATAGTTGTCTGGATATTTTGTTTGTACTAATACTTTTCCTGTAATTTTTGATCTTCCGCATCTGCCGGCTACTTGTGTTAATAATTGAAATGTTCTTTCAGAGGAACGAAAATCAGGCAAATATAATGATGTATCGGCATCCACTACACATACTAAAGAAACTCTAGGAAAATCAAAACCTTTTGCAACCATTTGAGTCCCTAACAGAATCGAGTACTCTTCGTTTTTAATACCTTCGTATACTTTTGCATATATATCTTTTGATTTTGCAGTATCTCCGTCAAGACGAAATATTTTGGTATGTGGAAAAAGTTTTTTTAAATCTTCTTCAATTCTTTGAGTTCCTACACCAAAAATATTAAATTCTTTTGAATTGCACTTTGGACATTTAGTCGGGAAATGAATTTCTTTCCCACAGTAATGACATTTTAAATGTTCAGGATTTTTATGATAAACCATTGCAATAGAACAGTCAGGACAATGAATAACTGTATCACACTTTTGACACATTATTGAAGGCGAAAAACCTCTCCTATTTAAAAATATTATGATTTGTTCCCTTCTGGCAAGAGCTTTTTTAATTGCATTAAACATTTTTTTTGAAAAAACAGATACTTTTGTCTTAACATCTTTTAATGAAATCATCTCAATAATTGGTAATGGTTTTGAATCAACTCGTTCAGGAAGTTCTAATAATTTCAAATCATTATCTAAACATTTTTTATAAGTTTCTAATGACGGCGTTGCTGAACCAAAAACAGTTACAGCATTGTTGTATTTCCCTCTCCATAATGCAATTTCTTTTGCATCATAAGAAGGTTTATTATTTTGCTTATATGTGTTTTCATGTTCTTCATCTATTATGATAAGACCTAAATTTGTAAAAGGTAAAAAAGCCGCAGATCTTGCACCAACAACTATTTTTATTTCTCCGGTTTGAATTGAATGGAAAATTTTATATTTTTTAATGGTTGTTACTCCACTATGCCATAAAGCCACAACACTTCCAAATCTGGTGTTAAGTATATTGATAAATTGAGGTGTTAACGAAATTTCCGGAAGTAAAAAAATTGCTGATTTGTTATTATCTATTGCACATTGGATACTTCTTAAATAAACTTCTGTTTTGCCTGAACTGGTAACACCATGAAGTAAGAAGTTTTCATTTTTATTTGTTTTTATACAAGCTGTTATTTCTTCAAAAGCTTTTTGTTGATATTTGGTGATTTGAAAATCAGGATTTTCAATTTTTATTTTTTTAGTTTTAGGATTAGTCAGTCTTTTAGGTATTTTTAAAGATACAGGAACGATTGTAGCAAAAGCTTCACCTATTGAACATAAATATGTTTCAGATAACCACTGAGCCATATTTACTATTTCTTCTGTTAAAATTGAAGAAGAATCTAATATTTCTATAATATTTTTTAATTTAATTTTTTCATCAATTTCATGTTCTTCTACTATAGATAAAGCATAACCTATTAAAACTCTGTTACCAAAAGGAACTTTTACCCTTCTATGGACTATTTCGTTATTTTCAAGGTCTTTTGGTAAGCTATAGTGAAAAGATTTATTAACTGGAACTGGAAGTACGACTTTGACAACTGTCATATTAACCTTTTTTTAAAATAGAAAGTACTTTTTTCATGTCAGACCAAACATCTTTTTTGAGGTTTGGATTTCTAAGCAATGCGGCAGGATGATATGTCGGCATAACTTTTATACCCATGTATTCTTTAAAATTACCTCTTAAAGAACTTATAACTTCATCTGTTTGAATTAATGCTCTTGAAGATGATGCTCCTAAAGTAATAATAACTTTAGGAGAAATTAATTCTATTTGTTTATCAAGATATGGTTTACAAATAGCCATTTCTTCCGGAGTCGGCGGTCTGTCATTTGCTCTTAACTCAGGATTTGTCGGATCTTTCATAGGATGACATTTAACTATATTTGCTATATATACAGATTGTCTTGTAAATCCCATAGCTTCTATTATTTTATCTAATAGATTTCCTGCTCTGCCGATAAAAGGTTCTCCCTGATGATCTTCTTGAAATCCGGGACCTTCACCGATAAACAAAATATCTGAATACGGGTTACCTACACCAAAGACGGCATTTAATCTATAGTTGCCTAATGGACATTTTTTACAATTGCAAACTTTTTTTTGTAAATCTTCTAAAAGTTCACTTGCATTTTTATTTTGTTTTGGTATATTTTTAACTTTTTTCATTTCTTGACCTGAAAAATCTTTATTTTCTTTATCAGTAGAAATTTCTTCTTCATCCCAATTTTTATGTTCTTCAATTGTTCTTTTTGCAAGTGTTATTATTTTTGAATATTCTGATTGCTTCATTTATAATCTCTTTTGCTATATTTTCTTTAGATGATAATTTTATCTTTTTTGTTTTACCGCATTTAAATAATAAACACGGCATAGATTTATTTGAACCTATTGTAGAAACATCATTTGCAACTATCATATCTAAATTTTTTTCTTTTAATTTTTTTTTTGCATATGATAATAAATTGTTTGATTCTAAAGCAAAACCTATAACAATTTGATTCTTTTTATGTTCTGCAACATATTTAATTATATCAGGATTTTTGATAAGTTGTAAATTTAAAATATCCGAATCTTTTTTAATTTTAATTTTTGAAACTTTAACAGGTCTATAATCAGAAACTGCAGCTGCACCGATAAAAACATCTGCATATTTTAAATTTCGTTTAACAGCAGCCAGCATTTCTTCTGTGCTTATAACATCTATTACTTTACATTTATCAGAAGTTTCAATAGGTACAGAAGGTCCTTTAATAACTATAACATTGCAATCTTTTTCTAAAGCATATTCTGCAATAGCTTTTCCCATTTTCCCGGAAGATGCATTTGAAATAAATCTAACAGGATCTATATATTCTCTAGTTGGACCGGAAGTAATAAGTATAGTTAAAGCCATATTTATTTACTCTAATTCTGTAATAATTTTTTCTACTATAACTTCAATTGGCGCAAGACAGCCGTCGCCAATTAATCCACAAGCAAGTTTTCCATTGTGAGGCATAACAAATTGGTATTTATATTCTTGTAGAATTTTTATATTTTTTTCTGTAGCTATATGATGATACATATTATTATTCATTGCCGGGCATATTAGCACTTTTCCCTTTGTTGCAAGTACAGTTGAACATACTAAATTATCTGCCATACCGCCGGCAAGTTTTGCCATAGTGTTAGCTGTAGCAGGAACAACCACAATAATATCTGCTTTTTGAGCTAATGAAATATGTTCTATTTCCCAAGAAGATGTATCAAATATATCTGAATATACTTTATTATTTGACAAGGTTTGGAATGTAAGCGGTGAGACAAATTGTTTTGCACTTTCTGTCATTATACAAGTAACATTTGCTTCTAAAGAAATAAGTTTCCTTGTTAAATCACACACTTTATAAACGGCAATTCCACCGCAAATAGCTAAAATAATATTTTTATTTTTTAAATTATTTACCATGGTTTTCTTGTTTTTCTTCTTTTACTGATTTTTTCTTTTCGATATCTGCAATTTTTTCATAAGTAGCTTCGCCTGTTAAAACATCTCTAACTGCTTTATCAAGTAATTGTTGTTGAGATAATTTTCTATAATCTTCATCACTTTTTCTTACTTTTATCCACTCTATTGCAAGTTTTACAATTTCATATTTACCAAGTTTTGAGTCAAAAAATAACTGATCTAAAGGCTTTTCAATAACCATTTTTTTACATCCCCCTAAAATATTGTTTTATTTCT
>JAQVBD010000060.1:0-3880 GCA_028690485.1 Endomicrobiaceae bacterium
CCCAAATGCCCGCCGGCTAAAGGTCCTTCCACAACTACTCCGTCAGGGACAGTATTATAATTTTTATCCCAATACTTAAAAAGCAGACTTGCAGCTCTGGCAGAAGATACTTTTAATAAAATTTTTGTTTTTACTTTACCAAAATTCTTCAGCGGATTTTTTAAAGGCAAACCACCGCCTACAATTATTAAATCAACTTTTTCATTTACGGCAATTTTTACCAAATCTTCAAAATCAGAAACGACAGCCATAATATTTACACCCAATATACCTTTTGTCATTTCTTTTGCACGGCGAATTTCTTTTTTCAACATTTCCTGATTTGCTGTTCTATAGCCCACACTGCTGTCTTTACAAAACAATCCTAGTCCGACGGATGATATTACTCCTATTGCCCCCTCCTGCGCAACTGCTGCGGCAAGATTTGCTCCAGAGATACCAATACCCATTCCTCCCTGAATAATAGGAATGCTAGCCTTAAGGTCATCTATTTTTAAACCGTTATTTTCAATCATTACAAATCCCCTTTAATAATCTTTGCTGGTAAATAAATAAATATTGCAGTCGTCGATAGAATTCTCTTAAGTAAGAGAATTCTAAGTTTTGTTATCACCAGTAGAATTAAATATTTTCTATGTTACAGACGACATAGCGGGATTTAAAGAATGAGGGTTCTTTATATCATATTCAATAAATGTGACAGATGTATAATTTATAATTTTAAATTTTAAAATTATAAATTTGATAAGCAATTTGCTTATCTTATAGTAATTCTATCATTTGTTGATTGCTTACACAATCTTTTAATATGGTAATATAACTTAATCCTTGTAATTAATTTAATTTTTTCAAGATAAAGTTGCAAGGAAAAGATAATTGCCTTTACAGGAAAGGCAATATTTACTACAATAAAAATAAGATAATTTAGAGGCTGGTGGATTTATAAACGTTTGCCACACGCTGTACAGGCGAGTGGCGTTTTTAATGGTATATTAAAATGAGCATAATTGAAGAAAGTAATAAAAGAAGAACATTTGCAATCATTAGTCATCCTGATGCGGGCAAGACTACGCTTACGGAAAAGTTCCTTCTGTTTGCCGGAGCAATACAAACTGCAGGTGCCGTTAAATCCAATAAAATCAAAAAAAATACTATTTCTGATTTTATGGAAATTGAACGTCAACGCGGAATTTCGGTTACAACAGCTGTGATGAGTTTTGAATATAAAGACTTAAAGATAAACTTACTTGATACACCGGGACATAAAGATTTTGCTGAAGATACATATAGAACACTTACAGCAGTTGACAGTGTTATACTTGTTGTTGATAGCGTGAAAGGTGTTGAAGAACAGACTGAAAAGCTGATGAATGTCTGCAGAATGAGAAAAACTCCTGTCATTATTTTTGTAAATAAACTTGACAGAGAAGGTGGCGATCTTTTGTCATTGTTAGACGAACTTGAAAAAAAGCTTGATATCAATGTATGTCCTCTCAGCTGGCCGATTAGCAGAGGGACTAGTTTTAAAGGTGTTTACAGTATTCATAACAGAAATTTGCACATTTTTAAACCTAATATGACACATATGGATGAAGATGTTGTTGCTGTCAGCGATTTAAACAGTAAATTACTTGATGAAAATATTGGCACTCACCATGCACTGCAACTGCGTAATGATGTTGCATTGTTTGATGAATGTTACGGCTCTTTTGAAAAGACTCGTTATCTTGCCGGTGAATTAGCACCTGTATTTTTTGGAAGTGCACTAAATAACTTTGGTGTAAAAGAGTTGTTGGAAACATTTGTTGAAATATCCCCTACACCACAAAACAGAATGTCTGATTGCCGAATGGTTAATCCGGATGAAGATGCATTCAGTGGATTTGTATTTAAAATTCATGCAAATCTTGATATGAGACATCGTGACCGTATCGCTTTTTTAAGAGTTTGTTCCGGAAAATTCGAACGTAGTAAATTCTATAAACATGTACGCCTTAATACGAATCTTCGTTTTAATAGTCCCGCCAGCTTTATGGGACAGAAAAAGAGTATTATTGATGAAGCATATCCTGGTGATGTCGTTGGGCTGTATGATCGCCAAAGTTTCAAGATTGGGGACACTCTGACTGAAGGCGAGAATATTATGTTTCAGGGAATTCCAAATTTTTCTCCGGAAATATTTAAGGAACTGATTAGTACATCGATGAAAGCTAAACAGCTTGAAAAAGGAATTAAGCAACTTACCGATGAGGGAGTAGCTCAGCTTTTCATAATGAAGAATGGCGGCAGAAAAGTTATAGGAACTGTCGGACAGCTTCAGTTTGAGGTAATTCAATACCGCCTTGCAAATGAATATGGCGCTGAATGTCGGTTTGAACCGCTAAACTTCTATAAAGCATGCTGGATTACTTCTGAGAATCAGAAACAGCTAAACGATTTTTGCAGTTACAAATCAGACAGAATCGGGTACGATAAAAACGGAGATCTTGTATTTTTTTCGGAATCCGAATGGATTCTTAATCATTACATCAAGGATTATCCGGAAATTGAATTTCATTTTACTACAGAGTTTAAACTCTCTAATAATGACTAAAAATGATATAAACTGAAATCCAAAAAATTGATTAAACTTTATCAAAATTATATATAATGATTTCTATGGATTACTATTTAATAATAATAGTGTTGGCTATTTTTGTTATACTTTCTTACTTATATACCATTATTTCATATCATCACAAAATACCTTCGGTTTTATTGTTGATACTTACCGGAATTATAACTAAAATATTTCTTCAATTTTTTGGAATTTCTTTTACCCCTTCACAGATATATTTGAATATTTTCGGTACGATAGGACTCATACTTATTGTTCTTGAAGGAAGCATCGATTTATCTCTTGACAAAAATAGTCTGCCGACAATTTTTCGTTCATTAACTGTTGCTTTCATTCTCCTTTGTTGTTCCAGCTTTTTAATTGCTTTTATAATTTCACATCTGCTTAGTGTAAGTTTTATCTCGGCTTTTCTGTATGCCATCCCTTTATCAGTAATTAGTAGTGCGATAGTCATTCCGGGTGTTTTAAATATTGATAAACATAAAAAAGAATTTATGATTTGTGAATCTATTTTTTCGGATATATTTGGAATTATGCTTTTTAATTTCACCATTATGTTTTCAAATAATGAACCACACTTTGTAATACATGTTTTTTTTGAAAGTTTCGCTACAATTATTATTTCATTTATAATTTCTTTTTTATTAGTACTCTCTCTTCTCAAAATAAAATCAACAGTAAAATTGTTCCCTATAATAGCCGTTCTTGTACTTGCCTATGCTTTAGGTAAATATATACATTTGTCAACACTTCTTTTAATATTTGTATTCGGTTTAACATTAAGAAATATTTTTAATTTTACAAAACATGAGTGGAGAGACAAGTTAAACATCGATAATGAATCGTATAATAAAATTTTTTATGAGTTTAAATTACTTATTCATGAATCGTCTTTTATAATAAGAACATTTTTTTTCATTATATTCGGTTATATGTTTATGTTTCAAAATTTGTTCAATATAAATGTATTAATAATCGGTTTTATCATAATATTTATTACATATGCATTGCGATACATTAATCTAAAAATTATCTCGGAAAAAAATTTATTGCCGGAACTGTTGATAGCCCCTCGCGGATTAATTACAATCTTGCTATATTACAGCATACCGACTAAATTCAATATAGGTCATTATGGTGAAGGGATTATACTTTTAGTTGTAATAGTAACTAGTCTTTTAATGATGTTTGGTTTATTTTTTACAAAAAACAAAGAAATTGAAGTTATTGAAAATACATATTAATCATATCTCTAAATTTTAT
>JAQVBD010000060.1:3980-6561 GCA_028690485.1 Endomicrobiaceae bacterium
AAATAAAATATAATTTATATATGTACTATTTTGGATATAAACAGTTATGTTAAAACATATTTCAAAAATTTTAATTATTGTTTTAATTTTACTGCTATCAATATCAGTAATTTATTTTTCATATAACTGGATGACAGGCAACTTTCATACAATTACTGCCGGGCAAGCTTACCGTTCAAGGCAGTTAGACAAGGAAAAATTTGAATACTATATTCAAAAATATAATATAAAAAGCATAATAAACCTTCGCGGTGATGAACCCGGTGTTAAATGGTATGAAGACGAAATAGACATAAGCAAAAAATACAATATAATGCATTATGATTTGGAACTGCCTGCATTAAAAGAACCTGAAGACAAAGACATTGAAAAAATAATACAATTTTTAAAATTTGCACCTAAACCTATCCTAATTCATTGTTTAGGAGGAGCCGACAGATCAGGGCTTATAGCAGCTGTATGGAAAATAGTAATTGAAAAAAAATCAAAATCAGAAGCAGAGGACCAATTATCAATTTTATACGGACATATGCCTTTTGGAAAAGCAAGAGCAATGGACAAATGGCTTGCTTCGCACCATATAGATACTGGTAGCGGGGAAATTACAAAATTAAAATAAAAAAATCACTTTTGTCTTGATATTTAGGCTCATATTTCTTATAATAAAGTAAGAAAATTAGTTTGTTTGTACCAAAAATATTTGTACAATTTTATGTGTTTCCGTCGGGAGAATGACCTCTGATTCAATGGCAAAAGCCCGAATTAAATTTATGGTCTGCAACCCTTGTTGTTTCACAAAAGAAGATAACAACTGCACTCTTTTAAGCTACAATTTACATTAATTAAAGATAACAATAATCTGTAGCATGCAGTAAGTTACGAAAGAAAACCGGTCAACATCACGAATAAATCAATAAATTTTATATACCGGTCAACACTTAATAATAAAGATTTTAATCTTTTCCTTAAAACACTGTTTATTGTTTCTTTCGTATAAAAAAATTATTAATGCTTTATGCATTTTATAATAATTTGAAATTTTGTATTTCACAAAATAACATATCAGTTTATTTCTGCCTATGCAGCAATAACAAGGAGGTTTTTTGATTTCTACTACAAATCAAGAAAAAGTATCTAAAAGAATAAAAAGAACAAAATGGGAAGATTGGAAGTGGCAAATACAACATACCATTAAAACATTGAAACAGTTCGAAGAAATTACAGGGATTAATTTTTCAGAAGAAGAAAAAAATATCCTTGAAGAAACAATTAAGAAGTTCCCTCTGAGTATTACACCATATTATTTATCATTAATAGATTTAAATAATTATAAAAATGATCCTGTTTATCTGCAGTCGTTTCCATCACATAAAGAAATGGATGTTTGTGTACATGAAATGGCAGATCCTCTTTCGGAAGACAAAGATTCTCCTGCACCTTATCTTACTCACAGATATCCTGACAGAGTTCTTTTACATGTAAGCAATTTATGTTCTATGTATTGCAGACACTGTACGAGAAAAAGAAAAGTCGGAGATAAAGATTCGATACCAAATTTTGAAGAACTTGAAAAAGCTTTTAACTATATAGAAAATAACAATAAAATAAGAGATGTTCTTTTGTCAGGCGGAGACCCTTTAATGCTCTCTGACGAATATCTGGATAAAATCCTAAACAGAATATCCAAAATACCACATGTCGAAATTATCAGAATCGGAACAAGGATGCCGGTTGTCCTTCCATACAGAATTACAAGCAAACTGATAAAAGTTTTAAAGAAATATCAACCTCTTTACATAAATACTCATTTTAATCATCCTAGAGAAATGACAACTTCCGCAAAAAAAGCACTTGCTATGCTTGCAAATACAGGTATTGTTCTCGGTAACCAATCAGTCTTGTTATCCGGTATAAATGATTGTCCTAGAATAATAAAAACATTGTGTCAAAAATTAGTTCAAAACAGAGTACGGCCTTACTATCTTTATCAATGTGACCTTTCAGAAGGACTTACACATTTCAGAACACCTATAAATAAAGGAATTGAAATATTGGAAAGCCTTATCGGGCACACTTCCGGACTTGCAAGACCGACTTATGTAATTGATGCCCCCGGCGGCGGCGGAAAAATACCGGTTGAACCAAATTATGTAATTTCTCACGGAACAAACAAAGTAATATTGAGAAATTACGAAGGAATTATAACAACTTACAAAGAACCTGACTATTACGAAGCAACTTTCTGCGACAGAAACTGTGTAAGCTGCAAGTTACAACTTAATCTTGAAGAAGCAAATAAATTTTCTACAATAGGCATAGAAAAGCTTTTATCTAATACGGATAAAACAATATCTCTTATACCAAGTGTTAATCAGAGGATAAAAAGGAGAAAAAATATTAAGAAAGATGAATCAAGATAAAATAGAATTTATTCAAAATTCACTTATACAACACGGCAAAAACAATGACCGTATATATATAATGAAAATCGGAACAGAAAATATTGTTTTATTGGTTAATGCTATCAATATATTAGCCAATAAAAATAAATATTCGAAAATATTTGCAAAAGTACATTCCG
>JAQVBD010000061.1 GCA_028690485.1 Endomicrobiaceae bacterium
AGAGAGTATGGTTTAATAAAAGAACAGTTTGATTGTATATGTGATTATTTAAAATGGGAAGTTGTTTTTTATAAACCAATTTCAGCTTATGAAGCAGGCGCTGTTGTTTATAATGATGAAACTATTAAAGAATTATCTGAACTTTGGAAAAACTTATAGTTATCTGATAACCTGTTTTAAAATTTCATCCGTATCTAAAATTTTTAATCCACGGTCTAAAGAATCTTTTTCAGATAAAATAGTGTAATAATTAGTTTTCATTTCCGGAGCTAATTTTAAAGCTTCTATAAATTCTTTTTTATCTATCGGATTTTTTGATACAAAATCTATGAAGCCTATATTAATTAAAAAATCTCTTACAAAATCCGGTTTATTATTTTGAAGAAGAGAACATAAATATGTGGCTACACCTACTTGTAACCCGTGCATATGTGGAGTTGTTGAAATATCATCAAGTGCATGTGATATTAAATGTTCACTGCCGCTGGCAGGACGCGATGAACCTGCAATTTCCATTGCAACACCGCTTAGAATTAAAGAATTAACCATTTTAAACTGGAATTCATTTGTTTTGATATCTTCTTTATGACTGTTGCAATACAAAATTTCAAGTGAGTTATGAGATATTAAGGCAGAAAAATCACTATGATTTTCATTCTTCTTTAAAAAAGCTTGTTTCCAATCCCAAAGAGAAGTAACTTTTGAAATTGTATCACCAATACCGGAATATAAAGAAACTTCAGGCGCACTGTTAATTATATCTAAGTCTGCTACTACTCCGTAAGGTATTGTTGATTTCACACTTTTGCGTTTTCCTGATACAAAAAGAGATGTGTTTGGACTGCAAAATCCGTCGTTAGAAACAGAGGTTGGCACACTTATAAAAGGTAATTTTAAAACATGAGCACAGTATTTACTGTAATCTAATGCTTTGCCGCCGCCGATTCCCAGAAGAACATTAGTTGCAGGAGGTATTTTAAAAGCGGTATGAACTACATTTTCTATATTAATATCAGAGATATTTGCTTTATGAACAATTTCTATTCCAAATTCTTTAAATCCGCCGTAAAGTTTATCTGCGATTAAAGGTTCTATTCCTTCACTGAAAAAAAGAGCTACATTAATAAATTTTCGGTCAAAAAGATATTTACCTATTTTGAATATTTTCCCGTTGCCTATTTTGAGTAATGCCGGGATGTTTATAGCTTTATTTATCATATATTCTCCTGATATAATCTGATATATCTTTGAAGCTGTCAAATTTTTCAGTTTTTATACCTTTTTTTTTGCACATTTCTAAAAGAACATCTTTTGCAAAAACTACATCAGCAATTTGTGCAGAAGAAAAATCAGGTATTCCATCGCCTGCATAAATTGTAAAGTATCCTTGAGATTTTAAACTTTTAACTAACAATTCTTTTGAAATTCCTGTATCTTGATGATAAAAAGGATTTGTTTTTTCCGGTGCTATTAAACGCAATCCGTCTTTTTGGCTGTAAGTTCCGTCATTTGAAAGAAGAAAAATATTGTACTCTTTTAAAGTTTCACCAATTCGTTTTTCTATATAATATTTTGTTCCGGCACTGCATAAATATACGGGTATTTCATATTTTTTGCAAATATTTAAAGTATCATAAAAATATTTATCAACATCTATTGTTGAAATAAATTTATCCATTTCATCCTGAGATATGTGTATCTGTGAAAAAATTCCTGTTAAAGCTTCTATATGAGTAATTCTTTTATTTAGATAATCATCCCAAGGCTGCAAAGCATTTTTTGACAGGAATTTATCGATAGCCATATAGAAAAAATCTTTCTTTGTAATAGTGCCGTCAAAATCACTTATTAAAACTATTTTTTTATTTATCATAATTATATTATACAAATAATTCTTAAATACTTAAAATATTTTATTTATTATTTTTCCTGTAAAGAATTCGGCGTATATTTATTTAAAAATTCTGACTTCGCTAAATCATTGTATTTGCAGATAAATTCTGTTTTCGCATTTGTATATCCGTCTCTGTTATGTTCAAAGTATTCTTTTAATTTAAGCTTTAACTTCCCATATTCTTCTGCAATTTCCGGATGGTTTTGTAAGTAATCACGAAAATATAATTCATTCCAGTCACCTGAATATCTGATGTGTAAATGATATACTTTTTCTTCAAATCCATTTTCGCTATATCCTTTCATAAACATCATATGCGGTGCAGGATTTTTAGGCTGAGGTTCAAAAATATAACCATTTTGTTTTAATATATAAATTAAAATTTCCAAATTATAGTCTTGTTTTATTTCAATTAAAATATCTATTGTCGGTTTTGAAATCAGTCCGTCAACTGCTGTACTGCCAATATGGTTGATTCGCACAATATTTTTATTTTCAATTACATGTGTAATCAACTTTTCTTCTTCCAAATACCAGTTCTTCCAAAGAGGATTGTACGGGCTTAATTTAATAGGAAATAACTGCCATAATTCTGCGATTGACATTTCAGATAAACTTTTTTTCATAATAAAACTTTCCTATAATTTGTTATATTAATATAAGTATATAAAATTATACAGAGAATTTTATAATATAAATATTTATTTTAGAGAAATATAAAATGTTAAAAAGTTTTAAACCTGTTATAAATGAAGATACGGTGCAGATGATAATCGGCACTATGCCCGGAGAAGCATCTTTAAAAGCTAAACAATATTATGCTTATAAATATAATAAATTTTGGCAGATTATTTTTGATATTTTTGGAAGAGGAGAAGTATTATTTAATTATAAAGATAAACTAAATATCCTTTTAAAAAATAAAACAGGATTATGGGATGCTTTGGCTTATTGTAAAAGAAAAGGAAGTCTTGATAAAGATATTTTACAAGAAAAACCAAACGATTTTAATAGTCTTTTGAAGAATTATCCAAATGTCACAAAACTTATATTTAATGGACAAAAGGCTAATAAATATTTTCTTAAATATTTTGGACAAATTGAAGGAATTGAATATATTGTTTTGCCATCTACAAGTCCTGCCAATGCTTCAAAAACTTATAAACAAAAATTAAATATTTGGGGATTATATTTAAGTAAGTAAATAAAAAAAATCACAATATTTTTTGTTAGAATACTGTGATTTTTTTATTTTAAAATTAATTGTTTTAGAAAGTTAATCTTACACCTATTTTAGGTACAAAACTATTCATAATCGGTTCACTGACATAAAAATAATCTACTCCGAAATCAATGCTAAAACCGACAGGAGTATTTATACTGGCGCCTAAATAAGTGCCGCCTATGAAAGATGTTCCGCTGTCTGTGTATTTAGTTCCTGATGATTTGAATTCACTATTCCACATGTTTACACCAACTCCACCACCAATATAAAGTGCAAAATATTTTGTTGAAACAAAATCATAAAAAGCATTAGTCATAATGGCGTTGTTATCTACCCAAGCATTTGTGTTGACCAGAAAAAATAAGAAATCTGACATAGTTGATCTTTCTTGGTAAGCTAGCTCAAATCTTCCTCTTTTATATTGGATACCTGCACCAAAATTATACATTCCTTGCAAACCTGTTAATTCTTTAGTTTTAGATTCATAATTAACATTGAAAGCTGTGTATGTTAAGCCTGCATCTGCTCTTAAATAAAGATGAATTTTATCATCTTTATCGCTATCTTTTTTGTCTTCGCTCTTAGGCTGAGGTTGTTCCAGTACTTTTTGTTGAGGTTGTAATTGTTCTATAGGGGCTTGTTCTTCTAATTGTATTGGTTGTGTTTCTAGCTGTGTTTCTTCCAGTTCTTGTACAGCTTTTTCTTGATTTGGGGTTTGTAATGGTGGTTGTGTTTCTTGAAATTTAACTTCTTGAGGGTTTTGATTAGGAACTTCATCTGCTGCTAAAATAGAACTAACTCCTGCTACAAACAACATACATAAAATAGCTACTGCTTTTTTCATATATAATCTCTCCTTTATAATGTTTATAAGCATTTGCTATTATTTATAGTATTGAAAAAAAATATAATTGTCAAATTCTACTTAATATATGTATTTCCAAATGTTTATTATATTTTGAAATTTACCATTGACATTAAAAATAAATTTAGATATAATTCAATGACTTGTATGATGTAATGTCAAGTTTAATGATGTTTTGTCGTCGACAATACCGGAAAATATTTCGGTAGTTGGTGTCTTTTGTCTTTTTAAAAATTAAGTTGTTATAACAAAAAAAGGAAAGAAAAATGGCTAGAGAGTGTCCGTTAAATAAGGTAAGAAATTTTGGAATCACTGCTCATATTGATGCAGGTAAAACGACCACAACAGAGAGAATTCTATACTATACAGGGAAGTTGCATAAGATTGGAGAAGTTCATGAAGGTGCTGCAACAATGGATTGGATGGAACAAGAAAGAGAAAGAGGTATAACCATTTGTTCAGCAGCTACATTTTGCAAATGGCAGGATATGCAATTTAACATTATTGATACCCCGGGCCATGTTGATTTTACAGCAGAAGTAGAAAGATCTCTTAGAGTTCTTGATGGTGCAGTTGTTGTTTTTGACTCCGGAAACGGTGTAGAACCACAAAGCGAAACTGTTTGGAGACAAGCAGATAAATATCATGTACCAAGAATCATTTTTTCAAACAAAATGGATAAGATTGGTGCAGACTTATTTATGGTGCTGGATCAAATAAAAGATAAACTTGGTGCAAATCCTTTGCCAATTCAGATTCCGATAGGTGTAGAGTCTGATTTTAAAGGTATAGTTGATTTAGTTAAGATGAAAGCATTGATATGGTCAGGTGAAGAACTTGGCGCAAAATTTGACATAACAGATATTCCTGCAGATTTAGTAGATAAAGCAAAAAAATATAGATCACAAATGATAGAACTTGTAGCAGATTTCAGTGAAGATGTTATGAACTGCTATATGGAAGGGACAGAACCTACCGAAGCACAACTTAAAGCAGCAATCAGAGCAGCAACATTACAAATAAAACTTATTCCGGTACTTTGTGGGACAGCATTTAAAAATAAAGGTGTTCAACCAATGTTGGATGCAGTTTGTGATTATTTGCCATCACCATTAGACAGAAAAGAATTTAAAGGTATAAATCCTGATACACAAGAAGAAGTTGCAAGACCAGCTGATGATAATGCTCCTTTCACAGCACTTGCATTTAAAATACAAGCTGACCCTTTTATAGGAAAATTAACCTATATAAGAGTCTATTCTGGAACTTTGCAAAGCGGTTCTTACGTCTTCAATCCTGGTAAAAATACTAAGGAAAGAATATCTCGTATCGTAAGAATGCATTCAAATAACAGAGAGGAAATAAAGGAAGTAAGAGCTGGTGATATTGCAGCAGTAGTTGGATTAAAAAATACAGGAACCGGCGATACTTTGTGTGATGAAAACAACTTGGTTGTTCTTGAATCAATGGATTTTCCGGATCCAGTTATTTCAGTTGCAATTGAACCAAAGTCTAAAGCAGACGAAGAAAAACTTGCAAATGCTCTTAGTAAGCTTGCAGAAGAAGATCCAACATTCACAGTTAAAACTGACGAAGAAATCGCACAGACTATTATTTCAGGTATGGGTGAACTTCATTTAGATGTTTTAGTAGACAGAATGAGAAGAGAATTTAATGTTCAAGCAAATGTAGGAAGACCTCAAGTAGCATACAGAGAAACAATCAGAAAATCAGCCGAAGCAGAAACCAAATATATAAGACAAACAGGTGGTAGAGGACAATACGGTCATGTTGTTTTGACTGTAGAACCTCTTGGTGTTGCTAAAGGTTTTGAATTTGTTAATAAGATTGTTGGTGGTGTAATTCCTAGAGAATACATACCTGCAGTTGAAAAAGGTATTAAAGAAGCATTGTCAACAGGAACTTTAGCTGGTTACCCGGTTGTAGATATTAAAGTAACATTGACTGATGGATCTTACCATGAAGTTGACTCTTCAGAAATGGCATTTAAAATTGCCGGTTCTATGGCATTTAAAGAAGCTTGTAAAAAAGCAAGTCCTATAATACTTGAACCTGTTATGAAAACAGAAGTAGTAGTTCCTGATGATTATATGGGTGATGTTATCGGTGACTTGAATTCAAGAAGAGGCAAAATCATGAGTATGGATGCATTAAACAAAGTGCAACATATTAAAGCAAATGTTCCTTTATCAGAGATGTTTGGTTATTCAACAACTCTTCGTTCTTTAACACAAGGAAGAGGTAATTATAGCATGGAACCATCACATTATGAGGAAGTTCCAAAACAAATAGCAGACAAGATATTGGAAAAGAAAATATAAATAAGATAGGAGAATAAAAGAAAATGGCAAAAGAAAAGTTTGACAGATCAAAACCACACGTAAACGTAGGAACAATAGGACATGTTGACCACGGAAAAACGACATTGACAGCAGCGATAACGAAAGTGTTGGGAGATAAGGGAT
>JAQVBD010000062.1 GCA_028690485.1 Endomicrobiaceae bacterium
GAATTTACATTTATAAACAATACGAAGTTGATAATAGATTATGCATTAGAATTACCGATGCAGGTAGAAGAAACGATGGGGTCACATTTTGTAGGGATAACGTTTAGATTTGATTAATTTCAGAGAACTTAGATAAATAAAAAAATATATAAAAAAGACAACTACAGAAAATGTAGTTGTCTTTTTTTTGACTGAATATAGTTGCAATAGATTTATTTTTTCAACAAATCTATTAGAATCTTATTAACCATCTGTGGATTAGCTTTTCCTCTAGACTTTTTCATAACAAGACCAACAATAGCTACAACAGCTCTTTCTTTGCCGCCTTTATATTCTGCAACTATTTTAGGACTTTCATCTATAGCTTCTTGACATATTTTTATAATTTCATTTTCATCAGAAATTTGGACAAGCCCTTTTTCTTTTATAATAGTTTGGGGATCTTTATTTGTATTAAACATTTCTTCGAATACTATTTTTGCTATTTTACCGGATATAGTATCTTTAGAAATTAATGCTACTAATTGTCCGAGATATTCTGCTTTTACAGGTGATTCTTTTATTGTAAGTTTTGCATTGTTAAGTTTTCCTAAGAGTTCTGTAGTAAGCCAGTTTGCAATGGGTTTTGCTGTGTTTTCTGTTTCTTTTGAAGCAGAATTTACAGCAGTTTCATAATAATTTACTAAAGCTTTATCCGATATTATTACATTTGCATCATATTCAGTTAATCCGTATTCTTGTATTAATCTTTGTTTTCTTTTCTCAGGTAATTCAGGAATATTGGCTTTGATATCATTTATAAAATTATCATCTAAATTTACAGGAACTAAATCAGGATCCGGAAAATATCTGTAATCATGAGCATTTTCTTTAGATCTCATAGATTTTGTAATTTTTTCATCAGGATCCCAAGTTCTTGTTTCTTGAATAATTTTCCCGCCATTTTCAACTACTTCTATCTGTCTTTGAACTTCATATGTTAATGCTTCTTCAACACCGGATATTGTGTTCATATTTTTTAATTCTGCTTTTGTGCCAAATTCTTTTTGTCCAACAGGTCTAATACTTATATTTGCATCACATCTAAATTTACCTTCTTCCATATTACAGTCAGAAGTTTCAATGTATTCAATTAAATTTTTTAAAGCAGTTAAATATGCAGCAGCTTCTTGAGGAGATCTCATATCCGGTTCAGAAACTATTTCCATAAGAGGAATACCTGTTCTGTTATAATCAGCCAAAGAACAATCAAGTTGTCTTGCTCCTATATCATGCAAAAGTTTACCGGCATCTTCTTCAAGATGTATTCTTGTTATTCCAATATTTTTTATCTGGTCATCAACAGATATATTCAAATTACCATGTTCTGCAAAAGGTAATTCATACTGTGATATTTGATAATTTTTTGGTAAGTCAGGATAAAAATATTGCTTTCTTGCAAAAACTGATTTTTTGTTTATATTACAATCTAAAGCAATAGCAGTTTTTACTAAAAGTTCAACTGCTTTTTTGTTTAATACAGGTAAAACACCAGGTTGCCCTGTACATACAGGACAAATATTTGTATTTGGTTGAGAATGAAAATCCGTAGAACAATTACAGAAAACTTTTGTTTCTGTCTTAATCTGAGAATGAACTTCAAGACCTATAACTACTTCATATTTATTATTCATATTCATATCCTTAAATGTTTGGAAATTGTTTATGCCAATTAGTAGATTGTTGATAACTATATGCTGACTTAAACATAGTTTGTTCATCAAAATTTTTAGCAAGTAACTGCATACCTATAGGAATACCTTTTTGAGAAAAACCACAAGGAATTGACATTCCGGGTATAGCTGCTAAATTACAAGATATTGTAAAAATATCAGATAAATACATTTGTAAAGGATCAGAACTTTTTTCACCTATTTTAAATGCCGGTGTGGGAGATGAAGGAGTAAGGATTAAATCAACAGTTTTAAAAGCATTTTCAAAATCTTGTTTTATAAGAGTTCTAACTTTTTGAGCTTTTCCATAATAAGCATCATAATATCCTGCTGATAAAGCGTAAGTCCCAAGCATTATTCTTCTTTTTACTTCCGGACCAAAACCTTGCCCTCTTGATTTCTGATATTCATCTAATAAATTATCACATTCTGCTCTAAAGCCATACCTAACACCATCATATCTTGCTAAATTTGCAGAAGCTTCACTGCAACAAATGATGTAATATATAGCGACAGCATAATCTGTATGAGGGAGAGATATTTCAATAATTTCAGCACCCAATTTCTTATATATTTCTATTGCTTCATTGATAGATTTTTTTACATCTGAATCTAAACCATCAATAAAATATTCTTTTGGGAGACCAATTTTTAACCCTTTTATATCTTGTTTTATTGTATCAAGATAATTTGGAACAGCGACATCAATAGATGTTGAATCTTTTTTATCATATCCTGCTATAACATTTAATAATAAAGCAGAATCTTCAACTGTTTTTGACATTGGACCTATTTGGTCAAGTGATGAAGCAAATGCAACAGCACCAAATCTGCTTACTCTGCCATAAGTTGGTTTAACACCAACAATACCACAGCAGCTGGCAGGTTGTCTGATAGATCCACCTGTGTCGGTACCTAAAGCTAAAGGTGCAGTCATTGCACTTACAGCAGATGCACTGCCACCGGATGAACCACCTGGAATATGTTCTGTATTCCAAGGATTTCTTGTTGTAAAAAATGCAGAGTTTTCTGTTGATGAACCCATTGCAAATTCGTCAAGATTTGTCTTACCTATAAAAACAGCTCCAGATGATTTAAGCTTTTCAATTACAGTTGCATCATAAGGAGCAACATAATTTTCAAGAATTTTTGAAGAGGCTGTCATTTTAATATTTTCTATTAAAATATTATCTTTTATTGCTATAGGAACACCTTCGAGTTGACCTATTTCTTTGCCGGAAGCAATTTTCTTATCAGATTCTTTTGCTTGTTTAAGTGCATATTCTTCTGTGATAGAAATGTATGCTTTAATTTTTGGATCTACTTCTTTTGCTCTATTAATGAAAGCTTGTGTAACTTCAACACTTGTTAAATCTTTATTTTTTATTTTTTCTGCTAGTGTTGTTGCAGACATTTTGATTATTTCATTCATCGTTTTAACCACTTTTATTTTATATTTATTATTCTTCAGTATCCATGACTTTTTTTACTTTAAAAAAATCACCTTCTTTATCAGGAGCATTTTTAAAAAGAGCATCTATTGTACTTTGAGAACTTTTTACAACAGTATCTTCTCTCCAAACATTTTGTCCTGTTGCTCCATGACTTGTAGGTGCAATCTTAGAAGTATCAACTTCTTTAATTTTTTCAATGTAATCAAGTATAGAATCTAATTGTTGTGTTAAACTTTCTTTATCTTTTTCACTAAATTCTAATCTTGCCAAACTAGCAACATAATCAACATCTTTTTTTGATATCTCCATCTTAACTCCCAACTACAATATTTATTTTTATATTTTATCAAATTTTTTTAAAATCAAAAAGGAATAGAAGAATACAATATCTAAAAGTAAATAAATGTTAAACAATAAAATTTATCAATTATCTAATTTTAATTGAATTTTTTTTCATATATGATTTTAAATCATGTATAGACAATTCTTTGAAATGAAATAAAGAAGCTGCTAGCACTGCAGATGCACCTTTATTACATACATCTACAAAATGCTCTTTTTTACCAGCACCACCGGAAGCAATTACAGGGACATTTACTGCATTTGTAACTTTTTCCATTAGTTCCAAATCATAGCCATTTTTTGTTCCGTCTTTATCCATACTGGTAAGCAATATTTCACCGGCTCCTAGACTAACACATTTTTTTGCCCATTCTATAACATCAAGATTTGTTTTTGTTCTTCCACCGTGAGTATATACTGTCCAACTATTGCCATCTTTTTTTGCATCTATAGCAACAACTATACATTGGTTCCCGAATTTTTGACTTCCTTCGGATATAAGTTGAGGGTTATTTACAGCAGAAGTATTGATTGATATTTTGTCTGCACCTGCTTTAAGCAGTTTTCTCATATCTTCAACTGTTCTTATTCCACCACCTACTGTAAGAGGAATAAAAACTTGTTCAGCTGTTTTTTTAACTACATCTAAAGTAATTTCTCTTTTGTCAGATGATGCTGTTATATCTAAAAAAACTAATTCATCAGCACCTTCTATATTGTATCTTTTAGCTATTTCAACAGGATCTCCTGCATCTCTTAAATCAATAAAATTTGTTCCTTTAACAACTCTTCCGGCATTAACATCCAAACAAGGAATTACTCTAATTGCCAGCATTTGGATCCTCGCATTTTGATACAAAATTTTTCAATATTGCAAGTCCAATATTTGAACTTTTTTCCGGATGGAATTGGCAACCCCAAATATTTTCTGTTGCTATTGATGAACAAAAATCAATGGAGTAATTAGTTGTTGTTGCAATAATATTTTTATTTTCCGGTTTACAATAGAAAGAATGAACAAAGTAAACATATTCATTATCTTGTATATTTTTATACATTTGTTTTGCAAATTTGTTGTTAGAAATATTTATATTATTCCATCCCATATGAGGAATAATTAATTTTTCATTTGTTTTTGGAATAAATTTTTCAACAGTTCCTTTTATAATATCTAAACCTTTATGGGTTCCTTCTTCATAGCTTTGAGAAAATAAAAGTTGAAATCCTAAGCAAATACCTAAAAACATTTTTTTCTGTTCTAAATGTTTTTTTATTGCAATATCCAAACCTGTATCTTGTATAATTTTAATTGCAGGAGCAAAAGAACCAACACCAGGCAAAACAATTGCATTGTAATCTTCTACTTGTTTGGGTTCTGTAATAATGCCAACATCAGCACCACAAAGTTCTAGAGCTTTTGATACACTTCGTAAGTTTCCCATGCCATAATCAATAATTGCTGTTTTAGGTTTTGCAGTCATTTTATTCTACCGTCACTGATTTTGCTAAATTTCTTGGTTGATCAACATCACAGCCTCTCATAGTTGATACATAGTATGCAAAAATTTGTAGAGGTATAACATTTATTAGTGGTGAAAAAATTTCTTCAACTTCCGGTACAAAAATTTGGTAATCAGATTTTTCAATAATGTCTTTATTGTCAATATTTGCAATTGCAATGATTTTTGCACCTCTAGCTTTAGCTTCTTCTATATTACTTAAAACTTTTTCATAAACTTTGCTTTTTGTGGCTATAACCATCACAGGCATAGTTTCATCAATTAATGCGATTGGTCCGTGTTTCATTTCACCTGCAGGATACCCTTCTGCATAAATATATGATATTTCTTTTAGTTTTAATGCGCCTTCTAATGCTATAGGATAATTTATATTTCTAGCTAAATAAATAAACTGTTTTTTTTGATGAAAAATTTTTGCTATTTTTAAAATTTGCTCTGATTGTTTTAAACATTCAGTAACTTTTATAGGAATATTCCATAACTGTTTTATAAGATATGATAATTTTTCACTAGAAATAGTTTCTTTTTTTATAGCAAAATCCATAACTAATAAATATAGAGCCGTTAATTGTCCGGTAAATGCTTTTGTTGAAGCAACACCTATTTCAGGACCGCAATGAGTATATAAAACATTATCAGCTTCTCTACTAATACTTGAGCCGATAACATTACAAATTGCAAGTGTTACAGAACCTTTTTCTTTAGCAAGTTTCAAAGCAGCCAAAGTATCTGCTGTTTCTCCAGACTGAGAAATAAAAATAGTCAAAACTGTATTGTTAAGAACAGGAGTTCCATATCTAAATTCAGAAGCAATATTAACTTCTGTTGGGATTGAAGTTAAGTCCTCTATTAGAAATTTTGCTACAAGACCTGCATGATAAGAAGTCCCGCAAGCAACAATGCATATTCTAGAAATTTTATTTAATAATTCTTTTGAAATGTTTATTGTTTCAAGTAAGATTTTATTATCTTCAACAGATATTCTTCCTCTAAATGTATCTTGTATAGTTTGTGATTGTTCATAAATTTCTTTAAGCATAAAATGTTTATATCCGCATTTTTCAGCTTGTATAGCATCCCAAAGAATTTTTTGAATATTTCTTGTAACTTCATTATCGTTTTTATCAAATATTTTAATTGAATCTTTTTTTATTTCGGCGATATCATCATTTTCAAGAAAAATTACATCTCTTACATATGAAAGCAAAGCAGAAACATCAGATGCAATGAAATTTTCATTATTTCCAACACCTAATATAAGAGGAGCATCTTTTCTTGCAACGATAATTCTTGAATCATCATCAGAACAAATAACAGATAAAGC
>JAQVBD010000063.1 GCA_028690485.1 Endomicrobiaceae bacterium
GTCGCAATCCCTATCTATAAAGTAGGGATTTTTTATCCTTTGACCCTAAAGATAATAAAACAAAGGCTTTATAGCTATTTTTGCGAGAATTAATTATTATTCTTCTCTTATTTGCTTTTAAAGTTGTTAAAAACATTATTTATCTATATTTTATATATTGCGAGAATATATTAAATTATTAAATAGCTTGGTCTTTTTTCTATTGTTCCTTTTCCTATAATATTTGTTTGCTTTAAGCATTTATCGCAAACCTTATAGATGCGAACAGAATCATTATTATCTTTAGGTTCTTTCATTATTTTAACAATTTTTGAAAAAATATCAAGTCTTTCTTTTTCGACTATATCACATTCAAAAACTGATTTTTGCACTCTTTTTCCGTAAGCTCTAAGAACTCTTATAATCTTATTTCTTTTTGATGTATTGGTTATATCATAAGCTAATACGATAATCATAAAAATAAAAAATTATTATCTAAACGAAAAAGGTTCATATGGTTTGTTTTCTTTGATTGCTTTTTTCAGTTTTTCTGCTTGACGATTAAATATTTTTTCTATCTCAATATTCTTATTATCATAATTTATTTTTGTTTTTAATCTTTTTTCGTAATTTTTAATTAATAATTTTTTAGCTTTATTATCAATATAAACACTGCCATTTTTATTTATTTTAAAATTATCATAATAATCAATTTTTTTAGATTCAATTAAATTAATAACAATATGATCAATTGTTATAGATCTAAATTCTTCCATTAAATCAAATACTAGCGCGGGGCTATTCTTATTTGAAGAATGTATGAATCCAATATATGGATCCATATTATTTGTTTCTATTGCTGTCATGATATTATTTGCTAGTAATGTATAGCCAAAACTTAAAAGACTGTTGGCTGGGTCTAATGGAGGATGTTTTGTTCTTGATCTAAAATTAAATGGTTTGGGTAGACATTTTCCATACCCTTGGAAATAGTTTCTTGCAATATATCCTTCGTAGCCATTAATTTCTTCTATTGTTTGTGCTCTATTAATTGATTCTTTGTTTCTAACAATTTGATCTATTTCTTCTGATAAATTATAATTCATTAATCTTCTCAATCTATAAAGCATTTGTAACGAATTATTTATTTTACCTCTAATAATATCTTTTGATATTTTTATTCTTTTCTCGTTATTACAATTAATTTCATATTGCAGAAGCCTATTTCTTATTGCTTTATTGTGAATATTATTTATTTTTCCTAAATATTTACCCATATTAGAAATAAAATACATTGGTATGTTGTATTTTAAGCAGGCCCTAAGAAAATTAACATTCAATGAATTATCTGCAAGAATATGTACTGATTTTATGCTCCCGACGGGAATGCTATATTCAATGTCTTTATTTTTTATACTAACAATTTGATTATGGCATTCAATATTAGTTTCCTTATGGATAATATAAATATTAGTTTTCATTTGTTAAATTTCCTTTTATTGTTTGTCCAAATCCTAAGGTTGTTTTTGCTCCCACGCCTGAATATTTTGCAAAATTTGCTAAAACGTTAATGTATTTTATAATTGGTTTATCTTTGATTTTTAAATCATAATAAATTTCTCCCTTAAAGCCAATCTGTTTTCCATTTTTTAATTGAACTATATTTGTTGACAAGTTATTAATTCTTGAGACTTTAATTTTATTAAAAATGTTTTCTTCTTTTTCTATTTCTTTACCAATAAATCCATGAGCAAAAACAAGAAACTTCCTTTCAATACTTCCAAAAACCTTATTGGGCTCTGGAAAAAGATAATTGTCGCCCCCTAATTTAAAGAATGTTGGAGACATAAATTTTAAAATAATCCTATCATCGTCTGTCGAAGAAGAAGACCATAAGCCATCAATAGTTTCAAAGGAGGTTAGTTGATTTTCTTGATGATTGATGATAACTTTTTTGATAATGAATTTATTTTTTCCGATATTAATTTCTTTAAAATTATTGTCTAACAAAATAGAGATAATAGATGAAAAAAGAGAACTATCCAATATGGTTATTCTAATATAATACTCGTTTTCTTTTGAGGCATACAATGATCTTTCTTTTTTTATAAATTTACCTATAAGCCCAGATAAAGTAAAGGGCTTGATTTCGTTGGGATTATATAATTTTTTTGCTAAATTAGGATTTGCTTTGTTTACAATGCTAAGAAAAAAAGCATATGTAAAATGACCTGTATAGATTGGAACAAAGAAATTTTCCGCAGGTTTTAATTTTATTACTATAGAATAAAACATTATATTTTTATTTTAATTTGTTTTTTTATTTTCACATAGTTATCGTAATTTTCTTTCCATTTAAAAATATTATCTGATTCATTCATAAAATTAGTGTAATTCTTAAAAGAAGAATTAGCAAATAATCCATCAAATTCATCTTTATTTATCGATCCTACTCCATGAGTTATCAAAGAAGAATTTCTATATTTGGATATACCATCCCTACTATTAGCAAAAAAGAAAATCTTTTTTTCTGATTCATTGATTTTTTCTATTTCTTTAATAATTTCATTATTCCAGCTCTTTCTTAAGTTTTCATTATTATGTTCTGGAATATCAATCTTTTTTTCTTTAGAAATTTGCTTTTTAAAGATATCGGCAAAAGACTTCAATAAAAGAGTTATTATTAAATAGTTTCTTTTTTCATAGCATATTTGAATTAAGGAAAACATTTCTTTTATTATCTCTCTATTGTCTTCTGATAATTCCTTGAAAATATTTGATAATTCAGTCTCTTTCAAGTCTTTTATGGAAGAAATTAAATCCAAATTATTAATTCTTTTTTCTAAAAATAGAACATATTTGTATTCTGGAGAACCTTTGTTAATTATATTAAAATTATCTATTAAAAGTCTTGAATATTTTATATCCCAAGAATCTAAGGATTTTTTAATATTTTCTTTTATGGAGCTTTCTTTTATTATTCTAGGCCAAGAGTTTTTTCTTATTTCATTATCATATTCGCTTAAGGAAAAAACAGTAAAATTATTTAAATTTTCTTTGTCTATTCCCCAAAGAATCATATTTATTTTAGTTTGATAAGTGCCTCCCGCACTTAAAAAGACAACATCATCATCCTTTTTTAAATATTTATGCATCTCATTTTTAAAAAAATCCATGACCTCTTCTTCATTGCTTGGATTACCTTTATATTCTATTATTTCAACATTACCCAAACATTCATTAAAATTTTCTTCTAATTTGTTTTTTATGATTTTTGTTTGATAAATAGTATCATTTTTACCAGCAATTGGACTACTTTGATTGGTTCCCACTATAAAATATTTTTCAAATTTATAATTATTATTTTTTAAGAAAAAAGAAATAATTTTTTCTTTAAGATATTCTTTTTCTGTTTTATATTCTTCAAGTAAATAAAGAGCCAGCTCTTTTTGGTTATTGTTATAATATTCTTTTAAATTAGGATCCTTTGCGAGTGGCTCATCGTGATAATAAAGATTCCTATTTCCAATAAAGCTAATAAATTTCATATTGATTTCGTTAAAGAGGGTACTAATAACCCATAATTATAATCTAAAACTTCTTTTTGTGATTCAATTAAATTAAGCATTTCTCCAATATATTCTTTTTCAGTCTTAATAATGCTTCCTGGTATAATTTGAATTAAGGGTTTTTTAAAAGGATTTAAAGATAGCGATTTGATATTTCCTAATTTCCCATATTTTAATTCTATTTTATAACGAGAATCAAGTAGTAGATTTCTTTCCTCTTTGTTGAGGACACAGTGAGATAAAAGTATTTTATAATCACCTTTTAAGTCGTCAAAATATTTAAAATCTTCAATTTCTATATCAAAAAATCCTTTTCCAATAGAAGTGCCTGCTCCATAGCCTAATATTTCAAAAATTTGATGAATATATTTTTCTATTAAAAACTTATCAAATAAATCTTTATTTATTATTTTAATATAAAAAGAATATTTCTTGTTCGTCCAAAATTCTTTTTGCGAGAAAAGACCATCATCTTTATTTTTCGTATTATTTCTTATGCTTTCTTTTTCGACACTAAAAAAAGATTTATATTCAGGAACAATTAATTCATCAATAGTGTTAATTTCTCCTTTGCAAATATTAATAAAATCTTCAACTTTTATTAACTTTATTTTTTTTGCTTTTTTGGCCTCATCTATTTTTTTACTCCTTTCTTTTTTTGTGATTTCTCTATTCTTTTCTACTGTAATTAATGGTTTTGGTAGGTATCCATCCGTGAAACCGTCACTGATAAGGAAAAATGGAGCATTTTTAAAATAACTTAAAAATAATTTTAACTGTTCTTCTCCCTCGTTGCACAGAATAGACCAACAGATTTGCCCAAAAATTATATCTGCCCTGATTGGGGTTAAGAATGATGATTTTGGTTTTATGATAATTTTTTTTATTTTTTTCATAAAATTTAATTAATTATTTTGCATTTAGCCCATCCCATTATTCGTTTGTTTATCAAGTTGTAAGTAAGCGGAACTCCTGCTGATTCTATGCTAATTTTACTATTTGGACGAGGCTGAAAACGTCTATTTTTTTGAGTCGGAATGGTTTTAAATATTTTTCCACCACCAAAGCCTAAATTAAGGATAAATTCATTTTCTTGAAATCCTTCTATTGTTAATAATATGTTCTTGAAATTTTCAATAATTAAATTATTTTTTTCTTTTTTCTTATGATCTTTATTAGATAAAGAGCGGTTCATTTCTTGAAGTCCACTTATATTATATTCTACCGATTTTTTATAAAAATTATTTATACAGGAAACAATATTATCTATTTGGAAGGCCTCTTTTCTAATTTTTATTTTAAAATTAACTTTATGTCCAATTGTTAAAATTTCAGCAAAATTATTTTTGCTAACCCTATCAATGGAAGAAATTTCAATTCCATTGTTGAACAATAAAGTATCGGTAATCATTAGAAATTTAAAAGGGTTGATTGCTTGGTCCTTTTCTATTTCTTTCCAGTTTGATCTTTCGCTTAAAATAGCAGTTCTTATCGCTCCCTTTATACTACTTCCTGGTATATACTTCTTATTATTTACGCCAATAAATTCTTTAATTCCAAATTGATTTAATTGTTCTATTTTTGCATTAAATATGTTTTTTCTATATAAGTCTTCAATTAAATTTTTTGTAAATGATCTGTTTATTTTTCCACTTTTTTGTGAAACTTCTGCTATATAATCAAAATTAATATTGTTAAAATTATATAAGATGTATTTATAGATATTTTCCCTTGTTGTTGCAAAATCACTACTTAGAATTTTTTTAAAGTTATTTTTTTCCTCATCATTTAAATTTTTAATAACATTATTAATATTATATTTATAAAATTTTCCATCCTTGATGATATAATTATTAACAGATATTTCTTTCCCGGAACTAATGTGAATAGGGGTGATAACTTCTAATTCTATTTCAAATATTTGGTTCATATAATTTCCCAATTTTTATTACTTATCTTGACTTGTCCATAACCCCTACTTCCAGAGCCACCCAAGGCATCTGACTCAATTAACTCCAAAGATTTATTTATGATATTTTTCATCATTTCTTCTTTTTCTTCATCTCCCTCAATTATTTTTAATATTATTTCTCCGTCAAAAGTAACTTCAGCAGGAACCCTTTCAATAAACCTGGGCATCGCCTCAGAAGTTTCTCTGTCTATTCTTGTTTCTGCTTTTTCTTCAGTAAAAGCAATGCCAGTCTCCTTAGTCTCAGTAAATTTAGATTTCCAATACTGGTTCATAAATAAGTCTCTAACTATAATTCTTGTTATCTCTTGATCATTTGTTGAATCAGCTCCCCTTCCAAAAATTTTAAAAATTAAATCTTCTTCATCTTTTCCAATAATTAATTCTGCCAAAGATCTTATTTTTCCCTTCAATGAACTGCCAGGTATATATGGTTGATCATTGATGGGATTCTTAATAACATAAGAATCAATACCTCCTATTTTCATTGAATCAGTACCTGATCCTATGTGTAGCCCTGATAATAACTTTAATTCAAATTTTAATTTGATTATTTCTTTTATTTTCATATTTTTAATGTCTTATTTATTTTTATTATTTTGTTCAAAATATTTAAAATATCCTAGCAGGGCTTCGTAATGCATCAAAAAGTATTTAAAATCTTCTTTGTTTTTTATATGACTAATTCTATCAGTTAAGAACTTAAAAAAGCTATCTGATATTGTCTTTCTTCCTTTCTCATAATATATTTTTGACTC
>JAQVBD010000015.1:0-4249 GCA_028690485.1 Endomicrobiaceae bacterium
AAAAAATTTAAAAGTCCTTTCTTTAATAAGAATGGACTTGTTTTTTTGAGAAAATCATGAAATTTAATAAATTCACAAATGTTGCAATAGAAAGCGCTTATGCAGGTTCGGAAGTTTTACTGAAATATTTCAATAAAATTAAAGAAATTGAATATAAAGGTATAATTGATCCGGTAACCATTGCAGATAAACAATCACAAAAAGCAATCATCAATAAAATTAAATTATCTTTCCCTTTACACAATATAATTGCAGAAGAAAAAGATACTTTTTTAAAACAAGATAATGACTATTGCTGGATAATAGATCCTTTAGACGGTACAGTCAATTATGTTCATGGAGTCCCGACATTTTGTATTTCAATTGGTCTACAATATAAAAATCAAATAGTATCTTCAGTAGTATATGCACCGGCATTAAAAGAGTTGTTTGTCGCTGAAAAAGGCAAGGGCAGCTTTTTAAACGGTAAAAAAATCAAAGTATCTGTGATAAAAGAAATGATCCGTGCATTACCTGTAACTGGATTTCCTTATTATGTAAGAGAAAATTCTGACAGAGTACTTAATAATTTTAAAAATATTATGTTAGAAACCCAAGGATTAAGAAGATTTGGTTCTGCAGCAATAGATCTTGCTTATGTTGCCTGCGGCAGATTTGATTTTTTTTGGGAAGAAGGACTAAAACCTTGGGATGCCGCCGCCGGAATATTGTTGGTTGAAGAAGCAGGCGGGAAAGTATCTGACTATAAAAACGGGAATGACTTCTTATTCGGACAAAATATAGTAGCTTCAAATAAATTACTTCACAAACAAGTAATCAAAACTCTTAATGAAAAATAATAATATAGATGAAATAATTAAAATATTAGATGAAGAATATAAAGGCATCGATATTGCTTTGAACTTCAGTAATGTTTTCGAACTTTTAGTAGCAACTATTTTATCAGCTCAATGTACAGATAAAAGAGTTAATATTGTAACTTCTGCATTATTTAAGAAATATAAAACAATAAATGATTATGCAAATGCAGATATTCATGAATTCGAAAAAGATATAAAATCTACAGGGTTTTTTAGAAATAAAACAAAGAACATAATTGCAACTGCAAACATTATACTGCAACAATATAACGGCATTGTTCCAAAAACAATGGAAGAGTTGATAACACTTAAAGGTGTTGCCAGAAAAACAGCTAATATTGTTTTAGGCAGCGGATACGGTATCTCAGAAGGAATTGCCGTTGATACTCATGTAATAAGACTTACAAATTTAATTGGGTTATCAAAATCTTCTGACCCAAAAACAATTGAAAAAGATTTAATGAAAATAGTTCCTAAACAATATTGGATAAAAATTTCTTTTCTTATACAGACATTGGGGAGAAGAATTTGTAAAGCCAGAAAGCCTAATCATGATATTTGTCCAATAAAACATTTATGTAAGTATTACCTTAAAAATTACTAATAATTTTAAAATAAAAAATAAGAAAGCACTCAATATTTTATACTGAGTGCTTTCTATTTATCTAAAATATCTTTATTTTCTATATTAAACCGTGAGCTAACATAGCTGTTGCTACTTTTTTAAATCCTGCAATATTTGCACCATTTACTAAATTTCCCGGTGTTCCATATTCTTCAGCAGCATTTTTAGCAGAATTATGAATATTGATCATTATCTGATGCAATTTATTATCAACTTCATCAAATGTCCAAGAAAGTCTTTGTGAATTCTGTGACATTTCAAGTCCTGAAGTTGCAACTCCGCCGGCATTTGAAGCCTTTCCTGGAGCATAGCTAATCTTAGAAGAAATAAATACTGCTATAGCTTCCGGAGTAGAAGGCATATTTGCTCCCTCTGCAACATACATACAACCATTTTTAACAAGGGTTTTTGCTGCATCCCCGTCAAGTTCATTTTGTGTTGCACATGGCAAAGCTATATCGCATTTAATTGTCCAAATATCTTTACAGCCTTCTTTATATATAGCTGATTTTCTTTCTTTTACATATTCTGAAATTCTTTTTCTTTCAACTTCTTTTAATCTTTTTACCAAATCCAAATCTATTCCGTCTTTATCGTAAATATATCCGCTTGAATCTGACAATGCAACAACTTTTGCACCTAATTGTGTAGCTTTTTCTACTGCATATATAGCAACATTTCCGGAACCTGATATAACAACAGTTTTTCCTTCAAATGAAGTTTTCTTATCTTTTAACATTTCCTGACAGAAATATACTACACCGTATCCTGTAGCTTCTGTTCTGGCAAGAGAGCCCCCGTAAGTCAGACCTTTACCGGTCAAAACTCCGTGGAATGTGTTTCTTAATCTTTTATATTGTCCGAACATATAACCAATTTCTCTTCCACCAACACCAATATCGCCTGCAGGAACATCTGTATCTGCATCAATATGTTTACAAAGTTCTGTCATAAAACTTTGACAAAATCTCATAACTTCTGCATCTGATTTACCTTTAGGGTCAAAATCAGAGCCACCTTTTCCTCCACCCATCATAAGACCGGTTAAAGAATTTTTAAATATCTGTTCAAATCCCAAAAATTTGATTGTATCCAATCGGACTGACGGATGGAATCTCAACCCGCCTTTGTAAGGACCGAGAGCTGAATTGAATTGAACTCTCATACCTCTGTTGACATGCATAATACCTTTATCATCCTGCCAAGGAACTCTGAAAATAATTTGTCTTTCAGGTTCTACAATTCTTTCAAGAATGGCAGCATCTTGAAATTCTTTGTGCTTTTCTACAACTGGTGTAATTGACTCCAAAACTTCTTCTACTGCTTGCAAAAACAACGTTTCATCCTGCGATCTTCGTTTTACTTCCTGTAATACTGTGCTGATATAAGAATTCATCTTCCAGCCTCCATAAATTTTTTTTCACTGCAATTTTTATATTTTTCAATAAAAATTTTATTTAGTTTCTTGTGTACTTGCTTCTGTCTTTATTTCTTCTTTTTTATCTTCAACTTTTGGGGTATCGCCTTTAGCAGCTTCATCTGCATAATTCATTTGCAAATTCGAAATTGTATCTGTAAGTAATTTTTCTTCTGTTGTTGTTAAATTCCCTTTCATTTTATCTCTAAGCATTAACAACATATCTATTGTTACTTGTGCACTTTTTAAATCTTTTGTTATTTTCCCGTCAATTTGATTTGGGACTTTACCAATCTGCTGCCAGCAGGCTGACGCAAACATTGATATTAAACTAAATAAGTGTTGATTTAATTCTTTTGGATCCATATTGTTACCTCTTTATTTAAAATATTTATTAATTGTTAATTGTATTCTATTGAGAACTTCATCTTTTCCCATAACTTCCATCATATGAAACAAACTAGGACCTTGTGTTCTTCCGGAAACAGCAACTCTGATTGGATGAAAAACTTGTCCGGTTTTAATTTCTTTCTCAACAGCAAGATTTCTGGCAAACTGTTCCAAAGATTCAGGTGTAAACAATTCCTCTTTCGGCAAGCGGTTAAGAGTTTCTGTTAAAACAATTTTTGCACTATCTCTTGTTTTTTCTGATAAGAAAACTTTATTTACAGCTGTTTCATCAAACTCAAGCTCTTTAAAGAAAAACTCAACTAAAGCCGGAATATCTTTTATTAATTTAATTTTTTCATGTTCAAGTTCAATAGCTTTTTTAAGTAAAGTTTTATCCCAGTTTTCTATAATACTTTCTTGTTGTGTGAACTTTATCCAATCCATAAATAAATCATATATTTCATCTACAGATTTCTTTCTTATATATTCTCCGTTCATCCATAACAATTTTGTTAAGTCAAAAGTTGCCGGACTGCTATTGCATCTGTCTAATGAAAATTTTTCTATAAGTTCATCATGTTCAAATAATTGCTGACTGTCTGATGTTGACCAGCCTAACAAAGCAAGATAATTAATTAAAGCTTCTCTTAAATATCCTTCTCTTCTATACTCTAAAACTGAAGTATGTCCGTGTCTTTTTGAAAGTCTTGCGCCATCTGAACCTAATATCATTGATAAATGTGCAAATTGCGGCATTTCCCATCCAAGAGCTTTAAAAATATTTAATTGTCTTGGAGTATTTGAGATATGATCATCTCCTCTGACAACATGAGTTATTTTCATTAAATAATCATCTACAACACAAGCAAAATTATATGTAGGAACTCCGTTTGCCTTCATCAAAACAAAATCGTCAAGTAAAGCATTTTCAAAACTAACATGACCTCTAACTATATC
>JAQVBD010000015.1:4349-29902 GCA_028690485.1 Endomicrobiaceae bacterium
GAGTTATTTTCATTAAATAATCATCTACAACACAAGCAAAATTATATGTAGGAACTCCGTTTGCCTTCATCAAAACAAAATCGTCAAGTAAAGCATTTTCAAAACTAACATGACCTCTAACTATATCGTTAAATTCAATATTGCCTTCTTTCGGCATTTTAAATCTTATAACAGCAGTTCTTCCTTCTTTTTCTTTTTGTTGTTTTTCTTCTTCTGTTAAGTTAGCACAATGTCCGTTATATTTTGGCGGAAGTTTTGAAAGCAATGCTTGTTGTCTCATTTTTTCAACTTCTTCCGGAGTACAATAACATTTATATGCAAAACCTTTTTCTATTAATATATCAATATATTTTTGGTATATGCCTAACTCTTTTCTTTTCATCTGATAGTAAGGAGCATATTCCGGCAACTCATTACCAGGTCCTTCCTGCCAGTTAAGCTGTAACCAATTCAAAGCATCTATAATAATACTTGTTGATTGGTCTGTAGATCTTGCTTCATCGGTATCTTCAATTCTCAAAATAAAAGTACCTTTTTCTTTTTTTGCATACAACCAATTAAACAATGCTGTTCTTACTCCACCTATATGCAAATCTCCTGTTGGAGATGGAGCAAATCTTACTCTGATATTTTCTGACATATACACTTCCTTTTTCCATCATTATTTTATCGTAGCAAAATAATTGCAAGTCGTTGTGTAACAATATATAAGACTTACAATCATAAAAGTATACCTTAAATATAAAATTGCACTTTTAATAAATAATCTTATTTAGAGGATATTCTATTATTCCTTCAGCTCCTACTCTTTTAAGTGCAGGAAGTATCTTTTTAACAATTTTTTCTTCAATAATTACTTCTAAAGCAACCCAGTTACCATCACTTAAATTTGATACTGTAGGTTTTCTCAATGCAGGCAAAATTTTCTCTACTTGTGGCAATGTTTTAAAAGGTATATTCATTTTCAAACCTACCATACCTTCAGCATTTAATGCCCCTTTTAATAAAATTGCAAGATTTTCTATTTTTTCTCTTTTCCAACTATCTTTCCATGCACTATCGTTTGCTATAAATCTTGTTGTGGAAACCAAAATTTCTTCAACAATTCTTAAATTATTTGCTCTTAATGAAGAACCTGTTTCTGTAAGTTCAACAATAGCATCTACAAGTCTTCCTGCTTTAGCTTCTGTTGCTCCCCAAGAAAATTCTATATTTGCTTTTACTTTGTTTTTAGTAAAATATTTTTTTGTATAGTTTAATAATTCTGTTGCAACTCTTTTGCCTTGAAGGTCTTGAATTTTTTTAATTTTTGAATCATTTGGAACTGCCAAAACCCATCTTACCGGTCTAAAGCCGGATTTTGCATATTGTAATTCGCAAACTTCTTTAACATTTGCACCGCTTTCACATATCCAATCAAAACCTGTAAGACCTGCATCAAAAACTCCATCTTGTACATATTTTGCCATTTCTTGAGAGCGAACAAGCATAATTTCTATTTCTTCATCATCACAACTTGGGAAATAAGATCTAGAGGATGCATTTATTCTTATACCTGCTTTTTTAAATAATTCAATTGTTGAATCCTGCAAACTGCCTTTTGGAAAACCAAGCTTTAGCTTTTTCATATTTGCTCCTTTATCATTAATATATAATCTTTACTATCTTTAATTTTTTCAACTACCATAAAATTTGGTGTGTACTTATTAAATGAAGGGAAAAATTTTGATGATATCCTTGATATTACAGAACTTACTTTTGTATCTACCGGTTTTGATGATTGGTTTAAAATAGGAACAATAAAATTGGCAGATAATATAAACCAAAGTGCAATAGCAAAACATGCACCCATCATTTTATCAAATATAGATAAATATAAAAATTTAAATATTTTGAAAATAAGCAATCCTACAAGAAAAATTCCAATAGCGGCTGCAATAAATATCAAATAGTAATTTATACCTATTTGATATGGATAACTCTCAGCTAAAAGTATTGAAAAAAATCCCGCAGATACAGCAAAACAACTTTTTATTATACCTACACTAAAACCAATGTATAATAAAATAAATAATAAGACTATTACAATAATATCTATTCCGATTCCTAACATACAGTATGAATAATTATTCCACTAGCAAGTTTAGGGAAAAAGTAAGTTGATTTTTGTGGCATAGTTTCATTTTTTAATGCAATTTCTTTTATTGCCTCAACTGGAGTTGCAGGAACTAAAATTGCAATCTTTTTCGTTTTCTTTGCTAAAGAAATAGCTTCCTTATCATTTTTTACATAAACATATTTATCCGCTGTAATTTGAGGTATTAATATAGAATGCAATATGCTTACACCTAAATTCCTGTATGCTTGACATTTGTCAGGCATAGCTTTTTTAAGTAATGCAGGATTTTTTATTTGCAATGTTCTGTATTTACCATCTTTAAAAATCAAAATAGGTTGAACTTTTTCTTTTTGTAATTTTTCAAAATCTTTTGCCGGTAAAACATTAAAATATTTTTCTATATTTTCTTCAATATCACTAGGAGACTCTATTACTCTGTGTGTAGGCCATATTGAGATGCCTGAATCTTCCATAGGACACAAATATGCCAAAACATATCCATATTCATTTTTATCTGAGAAATTCTTAGATTTACTTTTGACATATTGTAAATAGTTCCAAGCTGTTTCGTATCTATGATGTCCATCAGCTATGAAAATTTTCTTGCTTATTAATGATTTCGCAATATCAGCAATAATTTTTTCATCTGAAATAATCCATAATTTATGAGATGTTCCTTCTTTATCTGTTGCTGTTGCTGCCGGTTTCTTTTTTGCTATATTTTTACATATAGCAACAATTTTTTTCTTATCATCATTGAATAAACCAAAAATAGGGCTTAAATTTGCTTTAACTGCTTTCAATAAACTTAATCTGTCTGCTTTTGGTTTCGCAAGCGTTTTTTCATGTGCTTTTACTGCTCCGCCATGAGGATTTTCGAGTTTTAAAGCAGTAAAGAATCCTCTTCTGACCATTTTTTTACCATGATCTTTAAAAACCTGTTCATAAAAATACAATGATGGTTTATCATCTTGTGCTAAAACACCTTCTTGTATCCATTTTTTAAATAAAAAACTTGCTTGGACATATTTGTTCTTTGAGCCTTCTGAATCTGAAAGTTCAAGTTGAACCATATTATTTTTTGATTTCTTTTTTAATTGAGTTTTTTCTTCCGGACTAATTACATCATAAGGTGGACAAATTTCATTTGTAATATTTCCCTTAGAATATCTGATACCATTAAAAGCTTTTACTATTGCCATTTCTTGAACTCCCTAGATTTTAAAATATGATTGATTTTACATAATATTTTATATCGTTGTCAAAACAGAAAATCTTATTGGCTATTTTATTAAACTTGTTGCTACTCTTGCTGCTTCAATTGCATCTCTTGAATATCCTTCTGCCCCGATATTTTCAGCAAACTCTTTGGTAACCGGAGCCCCGCCTACCATAATTTTAATATCCATATTTAATGAGTTTTTAAGTTCTATAACTTTTTCCATTTCTACCATTGTCGTTGTCATCAGAGCAGAAAGACCTATAATATCTGCATCATACTCTTTTGCCTTTTGAATAATTGTTTCTTTATCTATATTTTTCCCTATATCAAAAACTTCAAAACCAAAACTTTCTAGCACAGCGCAAACTATGTTTTTCCCTATATCATGAACATCACCTTTAACTGTTGCCATAACAACTTTGCCATAAACTACATTTTTTTCTTTTTTTAACATTGGCTTAATATGTGCAAAAGCAATTTGAGATGCTTCTGCCGCCATTATAACTTGCGGCAAGAAAAATTCTTTAGAATTAAATTTTTCACCAACAATATTAAGTGCTTTTAAAATAAGTTCATTGGATATAAATAAAGGATTATTGTCTTCTTTTAAAATTTCATCTATTAATTCAATCATATACTCTTTATCACCATTAATGATTGAATTAAACAGTTTATCTTTTGGTGACAATGATGTTTCCTGAGTTGTAACAGCTTTTGCAACATTAGAAAATTGAGCAACATATTTTTTTGCATTAGGATCTTTATTCGTTAATAAATCTCTTGCATAACTGTCATCAATATCCCAATCCAAAGACGGATTGCATATAGCAAAGTCTAAGCCAACATCTAAAGCCATTTTCAAAAATGTTGAATTTATAGTTTGTCTTGAAGGCAAACCAAACGATATATTTGATACACCCAACAATGTTTTACATTCCGGAAATTTTAGTTTAGATTGTTTAACAGCATACAAAGTTTCTTCAGCTTGCTCCGGTGATGAACTAGCTGATAATGTTAAATAATCAAAAATTATTTCACTTCTGTTAACACCATATTTATCAGCAAATTCTAATATTTTTCCGGCTATTTCTATTCTTTTTTGCCATGTATTTGGTATCCCTTGTTCATCTACCGTTAAGGCTATTAAACTTGCACCGTATCTTTTTGCTATAGGTAATATTAAATCTAATTTTTCAGTTTCGCCATTAACTGAATTTATTAATGGTTTCCCTGCACAATGTTTACAAGCTTGATTTAAAGCTTCCGGAAAACTGGAATCCAAAGATAAAGGGACATTTACAATTTCTTGTATTTCATTAACTGCCTGAACAATCAAAGAAGTTTCATCTGCCCCGGGTAATCCCATATTCACATCTAAAATATTTGCACCGTTTTGTACTTGCTGCCTAGCTTCAGATTTAACTAATCCGAATATATTTTTTGATAACTCTTGTTGAAACTTTTTTCTACCTGTAGGATTAATTCTTTCACCAATCTTTATAGGTCTTTGCAATAAATTCAAATCTACAGCTTTAGTTCTACTGGAAAGCAAATGATGTTTTATAAATTCTCTTTTTATCGGTTTTTTATTTTTTAAATTGTCTGATAGAAGTTTTATATATTCAGGTGTTGTTCCGCAACAACCGCCAAAAAGGTTTATCCCGCTTTCATATGCCTGCAAAGAAATATCAAGAAATTCTTCTGATGTTCCAGGGAAAATTGTTTCTCTGTTTATAAGTTTCGGCATACCTGCATTAGGCTTAAATGATATTGGCAAATTGGTATTTTTTGCCATAAGTTGTGCTAATTTTAAAAGTTCTTTAGGGCCGACAGAACAATTCATACCTAAAGCATCTACTTGTAAACTTTCTGACATAGCTATAAAACTCAAAATATCTGTTCCTGTAACTGTAGAGCCGTCATTTGTAAATGTCATCTGAACTATTATTGGTCCGTCATAAACATCTCTGGTCGCAAGAACAGCAGCTTTAAGTTCTTTTATTTCTGTCATTGTCTCAATTATTATCAAATCAACTTTGGCATCTCTTAAAATTTGTGCTTGTTCTTTAAAAGCCTCATAAGCATTATCAAATGATACTGCCCCCAATGGATATAAATAAGACCCTATTGATGATATATCACCAGCAACAAAAGAATTTGTTTTGTTTGCTTCTTCTTTTGCTATAGATACACCTGCATGAATAATATCTGACATTTTATCAACTAAATTATACTGTTTAAGTTTTAACTTATTTGCCCCAAAAGTATTTGCCAGTATAATATCTGAACCACTGGATATATAAGATGAATAAATTTGTCTTATTCTTTCCGGATATTTTATATTCAATTCTTCAGGAGTAGATACATCTTTTAAAAAGCCTAATTTTTGTAATTGAGTCCCAGTTGCACCATCTAAGATTAAAACTTTTTCTCTTAATAATTCTTTAAATTCTAATTTATTCATAATATTTCCCTTTCTAAACCGAAAATTGCTGATACTGATTTTCTAGGAAACATTTGACAACTTTCAGACAAACTAATTCCTATTTTTTCCGCACCCAACCATTTTAGAAATGTTTTTTGATTTTCAATTGCCCAATCTCCATAACCTGGAGAAAACCTTCTAGTACATATAATATTTTTTTTAGCTTCTGTTAATTTAATATCATCACAAATATTGTCAACTAATTCTTCTATTGCTATAGAACCAATAGCATCATATATATAAGACAGCGCAAGTTTTTTTTCTTCTAATAATAAATTTATTTTATCATCAATTGAATTACCAACAGTTGCTACAATTCCACAAACAATATCCGAATTATTTAATAATTTAAAAATATCTTTGCTGTCTATAAGAAAATCATCCAGAAACATTTTGTTTTCTTTTATTTTTTTATCAGAAAAAGAAACTGCATATTTTGGCTGGAAAAGTTTCTTCGCAAAATCTATAGATTCTATAATTGATATTTTAATTTTGTCATCAATTTTTGTTTTATATTTATTTGCTCCCATTCTAACAAGAACAGAATCATAATTTATTGTTAAATCTAAAATATTTTTAGACATCTGTATATCCGTTATTTTTATATATAGGGCATAATAAACAAGCAATATCTTTTTTTTGTACTTTATTCAACAAAAAATTTCTTATATCAATCATCTTTTTGCCATTCCATATTTTTTCAAATGATTCATTAAAAATATTCCCAATAGGGAATTTTATAATTTCTTCTGCACAACAAGGATATACATCTCCAAACACATTTATGTTTACAGTTTTAAATGGTTCATCACAACAAAGTTTTGATTTTTCTTTAACATCCGCATTATCAAAATTTATTGGCACCCAATCTTCAAAACCATTGTAAACATCTGTCCTTCTAAAAGAAATATCTACATCTAATTGATTAAAAAAACTTTTTGCCTGTTCTATCAAATGTTCGTTATGACGAAAAACAACAAAAATTATTGATATTTTTGGATATTCTAAATTATTATTTTTTTTGTATTTTTGTATTAATTTAATATTATTAATAACAACATCAAAATTGCCGCCAACTCTGTATTTGCTATACGACTCTTGATCTATTCCATCTAATCCTATCAATATATTTTTAACTTTGGAATTTATTAAATCAGATACTGAATTTAATAAATTTAAATTTGTTAATATTGTTGTCTGTAAACATTTTTGCTTTGTATTTATATAATCTATCATTTGAAAAATTGATTTATTAATTAAAGGTTCATGTTTACTCCCGAAAGAAATCTGCTCCGGAAAAACCTTTATACCGTCAACAAACTTTTTGAACTTATCAAAAGACATTAATTCCGGATCTTGCTGTTTGGCTGTTCTTCTTCCGGTATCAGGACATAAAGGACATGAAAGATTGCAAATATTGGTCACGTCTATTTTTATTTCACGACATATTAAATTGTTTAAATCATTCATGTTAAAATTTTATCCGTATACTTTAACGGAGTCTTCTGTTTCCTTGTACATTTTGTACATTGTTTTTATTTTCTTGGTTATTGCTTTTACACTCTTGTACATTTTGTATGTTACCTTTATAATTAATAAAAGAATTTACTAATATAAAAGTTTTTTTGTTTTCCTGAATTATTACAGAAATTCTTTTTGAACTTACTACATTTGAATAATTGTCCAAATAATTTATGTTCATATCATAAGTTCCTGTTTGTAATCTTGTTCTAATCATATTAATGTTTTCAGGTAAAGTTCTCCACGATCTTGTATCAGCTTTTTCCATATAACTTGTTGCAATATTTAATAAACTTTTTGTTAATATTCCTAATGATTCATTATTTGATTGTTTTTTAACACTGTCAGAGACTGTTTTAGTTAAAACATATCTGCCAACAGCCCTTGCGATAGTTCTTGCATAAATAAAAGCATTTTTCTTTTCCAAAGCATTCTCTAATAATGTCCCAATATCTGTTACCATATAACTTTTTATTTCATTACTTACAACATTATTTTCTTTATTAATTTGCTCTATTGCAAAAGAAGTTACCTGGTTATTGTACCTATAATATTTAGGAAAAGAAACTTTTATATAATCATCGGAAAAACCTGCTTGAACTACCGATCTTACTTCTGCTGCTTTTGCCTGATCTTCATTTGTAATTTGTGCACTATTAAAATATGGCCATGCTTTATAAAACGATAATTCTATTATGTTTTCTATTTTTTTTGGAGCTAAACCATTATAATCAATAATAACTAATTCTCCGGTATGAGGACTGTCTATTCTTTTTGCCGTTGGATATTTTGATTTTAAATCGTATGCTTCTTGCCCCATACCTAAGTTATAATATAATGTATATAAATCATTTATTAAATCTTCAGGAATCGGTACTATATATATATTATTTTGATATGCTTTTATCGCTAGTTTATATGAAATTACTGCATCATTAAAATATCCGGCATTTTCATAAACAATACCCATCAAATATCTAACAAAACCATCATCTGTATAAAAAGCTTTCCCTTTAGAATCTGCTGTAGTTTTTTTAAATAAATTATCTATCTGTCTTGCCTCAACAACAGATTCGTTGTTCATTCCAAGCATAATATAATTTAAAGCACAAAAAATACTTGTATATGCCATTTCATAAGGCTCACCATAATATGGAACAGTATTATCATTAGTAAAAAGGGAAAAAAGTCCGGAAGAAATACTTTTTGTATAATTTGCATCATATATTCTTTTTGCTTCTTCAAAAGCAGAGTTACTTTCTTTATACTTTTGAGCAAAATGGCTTAACATCCCAACATCTAAATAATATAAAAGTTCATTCTTTTCGCCATAAGCATCTTTAGATGCAGTTGCCAATGTTTCTGCGGCAGCCTGATTATCTTGTAACATAAAAGATTCAAGCTGATTATAATATTTCTGCACACCTGCACACGAAGATATAAGCAGAAATACTATAATCAAATATTTGAATTTATAACATTTCATATAAATTATGCTTTGTACTTACTCTTGCCTACAACCTTCTTTATTTTCTTTTGACCTATCCATACTTTTTCGTTAGTTTCAACATCAATAAGCTCTAATTCTACTTGATAATATTTTAAAGTTTGATTTTTTATAGCATCAGTAATGGTATTTATTTGACCTCTAAGCATAAAATCTGCGCCTATTTCTTTACCGAATTTTTTCACTGTTGATGCTTCTGAAAAATCTGCCTGATCCATTCTTTCATCTCTTATCTCATTTCTTTCTTCTTTTGATGCAACAAATGTTGCTTTACCTGTATTAATCAGAGATCTTTCAAGATCTTTTACAAAAGTTTCTGTATTAATATGCTCGTCACTTTTATTCAAAACAGTTCCGACAATTATTCTAGGCTTTGATTGTTTTTGCTTTATAAAATTATCCATCCAAGGTTTTACAACTGAATCTGCTATCATTTCATCAGCTACAAGTCTTGAATCCGTATCATTCCAATTCCCACTTAAATCAATTGCTTCATCAGCATCAACTCTTGTAATTTTTGGAGCAGAAGAACAAGAAAACAACATAACTGAAAAACAGAACATCGTTAACATTAAACCAATTTTTTTCATCTTTATCCTCTCTTAAAAATTTTTTTAAATTTTCTTTTACCAGCCTGAATAATCATACCGTTTTCGATTTCGATTTCATCATCTGCTGTAACTTTCTCAGAATTAATTTTTACTCCGCCTTGTTCAATCAATCTTCTGGCTTCATTTTTACTTGTTACCATTTTCGATATAAATAACAATTCCGATATTTTTATTTTATTATCAACACAAACATATTCTTCTATATCAGTTGGGAAATCTTTTTTTGCAAATATTTTTTCGAATTCATCTTTTGCATTTACAGCTTCCTGCTTGTTACAATATCTTTCAACTAATATCATTGCTAAATTAACTTTTGCATCTTTAGGATGAATTTGTTTAACCTGCTCTAAATTGTCTTGTGTTAAAAGTTCATAATACTTATACATTAACTCGTCTGACACAGACATAACTTTACCAAACATATCCTGAGGTCTATCATTTAATGATATATAATTGTTATATGATTTCGACATCTTTCTGACACCGTCTGTCCCTTCAAGAAGCGGCATTGTAATAACAACTTGTGGTTCTTGTCCATTATCTCTTTGCATGTCTCTTGCAAGAAGCAAATTAAATTTCTGATCACTGCCGCCAAGCTCTATATCTGCCTGCAATGCTACTGAATCGTATGCCTGAAGTAATGGATACATAAATTCAACTATACTTATTGGAACATCTGCTTTATATCTCTTTTCAAAATCATCTCTGACAAGCATTTGTGCCACAGTATGTTTAGAAGCAAGTTTTAATAAACCTTCTATTCCTAATTCTGACAACCATTTACTATTAAAAACAACTTCTGTTTTTTCTTTGTCTAAAATTTTGAAAACTTGTTCTTGATAAGTTTTAACATTATTTAAAATTTGTTCCTGAGTCATCATAGGTCTGGTAGCAGATCTTCCGGAAGGATCTCCTATTTTTGCAGTAAAATCTCCTATCAAAAATATAACCTGATGTCCTAAATCTTGGAATACTTTTAGTTTATTTATAATAACACTATGTCCTAAATGCAAATCCGGAGCTGTTGGATCAACCCCTAATTTTATTCTTAATTTTTTTCCAGAAGACAACTTCTTTTTTAATTCCTCTTCTGAAATAATTTCGTTTGTTCCTCTTCTAATTAGCGAAAGTGCATCTATCATTGTATTCCCTTTATTATATTGATAACTTCTTTAAAACTTCATAAGCAAGTTTATTAAAACTTTTCTCTTTTTTGATTGCTGTTGGTATATCAGTAGTCGTTATTTGTCCATTAATAAGACCAACTAAAAGATTTGATTTTCCTTCTGCAAGAAGTTTTACTGCATATGCACCAAATTTTGATGCTAAAATTCTTGTCCTAGCTGTCGGAGTACCGCCTCTTTGGATATATCCTAAATTACTGACTCTTACATCTAACCCTGTATTTTTAGATATTTTATCTGCAAATTCCATTGAACTGCCGCAACCTTCTGCAAAAGCTATAATTTCAGATGTTTTTCCTCTGACATTACCTTTTCTTAATTGTGAATATAATTCTTCCATTTTTATTTTTATTTCCGGAACAATAATAAATTCAACACCGGCAGCAATACCAACATCAAGTGTCAGAAAGCCATGTTCTCTTCCCATAATTTCTACAACAAATATTCTATCGTGGCTGGTTGCAGTGTCTCTAATTTTATCTATTGCAGAAACAGCGGTATTAAGAGCTGTATCATAACCAATAGTCTCGTCTGTACCATATACATCATTGTCAATTGATGCAGGAATATTTACTACTTTTATTCCTTTTTTACATAATGCATTACCGGCTGCAAGAGAACCATCACCGCCGATAACAATCATCCCGTCTATATTAAGTTCTTTTATGATTTTAACTGCTTTATTTAAACCAATTGCTGTTTTCATTTCAGGACATCTGCCTGTATGAAGCATTGTTCCGCCAAGATTAATAATACCGCTTACTGATCTAATATTAAGATTTAAATATTCACCGTCTAAAAGACCTTTAAATCCTCTTCTAAAACCAACAATATCAAACCCTGAGAAAATACCTGCTCTTGTTACTGCTCTAATAGCAGCATTCATTCCAGGAGCATCTCCACCAGAAGTAATAATACCAATCTTTTTGTTAGACATATGCCAACCTCCAAATAACTCTTGATAATTTTTATATTTTACATATTTAGAATGTATAGGGCAATAGAACTCACTATTAAATTATAAAAAATATAGTTTAATAGCATTTTCTATGAATGTTATAAATTAGATTTAAGAATAGAAATTAGTCGCTCACACCATTTACAGTCATAACAGATTTATTTTTAATATCTGTACTATTTAATGTAACACTCATTCCTGTAGCCCCGCCTATTCCAGTAGTTGTAGCTGTAAATGCAGCTCCTGCTACTGTAACTTGGAAAGCTGTAAAATATTTGTTTGCTCTTGCATCAATATCAAGTATAGTATCAAATGCAGTCTGAGATGCTGAGTAATATTTTGCAAATTCAACATAATAAATTTTTTCTTGATTTTCTACGGCACTTATTAAACTTTTACCTTCTGTTAGCATAGCTTTTCTAGTATACCCTCTGTAAATAGGAACTGCTACTATTGAAAGAATTCCAACTATAACTATAACTATTACCAATTCTACAAGTGTAAAACCTCTATTTTTTTCCATAATCTTTCCATTATTTATAAAAAAATATTTCATTTTTTATTTTATCTTAATTAGTTAAATTTTTCAATAAAAATATTATTTTCTAATACTCAGTTTACATCCGCAGTATTTTTGGCTGTATAATCCTATTTTTTTTACCTGATTTACACCTGTATAGAAAATTTTTCTTGGGTCAATATAAACAAAATTTAACCCATTTAATTCTGCTATATTTTGTGCAAGTTGTTGAATATCTTCATGTTTTTGATAAGGACTTGCAAGTAATGTGGTTGAAAAATTCAATATTCCAAGTTCTTTTGCTCTTATAGCCGTTTCTTCTAATCTTTTTTCATAACAAAAATAACATCTTCCTTTATCACAACGAACAGCTTTATCTAACCAGACAGATTCATACAGCTCATCATTACTTAGCCATTGAGCATTTTTTTCAGTAATTCTTATTTTTAAAAATTGCATATATTCCTGCCATGCTTTTTTTCTTAATTCATACTCTTGAAGTGGGTAAATATTCGGATTATACCAAAAACTTACAATATCATATTGTTCTTGCAATAAAGATATTGTTGATGCAGAACATGGAGCACAGCATGTATGTAATAAAATTTTTTGCATTATAATAAATCTTTTTGTTTACTATTTTTTGGTAATTCTATCCCTAAATGTTTATATGCAAGTTCTGTTACAATTCTTCCTCTGGGTGTTCTTGCAATAAAACCAGATTGTATTAAAAACGGTTCATAAACATCTGATACTGTTTCTGAATCTTCAGATATAGCAACAGCTATTGTATCAACACCAACTGGTCCGCCATTAAATTTTTCTATTACTGTTTTAAGAAGTAATCTGTCCATTTTATCAAGACCTTTATCATCAACACCTAAAGCAGCTAATGCCTCTTGTGCAACTTGTTTATTAATTTTTCCGCCTGTCCTGATTTCTGCAAAGTCTCTCACTCTTCTAAGTAATCTGTTAACAATTCGAGGAGTTCCTCTTGATCTTTTTGCTATTTCGACTGTACCATCATCATCTATGTTAACTTTTATAATACTGCTGGATCTTCTGACTATTTGCATAAGTTCATTGTCATCATAAAAATTCAAATGTTCTATAATACCAAACCTGTCTCTTAAAGGACCGGACAACATACCTGCTCTTGTAGTCGCTCCTACTAAGGTAAACCTTGGTACCGGAAGTTTTATTGTTTTTGCCGATGGACCTTGACCAATAATAATATCAAGTTCAAAATCTTCCATTACAGGGTATAAAGATTCTTCTACTAAATGGTTCATTCTATGGATTTCATCTATAAAAAAAACATCACCCTCTGAAAGATTAGTTAAAATGGCAGCTAAATCTCCAACTCTTTCCAAAACAGGACCTGAAGTTGTTCTTAAATTACCACCCATTTCTTTAGCAATAATATGTGCAAGTGTCGTTTTGCCAAGACCAGGAGGCGCATAAAAAAGACAATGATCTAATGCTTCCTGTCTTTTTTTTGATGCTTCAATAAAAACTTTTAAATTATCTTTAAGTTTGTCTTGTCCTATAAAATCATCCAAACATTGCGGCCTTAAAGTATTTTCAAGTTTCTCTTCAGGAGTAATTTGGTCTGCTTCAACTATTCTTTTTATTTCATCCATTTATTTTCCCAAACTATAGATATTTTAAAGAAGCTTTTATTATTTCTTCTACAGGCAATTTATCATTGTCATTTACAATTTTAGCAACAGCTACTCTTGCCTGAGATTCTTTATATCCTAAAGCTACTAATCCTGCTATAGCTTCTGACATATTCGTATCCCCTGTAATCCCTATCCATTTTTGGACATCTGTAATAACAATTCCGGTAATTTTATCTTTTAATGCAGCTGTTATTTTTTCTGCTGTTTTTTTTGTAAAACCAAAAACACTACACAACATTGAAATATCTCTGCTGACAACTGCATTTCTAAAATCTGCAAATGACTTTGAAATTTTATCAAGATATTCCATAGCCTTTTTAGCACCTGTTGAAGGAACTTCATCTTTTATTAAAAGGAACATTTCTCTTTCATCTTTTGATAAGAAACCATAATGAGAAATTAGTCCGCCATACATACCTGTTGATTCAACAATGTAAAGTTTTAATTCTTGACCTTCTCTTGGAAGTTTTTCACTAGTCGCAATCGTAACATTTACATTATAACCAATTCCGGACACTTCAATAATAACACTATTTTGTGTTTTTGAAGATAGTGTTCCATTAAAATAATCTATCATTTATCCTCTTGCAAAATATCACCTAATGTTGGCCTGTCATCATTTACAGCAAATTGTTTTATCAATTCTCTTTCCATTGATTTCTCAAATTTTCTAATAGAAGCTTCTATTTTTCTTTCTTTTATTTCTGCTCTAATAATTGTTGCTTCTATTTCTTCGCCTTCCTTTGGAAATTCTTGATTTTTATTTTCCATAGAAAGTTCATTTTTCTTTATTAAAACATTTATACCTTCTTCAATTTCAACAAAAATACCAAATTCTGTAACTCTTACAACTTTCCCTTTTACTGTTGTACCTATTTTATATTTTTTGTATGGATCTGCTACTAAATGTTTAACAGATAATGCAATTTTTTCATTTTGTGGATTTACAGAAAGAACAACTGCTTCTATTTCTTCACCTTTTTTTACCATATTTTCAGGATGTTTAACATTTTTTAACCAAGAAAAATCACTGATATGAATTAACCCTTCTATCCCTTCCGGTAATTTTACAAAAGCACCGAATGGAGTAATATTTTTGACAATACCTTTTACTTTATTACCCGGCATATAATGTCTTGCTACATCTTCCCAAGGATTTTGAGACATCTTTTTTACTGAAAGAGCAATTTTTTTTGTTTCTTTATCACAATTAATAACTTTTATTTCTATTTCTTTGCCAACTGTTACTTCTTGTTTAAAAAGATGTTCACTGTCATTCCAAGCATATTCGTTAACAGATAATAAACCTTCAACACCTTTCTCTAATTCTACAAATGCTCCGTAAGGCATTATTGAAGTAACTTTTCCTTTAATAATTAAACCTTCAATATATTTTTCACTTGCACTATCCCAAGGATTTGTTGCAAGTTGTTTCATACTTAAAGAAATCCTTTCTTGCTCTTTATCAACTTTAGCAACTTGAACTCTTATGATTTGCCCTACTTTTAAAATATCTTCAACTTGCTGAACCTTATACCATGCAAGTTCACCTATATGTAAAAAACCATCAATACCGCCTAAATTAATAAATGCTCCGGATTTTATAATCCTAGCAACTGTCCCATCTATAATTTGTCCTTCTGCTAATGTTTCTAACATTGATGCTTTTTGTACTAATTTTTCATTTTCTAATAATTTTTTTCTTGATAACGAAACTTTCTTTTCATTTCTATCAAATTCCGTTATAGCAAACTCATAATTTTTACCTATATATTTATCTGTATCTTTAATAAAAACCGTATCAATTTGTGAAATATGCAAGAAAGCTTTGATCCCTACATCAACAATCAAACCACCTTTAACTGATTTAATTATTGTTCCTTTAATAGTTTTTTGATTTTTGAATATTTCTTCTAATGTATCCCATGCCGTTTTTTCTAATACTTCTCTATATGAAAGTATTGTTTTACCTCTCACATTTTTTACAAATACTTTAACACTTGCGCCTACTTTTATTTCACTAGGGATAGATCCTTCTTCAAATTCAGATTTAGGTATAATGCCTTCTGTTTTCATCCCTAAATCAACCATAAATCCTTCATCAGTTTCAGCAACAATAGCAACATCTATAATTTGCCCGGGATTTATATTAGTCTCAGGTCCTAATAAATCTGCCATACTTACATTTTCATCATCTTCAAATTTTGTTAAATTATCTAAATTATTATTTTTTTTATTCACTTCTGTTTCTCCTTATTTTTCTTATTTACAATTTCCAATACTTCTTTCATCCTCCTTTTAACATTAGAAATTATCCAACTTGGTGTTGATGCCCCTGCTGTTATACCAAAGATATTCTTGTTCTTAAACCAAATTCCTTTTATTTCATCAACATTTTCTATGTGATGCGTTTTTGTTATTTTTGAACATATCTGATAAAGTCTTCTTGTGTTGCCGGAATTTTTACCGCCTATAACAATCATAACATCAACTTTATTTGCAAGTTTTTCTGCTGCACTTTGTCTGTCATAAGTTGCTTTACATATAGTATTATATATTTTTATTTTTGAAATTTTTGAAATTTTATTAACAATTTCTTTGAACTTTTTAGGACTTTGCGTTGTTTGGCTGACAACATAAATTATATCTGTTTTTTTAACATTTTTTACATCGCACATATCTTCAACAACTATACATTTTCCCTTACCATAAGAAACTAATGCAACAACTTCCGGATGTGTCCTTTCACCGATAATAACTATTTGTTCACTTTCATCACTTAATTTTTTAACTATATCTTGCGCTCTTTTTACAAAAGGACAAGTTGCATCTAAAATTTTTAAATTTTTCTTTTTGGCTAATTTATCATAAATATTTAAAGGTATCCCGTGTGTCCTTAAAACTAAAACACCATTTTTTATTTTTGAATAATCATCTATAACTTTTATATTTTCTTGTTCTAATCTATCTACTTCTTGAGGATTATGTATAAGGGGGCCAAAAGTATAAACTTTATTATTTTTGCTGACAATCTGTTCTGCAAGCTCTATAGCTCTTTTAACACCAAAACAAAATCCGGAACTTTTTGCAATTTTTATTTGTTTTTTCATAAATTTCCTGAATAAAATATTAATCAATTAAACAACCGTTTAATTATTCAATATTATTTATATCATTATATAATATTTGCGCAATTTCTTCATTAGCTTTTGGTGCAGGATGACCGTCGTTTTTTATTATACAGCTGTTTTCTTCATTATAACTTGGCAATAATATAAACTTTAAATTTGTGTTTTGTAATTCTTTTACCAAAACATTAGAATCAGAATGCCATTTTATTATTATTAATTTTGATTTATATTTTTCTCTTATTACTTTATCCATTTGCTTCAAACTATCTATTAAATAATTAACATAAAACTGTTTATTATAGCGGTCTACAATATCTAGGAATATCTTTCTAAATATATAACTTTTTTTAAAAATATGTTTCATTTTGCCAAACGGCTGATTTAGCAAAAACCATTTATTCCCGGTATATAGCCAATAGTCTCCTGGTACTGTTACTCTAAAATTTCTATATATATGGTCATCAATCAACGAATAAAAAAAATATTCTATTTTAGCACCTTGCAGATAATCATTTATAATATCACTGTTTAAAATACTTAACGCTGTATTAGTGCCGTGTCCTCGTACTCCACAATTTAATATATTAGTTTCAAAATTCATTGATTTTGAAAAATAATATGGTAAGGTCTGGTTATCATTTACTCCCTCTCCAAAAACCATGGAACAACCTAAAAAAACATATGCTTTATCTGCTTTTACATTACATTCTGTGTATCTTAATCCATTTGTGTAACAATTATATATTGCATTATATATATACTCTCTATTTTTATCATCATGCTTATCAACATCATGCTTTAGTTCAAATTCAAGTTTATGTTTTTTATTCTTACTGTCATAAAAATGAATTCCTTTTAAAGTAATAATTTTATCTATATTTTTTATTTCAAATCTATAAGCTTCAACATATTTATCCATACTTAAAGAAAGTATAAATTCAACTGTTGCCAAAGCAAAAAATATTGCAAGAAGAACTACAGATATTCTCTTTAATAATCTGTTTTTGATAAATATTGCGCATACCAAACACAGTAAAAAACAAAACAAAAAAATACAAACAAACTCATAATTCAAAGACCAACTCATCATAACTTTTCTATCTCTGATAATATTTTTTCTGATAAAGACAGATAATTTTCTTTTGTGTATTCTTTAGGCGGTATAATAGGCTTGCCATATTTTATTTTGAGTTGTTTAAATCTCTTCATATTATTTGTATTTGTTATTTTTACAGGAACTATCGGCACTTGTGCATTACAGGCTACCATTCCTACACCGGCTCTGGCTTTGCCTAATTTCCCATCTTTTGATCTTGTCCCTTCCGGAAACATTAAAAGAGCTTTTTTATTTTCTAATAATGCAAAAACATTTCTAAAAGCAGCAACATCTTGCATTCCTCTTTTAACAGGAAAAGCATTTGTTCTTTTAATTAAAAAACCAAGTATTGGAACGCTAAATAATTCTTGTTTACCCATAAAATATAAATCTTGTTTCATAAAACAGCCGGTAAGCGGCGGATCAAAAAAACTCATATGGTTAGGTGCCATAATAACACCGGTATCTTTAGGTATATTTTCTTGTCCTTCAGATTTACATCTATACAATGTTACAAACATTACCTTAAAAAGGAATCTGCCCAAATAATAAAAAAAACTGCTTTTTTGATTTATTTGCATATCTCTTTTAAAACCTCGTAAAAATTTGAAAAAGATATGTTAACACAATCGCTATCAATAATTTCTGTAGCCCCTTCTGCAATCAATCCTGCTATAGATAACATCATAGCTATTCTATGATCTTTAAAACTATCAACAATACAACCTTTTAATTTTGTTTTTCCATGTATTATAAGTCCGTCTTCTGTTTCTTTAATATTTGCACCCATTTTATTAAGCTGACTTGCAATAGCAAATAACCTATCACTTTCTTTTACTCTTAATTCCTTTGCTCCGGAAATTATCGTTGTTCCTTCTGCTTGTGTAGCACATAATGTAAGAATCGGGATTTCATCAACAAGTCTTGGCATAATTTTTTCATCAATATTTATACAATTCAAACATGATGAACTAACTTCTATATCGGCAACTTCTTCACCGGAAATATTTTTTATATTATCAATCTTAATATTTGCACCCATGTTTTTAACAACTTCAATGATACCGTCTCTTGTTGGATTTATATTGACTTCTAAAATTTTTATTTTAGAATTTTGTAATATAAGTCCCGCTACAATAAAAAAAGCGGCAGAAGAAATATCTGATGGAACATTTATTTCTTGAGAATGCAATTTGTCGCATTTTTTTATACTAACTTTTAAGTTGTCAACAACAATATCAGCGCCATATGCTTTCATCATTCTTTCCGAATGATCTCTGGATTTTTCAGGCTCAATAATACTAGTTATTCCGTCAGCATACAACCCTGCAAGTAAAATACAAGATTTGACCTGAGCACTTGCAACCTTACTAACATAATCTATTGATTTTAAACTACCGTTAGCATTGATAGTAAGAGGTAAAAAATTATCGTCTTTTGCAATAATATCTGCTTCCATTAATCTTAATGGTTCTATAACCCGTTTCATAGGTCTTTTTGATAAACTATCATCACCGGTAATGGTTGATGAAAAATTTTGTCCGGATAAAATTCCTGAAATTAATCTGGTAGTAGTTCCTGAATTACCGGCATAAATATTTTGCTGACTTTTTTTTAATCCATTTAAGCCAACACCTTTTATTGTGAGACTATTTCTTGTCTGCAAAATTTCAACACCCATTAATTTAAAAGCATTCATTGTCATCTTACAATCATCAGAGTGTAAATAGTTATTAATAACAGAAGTCCCGTTTGACAGACAAGACAACATTATAGCTCTGTGAGTGATTGATTTATCTGCAGGAACTTTTATTGTAGCAATAATTTTTGAAACTTTATTTATTTTCATTTTTTATACTTTTGCTCAATATTTTTTCTAATGATTTTCTATTATTTATTTGTTTTACAAATGTTTTCAGTTGATTACAAAATTCTTCTGTAAGTGTCTGTACATTTTTCTTATTGTTAAGAAAAATCGGAAGCCATATATCAATTGATGACTTAGCTACTCTTGTGATACTATCAAATGATCCTGCTACAACTTTGCTAATGTCCTTATTCTTTTTTTGTTTCGTCAAAAACATATTATAAAAACTGAAAGCAATAATATGAGGTAAATGACTTGTAAATGCGACAATTTCGTCATGTTCTTTAGCAGACATATAAAGAACTTTACACCCAATATCCTTCCACATATCTGAGATTGTTTTCACAGTTTTATTATTTTTACTTGTAATAATTACATAAGCATCATCATAAATATTAGATTTTGCAAATTTAATTCCATTTTGTTCATTACCGGCCATAGGATGGCAACCAACAAAATATGGATATTCTTTGTTTTGTTTAATAATCACATTTATTTCATTTTCTATATTTAATTTTATGCTTCCGATATCGGTAACAATTGTTTTTTTAGACAAGTATTTAGCTATTTGTTTATATGTGTTAACTACAATATCAACCGGCTGACAAATAATAACTATATCTGCACCAGCAACATCTTTAATATCGGAAGAAAAACCATCTATTGCTCCTTTTGTTTTAGCAAGTTGCAATGATTTTATATTTCTTCCAATACCAAATATATTGTATTTTCTTTGGGAATTTTTGTTCACTTTTCCAAGTGCCATTCCCAAAGAACCACCCATTAAACCAACACCTATTATAACAACTTTTTTCATTAAATTTCTCTGCCTAATGCCTTTGCCAAAACTTTAAGTTCAGACATAAGTTTTTTATATTGTTCCGGCAATAAACTTTGAGGACCATCAGATAAAGCTTCTTCCGGTCTTGGATGAACTTCTAAGGCTATTGCATCTGAGCCAACAGCTAAACATCCTTTTGCCATTGTTGCAACATGTTCTCTTATTCCTATACCATGAGATGGATCTGACAAAACCGGCAAATGTGTCAATTTTTTAACCACAGGAATTGCATTTAAGTCTAATGTAAATCTTGTAGCTGTCTCAAACGTTCTAATGCCTCTTTCACATAACATAACATTATAATTACCTTGTGATAAGATGTATTCTGCTGAAAGCAACCATTCTTTTATTGTTGAAGACATTCCTCTTTTAAGAAGAACCGGTTTTCTTTGTTTTCCGCAAGCTTTTAACAAATCATAATTTTGGACATTTCTAGCACCTATTTGTAATATATCACAATATTGACTTAATAAAGGAACTTGCTCTACAGACATAACTTCACTTATTGTTGGCATTTCTAATTTCTCACCGACATATTGCATATATTTTAAACCTTTTTCTCCTAATCCCTGAAATGTATATGGTGAAGATCTCGGTTTAAATGCTCCGCCTCTGAGGATTGTTCCTCCTGCATCTTTCACTATCTTGCCAATTTCTAATAATACTGCCTTACTTTCAATAGCACATGGTCCGGCAATAACCGGAACTCTATTACCACCGATTTCTATACCATAAGGAAGTTTTATTACAGTATTTTCTTTTTTAAATTCTCTTGAAGCAAGCTTATATGGTTTTTCTATTTCACTTATGTGGTCTACTTCTTCCATAGATTCAAAAGATTCTTTATACTTTTCTGCAAATTCTCCAATCATACCAATAATAGTAATATCAACACCCTTTGATATGTGTGGAACATACCCTAATTTTTTAATTTTTTCAATAACTCTCATTTCTTCCTGTTTTGTTGATTTTCTTTTTAATGTAATAATCATTTTGTCCCCTGTCTATTTTTATTTATAAATTTTCAGAACAGCAAATTTTAAATATTCTGTTTCAGGCATAGATACAAGTATAGGATGATCCTTTGCTTGAGAAGATATTTCTAAAAAAATTGCTTTCTTTTTAGCTCTTGCACAAGCTTCTTGTATCATTTTTTTAAAATCGCTCACTGATAAATGATGTGAACACGAACTAGTTGAAAATATTCCTCCGTCTTTAAGTAAACTCATTGCCAGCTCATTAATTTTAACATAATGCTTATATCCGGGATGAAAATCTTTTTTACTTTTTATAAGTCCCGGAGGATCAAGATTTACAACTTCAAATTTTTCGCTTGCTGCTTCAGAAGAACAAATATACTCTAATGCATCTGCAACTATTCCATTAAACTTATTATACCCGTTTAACTTATAATTTTTTTCAGCTATTTCAAGAGCAGGTTTTGACGAATCTACAAAAACAACTTCACTTGCTTCACCTTTCAATGCATTAAGCCCAAATGAACCTGTATGTGTAAAACAATCAAGAACTTTTTTACCTTTGCAGTATTTTTGTAATATTTTTCTGTTATCTCTTTGGTCAAAGAAAAATCCGGTCTTCTGTCCGGATTTTATATTTACATAATACTTTAAATCATTTTCCGTTATTATAATGTCATCAGGTATATCTCCTGAATATACTTCAGACTCGCCTTCAAGATTTTCAAGTTTTCGCAGATATGAATCATTTCTAATCATTATCCCTTTTGGATTAAGCACATTTTTTACAGCATCCAAAATATCATGTTTATTTACATCTGCTCCGGCTGAAATAAATTGAGCTACACAATAATCTTCATATTTATCTAATATAAAACCGCTAATATCATCCGATTCACCATAAACAACTCTAAAAGAATTTTGATTAGGATATAATTCTTTCCTGAAAGATAATGCCTTTGATATTCTGTTTTCCCAAAATTTTATATCAACTATTTCATTTTTCTTAGATAATAATCTAAAGGCTATTAAAGAATGAGGATTATAAAAGCCAATACCAATAAAATTGTTCATACTATCATAACATTCTATAATTTCCCCTGTTTGTGGTTTATCACAAATTTCTTTTATTTCATTAGAAAAAACCCATTGATGTCCGGCTTTAATTCTTCTTTCTTCATTTTGCTTCAAAATAATTTTTTTCATCTTTATCCTATACTAGTTTTATCCTACCAATTACATTTTGTTAATCTTAAACCACTAAACTCTGAAAACTATATTTTTAAAGTAGCACACAAAAATCGAAGCAGCCCAAAAGTACATAATTTAAAAAAGATAACACTGTATTTCAAAAGTCCAAGTTTCCCTAATAAACCGGGAATTGTTTACATAAAGCAACAACTTCTTTTTTAACTTCATTAATAATATCATCATTTTGAATATTTTTCAAAACTTTTATAATCCAACCGGCAATTTTCTTCATTTCTTCTTCTTTCATTTTTCTTGTAGTTACAGCTGGTGTTCCTATTCTAATACCTGATGAAATCATAGGTTTTTCCGGATCATAAGGTATAGTATTTTTATTTACAGTAATTCCTGCTTTTTCTAGAGTAACTTGAGCGTCTTTTCCATTAACACCCAAAGGTCTTAAATCAACTAAAAACATATGACAATCTGTTCCGCCGGAAACTATTCTAAGTCCACCCTCAGACAATATCTGTGCAAATACTTTTGCATTACTCTTAACTTGTTTTTGATAATCGACAAAAGAAGGTTCTAGTGCTTCTTTAAATGCTACTGCTTTTGCAGCTATAACATGCATTAAAGGGCCACCCTGTATTCCCGGGAAAACTGCTGAATTTACTGCTTTTGCATATTTTTCCTGGCACATAATCATACCGCCTCTTGGCCCTCTAAGAGTTTTATGTGTAGTGGTTGTAACTATATCTGCATATTTAATTGGGGAAGGATATACTCCTGCTGCAATAAGTCCTGCATAATGTGCAACATCTGCCATATGAAAAGCACCTACAGAATCTGCAATTTCTCTGATTTTTTTCCAATCCCAAATTCTTGAATATGCACTAGCACCTGTAACAATAAGTTTTGGTTTATGCTCTTTTGCTAATTTTTCAAGTTTATCATAATCTACAAGTTCTGTTTCTTTATCAACTGTATAAGGGATAACATTAAAATATTTGCCTGAAAAATTATATGGACTACCATGAGATAAATGTCCGCCATGTGCTAGATCCATCCCCATAATGGTGTCGCCAGGCTTAATTAAAGCTACAAAAGAAGCCATATTTGCCTGTGCACCGGAATGTGGCTGAACATTTGCATGTTCACAACCAAATATTTGTTTTGCTCTTTCTATAGCTAAAACTTCTATTTTATCTACAAATTCACATCCGCCATAATATCGTTTGCCCGGATAACCTTCTGCATATTTATTTGTAAGAACTGAACCCTGTGCTTGGATAACAGCCTTTGAAGTATGGTTTTCTGAAGCAATCAGCTCAATAGTGTTTTCTTGTCTTGAATGTTCTTCTCCAATAATTTTTGCAATTTCAGCATCTGCTCTTTCTAAGTCTTGCATTTTCTAGCTCCTATTTTTTATTTATATGATTATATAATATTTCTGCTATTTCTTCATTCGATTTTGGATTCGGATGTTCATAATATCCTTTTTCATACTTTTTAAAATCTTTAGGCAGAAAAACTAAATCAATATTTGTTTCTTTTAATTTTGTAATAAATTTTTCTGTAAATTCAGGCCAAACAATTATTGTAAGCTTTGAATTATATTCATCCCTTATAATTTTATCAATTTCTACCAAACTGTCAATTAAATAATATGCATAGAAATTACTGTATTTTTTCTCTATCAAATCAACAAATATCTTTCTAAATATATAGCTTTTTGCAAAAAAAACTTTTATATTTCCAAATGGCTGGGAAACTCTTGTCCATTTGCCATCTTTATACAACCAATTATCACTAGACGAATCGCCTGCAGTAACTCTAAAATTTCTTCTTATATGGTCATTAATAATAGAATAAAAAAAATGTTCTACCTTTGCGTTATTATTAATACGATTTATAATACCGCTGTTTAAAATACTTAATGTTCTATTAGTGCCATGACCTCTTACTCCGCAATTTAACACATTTGATTCAAAATTCAATAACTTTGAAAAATTATACGGCAAAGTTTCATTATCATTTAAAAATTCACCGAAAGTAAAAGAACAACCTAAAAAAACATATGTTTTTTCAGCATTTAAATTACATGCTGTTTGTCTAAAACCGTTTGTAAATATAGAATATTTTGATTCAGCAATAAGTTTATTGCTATCGTTTTTAAGTTCAAAGTCAATATTTTCATTAAAACAAAAAAAGTCTCTTTTATACTTATCAATAAACCTTGCACATCTTATTACTTCTTTTTTGTTATCTATTTCAAACTGATTATTTTTAACAGATTCTACATCAACCGGTCTCATTGAAAAATACAACACAAATTCAGCAATATTAAATGCAAAAAATATTGAAAATAAGATTATATAGATAGTTTTTAAAAAATTTCGTTTTACAAATATTGAATTTGTCAAAAAGAATAAACTACAAAATAAAAATATATACGAAAATTCATGTATAACTATATGTTCTATTATTCTATCCACAAAGGAAATTTCCACCTAAATATATTTTAATAATTTATTACAATCTAAACAGCCTTTACGAATTACAACATATGGAAATTTTACCATATCTATAACTGTAGATTCAAAAGAAAATTTACAAATGCCATCATCTACAATAACAT
>JAQVBD010000064.1 GCA_028690485.1 Endomicrobiaceae bacterium
TATGGCAATATCTATTATATTATTAGTGCTTCCATTTTTTATTAAATTATCAAAAATATCTATTGCTTCATTTATTTTTTCAACTGCGATGTAAACATTTGCTAATTCAAATTTCAATTCATTACTACTTTGTAATAAAACAGGATATTGATTTATTAATTGTTCTGCCTGTAACGGTTGATTATGCACTCTATAATATTTAACTATTTCTAATAAAATAGAAATATTACTGTCATCTGAATTTAATTTATTTAATAAATTATTTATCATCTACTATCCATTGTGATTCTATTGGACAATAATCTTTTTCACATTTTGAACATTCTTTAAAGAGAGTAAAATTATCATCTGTAATTTTTCCAACAGAACCATTTTTATATTGACTGCATCTATCAACAGTCCCGTCTACCCTTATAACTGCATAATCTGAACCAGATCTGCATAATTTACCTTTAGGAGAGGTATTTTGTAATTGATACTCCATTTTTTGAGAACCCTTATATGGACTTAAATCTTCTATTATTTTCTTTTCTTCTTCTGAATTTAACATAAAGCCATCTCCTCTTAAAGGCAATGGTATTAATTTTATTCCTTCCTGTTTTAATCTTAAACTTCTTTCAGGCATAGCTTTAATTTGATTAGGGAAACAAACATAATAAATTTGTCTATCCGGTAAATAATCTTTTGCCAAAACTGCTTTTTTAAAGAATTCATCAAAATTTGCAAATGATGGATGGAAAGTCGGGGCTATTCTAAAATTATCCGGTGAAAATTTTGATAATAATTTTTCAACATCCCAAGACAAATTTGTACATATTTCCGGAAAATGCTTTGATGCAATTACTTCTATAATTTCATAAAAATTAGGATAAACAGATGGTTCTCCACCAGAAACATATATATGACACTTACCATACATATCATATATTCTATTCCATATTTTACCCCACTCTTGTGCAGATAGAATAACATCCAGTTCCGGATGATCATTCCAAACACCGCAATAAGGACAGCGATAATTACATCTATGACATAAATCCCAACCAAAAAATTTCATTTATATGTTCTCTTTTATATATATTTACTACATAAATAATCTTTAATACAAATTTCTTTATATTTATTTGATACAATTCTATTTCTATATTCTAGCATTTCTGTACTATTCCATTTATCAATTATAAAATTCGATTCATTTTTGTTTCCTTTTTCATTGTTATTCAATGAAAAAGAACACATACATGTTGGAATGGCAACATTATTATTCATCAAAAACATTTGCTGCCATGGTGCAAAACAGAACAAATTATTTATTCCGGTTTTTTTATCACTTTGCTTGGTAAATATTATCTTTTCACTGATATTTTTTCTAATTCTAAAATTTGCATTTAAATCATTACCGGAATCATAATCTTTAATATCCGGCAACCTATTGTTCAATTTAATTAAGTATCTATCAGCTGCTTTTTTAAATTTTCCTTTTTTTATGCTTAATTCTTTGATAATGTTATAATCTACTCCATAATCAAAAAAATTTTCTTCTTTTCCTACATATGAGCCATATACTGGTAAAAGGTATATTTCGTTAAAATCATATTCTTTTGCAAAATCTATAATGTTCTCTATTTCTTTATAGTTCCTTTTCATTACCACCATAGTTAATCTTGTTAAAATTTCTGATTTTTTTATTTTTTTTAATTCTTTAAAATTTTTCAAATTATTCAAAAGTTTTTTAAAACTTCCACCAACTCTTATAGACTCATAATTCTTTTCATCAACCGAATCTATTGAAAATGTAACTTCAACTTTATTATCAAGCAATTTATTTATAATGTGATTGTTAAGTAATTGTCCATTTGTAACTATTTCTGTATTGATATGATTTTTACCGGCTTCATCTAATAAATTATATAACCTTTTATCCAGAAAGACCTCACCACCTCTCAATATAAGTTTTTGTAAGTATGGTAATATTTCTATAATATCCTCAAACTGTTTATCAGATAATTCTATATTTTCTTTATGATTTTCACACATTATACAATTCAAATTACATTTGCTTGTTAAAACAAGATTTAATGTTCTAGGTAAAGATTCCAAAACAACTCTGCCTTGTGATATTTCATATTCATTCAACAAAATATTTTTAATTTTTTTTTCATCATCAGCAATATAATTGTTTAACTGTAAGTATAATTTTTTTACCTGTGTATGTTTTCCTTCCAAATTTAATTTCTTGATATATGATGTTACTTCTATGTATAAATTATTTACAATACTCTTTATTTTTTCAAATTCTTTTTTATCTATTTTACTTATTATTTTCAAAGCTTCTTTATACTTTTTCTTCTGCATCTCGATTTCTATTACATAACCTAATAATTCTGTAGGAATTTTTTCATTTTCTTTAACTAAATTTTTGTATAAATTTAATATTTTTTGCTTCATAGCTAATTTCTTATAATTATCTAACAATAAATTTATTGATAACTGTTTATATTGTTTATCATGTTTTATTTTTACCAGCATATTTTTTGCTTTTAGATTTTCATTTAACATTGTATATATTTTCCCTATTTCAAAATATATACTTTCTTTTTTAATATCATCTGCAATAGATATAAGAGATTGAAATTCTTTTAATGCCTCTCTCAACATCTTTTTATTTACTAATTCTTTTGCATATTCTATTCGTTCATATAAGAACATAAGGATTCCCTATATATTGTCTTTAACCATTAAAAAAGCCCATTCATTACATGGACAATTTTGGGAAGGACACTGTCTTGGCTTATCCCACAATTTAAAATTTGGGTCAAAGATATTGCCAATAATTATTTGTTCTCCCTTCCAGCTGGCACCACCACAAGGCAAAACTTCACCGTCCGGATGAATTAATGCATAAGTATACCCTGCATTACATAATTTACCTTTTGTTATTAACGGTTCTGTTTGAAATTTTTCATCTTTTCTTTCACCGATAGCTATACCTATAATCTTCTTTTCTTCATCAGTATACGAATCAGGATAATTTTTACCATTATATGTTCCCCAAAAAGTTGAAACTGAAAAATAGATGTCATTATCAGAAAATAATTTTTTATATTTTGGGATATCTTTTATTTGCGGCGGGTACGATAAATATAATACACCTATAGACATATCATTTTGTCTAATTTGTTTTGCTTTTGGAAGAAACTCTTCCATATTTGCAAACAAAGGATGAAATGTTGCACCCATTTTAAATCTTGTTCTTACTTTTTCACTTTTATCATTTATAATTTTATCTAAATTACCTGATAAATTTGTCATTATTGAAACTGTATGGTAATTTAATATTTCCAATATAAATTCATTAAATTGTGGATATATTGATGGTTCACCACCAGCTATTTCTAAATGACATTCACCATATAAATCATAAATCCTTTTCCAAACTGCTATTAATTTTTCAAGTCCCGGATAAACATTCCGTTTTTCAAACTCATCCCATTTACCATGCCACCAGCAATATGGACATCTATAATTACAACTCCAATGTAAATCCCAAGAAAAACTTATTTTATTTTTCATTTACAATCCACCTAAATTCACATGGACATTTACTATGCTTACATATGATTGGTTCTTTTCGCATAGAAAAATCTTCTTTTAAAATATTACCTATAAGATAATCCCCGCCTGTTTCTTTAAAATCATGTCCGCAAGGATATACAGTTCCATCACAATCTACTCTTGCATATAGTTGCCCTGCTCTACATAATTTTCCTTTACTGTCTGTTTGCTCAACTTGTACATCAGCCCATTGTTTATCAACTTCTGCAATATCTTTTGTCACTCCATAAATTATTTCTTCTTCTTCTTTTGTAAATGATTCCGGATATTGTTTACCATTAAATATTCCTCTGTAAGGAATCGGAGTAAATCTAACATTCTTAGATAAAAAAGTATCTTTGACTTTAGGCATTTGTTTTAACTGATTCGGATGAGTAACATAATGAACTCTGCAGTTAACATTATATTTTTGTAAAATTTCTATTTTTTTAACAAAATCATCCAGATTTGCAAAAATTGGATGAAAACTTGCGCCTATAAAAAGTTTTGAACAATCTAATTTACTAACTAATTGTTCAAGTTTTTCTTGGCTGTATGAAAGATTTGTATCAAATGATATTTCAGCAAACTTATTTAATTCTATAAGTAATTCCTGAAAATTAGGGAAAATTGCAGGTTCCCCGCCTGTTATTATAATTTTTATATCACCATATTTATTATGGATTCTTTTCCAAGCATCAACCCACTGCATATATGGCAATCTTATATTTTTTTTCTCAACATAATCCCAATGCTCTGCAAAAAAGCAATAATAACATTTATAATTACATCTATAATGAATCAACCAATCGAATTCTATCATTTATTTAAAACCGGTTTAACCTTTGGAGTTTTCCAATGGAATAACCAGTTATCCTCCTCATTTGATATCATTGCAACCCAGCATGGACATTTATCATAAACACATGGTTTTGGTTCTTCATAAAACTTAAATGTCCCATCTATTAAATTTCCTATTAATCCTTCCGGTTGAATTAAACAACATCTATAGGCATTACCATTAGGATGTATTTTTGTATACATCTGCCCCATTCTGCATAATTTATGATAATGCTTATTAGTTTTAGCATAATGTGCCGTTGAATCATAAGCAGTTTGATTTTTTATACTTAATTGTTTATTTTCTTCTTCTATATGTTTTGGAGTTACTTTTTCAACATTTTTATCTTCATCATGAGATTCATAAGCCTCTAACATTCTTGAGGCTGTATTTTTATCAGTTAATTCAATTATTCTCTTTTCCTCATCTGTATAATTTTTAGGATATATTTTCCCGTTATATGTCCCTCTAAAAGGCATAACATCAAGATGAACATGAATCTCTTCTAATTTTTGTTTATAATATGGCATTTTTTCCAATTGTGTTGGATGTGCAACATAATTAATACCTAAATCATATCCGGCATCTTTAAGTTTTTTTATTTTAATCAAATGTTCATCAAAATTAGCAAATTGAGGATGAAACGAACCGGCAAATTTAACTTTTTCCGGTCCTATCAATGACATAAATTTATCAACATCCCAAGATAAATTTGTATCAAACTCAACCGTAAAATTTTTTATCAAATGTAAAGTCAATTCAAAAATATCAGGATAACAAAAAGGTTCTCCACCTGAAATATGGATGTGTCCGCCACCATACTTTTTATAAATATCGTCCCATATTTGCTTCCATTTTTCTAATCCCGGATATCTGTTTTTTTTCTTTTCTTCTTCCCAGCTGTCACAAAAAAAACAATAACTGCACCTAAAATTACATTCATAATGTATATCCCATGTAAAAAAACATCTATTTGGCGGAATATCACATCTATTTTGTATTGTACTTGTCATTATTTTTTATTTCCTTGTTCTTTTAAAATTTTTGCATACTCTCTCATATATTCCAATTTATATATGGGATGATCTAATGCTTCCCATAATGGTTCCCACTTATCTTCTTCTTCTCCGACAAACATTCCCTTAAAACATGGACAATCTCTTGCTACTGAACAACTAACAGCTTCATCATTTAGAAGGAATTCTTTATCTAACAAATTTCCTAATATTCCTGATTCCCTTCCATGATAACCGGCACAACATCTTGTAACTTCTAAATCAGGATGAATTATTGCATACATTTGCCCCATTCTGCATAATTTTCCCAGTTTAACTTTGCTTTCTTTCTTTTCAGGACTTCCTTCTTTTTCAACTCTCCAATCAAGCCATTTTGAATTCATATCATTCAAATGCTGATCTTTAGAATCAGTAG
>JAQVBD010000065.1 GCA_028690485.1 Endomicrobiaceae bacterium
ACGGTATCTATCTTGTTTTCTTTGAATACTTCTTCTAAGTTTACTATGTCTATATTGTATGTCTTTATATGTGTTAAGTAATTTGCAATTCTGTAAGTATTGGAAAAAGATCTTTTCAGAACTATTATGTTATAATTTTCTTCTAAAAGCCTTTTTAATAAATGGCTTCCTAAAAAACCTGTTGCACCTGTCAAAAGAATAGTTTTCATTTTATTATGTTCTCTTCAAATTCTTTTTTATCTAAAAATGGATATAAATCCTCTAAACTAGGAGAGATCATTGTCCCATCTTTTAACTTCTTTGCCGATAGTTTTGGAGCAAATATATAATTAGGACTTAACATTACTTCGCATAAAATAGGACCATCATATTTCAGGACATTATTTATTTGTTTTGTTAAATTTGTAATTTTATTTATTTTTACAGTTTTTAAATTAAAAGCTTTGCCTATTTTTGTAAAATCAGGTAAAGTAACTCCGCTGCAAACAGAACATGCTGTTAGTCTGCCGTTAAAAAAATTCTGTTGAGTTTGTTGTATTGAAATATAGCCATTATTATTTAAAACAAAAATTTTAATAGGTAAATTATAATTTCTTATTGTTTGTAATTCTTGTAAATTCATCATAATAGAGCCATCACCGGCTAAACAAATAGTTCTTTTTCTATTAGTGGCAATACATGCTCCTATGCTTGCAGGTAAATCATAACCCATTGAAGCATCTCCTGAATTCCATATAAATCTTTGATTTTGTTTTACCTTTCCGACTTGGAATGGTAATAAGAAAGCTGTTCCATTTCCACCTATAACAATTTCATCATCTTTAAAACATTTTATAAGTTCATCTATAAAAAAATAAGGTTCTATTGGATTATGAGCAATTCTTTTTGCTTCTGAAATTGGTGGATATTTTACTTTTATGGAATTACAAAAATTATTCCAGTCAGAAAAAATTGGTATTTTTTTTAATTTATTTATGAATTTTGTGATAAAATCTTTTGCATCAGCATTAATTTTTAAATAAGGTTTGATTGTAGGTTTCTCAAGTTCTGCTTTATCTATATCAATAGCTACCAATTTTGCATTTTTAGCAAAATTTTCCCAATTATAACTTACCTGTCTTATATTATTCCTTGACCCGATTGAAATGATACAATCCGCATTTTGTAGTATAAAATTACCTGTTCTATTAGCTACTGTCCCTATTCTTGCCATAAAATTAGGATTAGAGTTTGGGATTATATCAAACCCATTCATAGTTGTTACAACAGGGATATTTAAGTTATTAACTAAATTTAAAAACTCTTTTTTTGCATTAGCAAGTCTAATTCCATGTCCTGCAATAATTAAAGGACGGTTGGAGTTTTTTAAAATATTTACTAATTTATCAATTTGTTTATCTATATTTGGCAATTTAAAATCATCTTCTTTAGAATCATATTTTTTAAGTTTTGATTCATCTATTGTAGCTGCTTGTAAATTAATAGGTATATCTATCCAAACAGGTCCTTTTCTGCCATGTGTTGCTAAATAAATTGCTTTATCCAATACATATGCGATATCATTAATTTCTTTAAGCATAACTGCATATTTAGTTAAAGGTTTAACAATGGAAATTATATCTACTTCTTGATCTCCAAGTTGTCTTAATTTCAATTTAGGGCAGCTTGATATTGTTGTTGAATCTTTAACCTGTCCTGAAATGTATAAAACAGGCACACTGTCTGTCCATTGACCGAAAACACCGTTTAAGCAGTTCAGTCCTCCAGGACCTGTTGTAACACTTACAACTGCTAATTGCTGATTAACTCTGGCATATCCTTCTGCTGCAATCGCACTTGCTTGTTCATGATGGTTACAAATATACGGAATATATTTGCCAAAGCTGTCATTGAGATGCATAGCTCCGCCGCCAGATATCATAAATATGTTATTTATCTTATAAACTTCTTTTAATCTTTTAGCTACATAATCCGATAATTTAATCATTATTATATTATCTCCAATAAATAATCTATTGATTTTATAGTTATAAAATTTTCATTTTCATTTAAATTACTATTTGTTATCAATATCGATTTAGACCCAAAGTTTTTAGCCATTTTTATATCACTTTCAAAAGTGTCACCTATTACCAATATTTCTGATGGAACTAAGTTTAAATCTTGAGTAATCATTTCTAGTATTGTTGTGCTAGGTTTACCAATAATTAAATCTATAGAACCATTAACCGTGTGAATAAATGCAGCTACTGAGGCACCAGCACCTGGCATTAAAATGCCATTATCTCTGGGATATGTTCTTTCTGTATTTGCAGCAATAATTTTACAATCTTTATGAAATACATTTATAGCTTTTTCCAATTTTAATAAATTAAAATCAGGATCATATCCAATTACAATTGCTTGAGGAATATTAGAAAAAGGGTTTATATTAATGGTTGATATTTCTTTAGCTAAATCATTTGTTCCCAGACAATAAACATCGGTATAATGATTATTTTTTAAATATCTTGTAATAATATACCCTGAATTAATTACTTCTTTTAAATTAACATCTATGCCTAAATTGATAAGTTTTTCAAATATTTGTTGTCTTGTTTTTGCAGAATTATTTGTTGCAAAAAAAATATTTTTATACTTTGAACGACTTAATTCAATAACTTCATTAACTTTATAAGCTAATTTATTACCAAAATATATAGTGCCATCCAAATCAAAAACAATACATTTAATGTTTTTAAAAAAATTATGCTTCAACATATCCACCAACATCGCGAATTGATTTTTTATATCTAGACTCTAAGACTTCAATTCTTTTTGCATCTTCTATATATATAGAACCATAAAAATCTCGTTTGTTTTTTATCCACATTAATTCAAAACCAACTGCTTTTAAAATCCCTTTATCTGCATTATCATCGCATAAAGCTTTTTGTGCATCAAAAATTACTTTTCTTGTTTCAAATCTAGTTAAAGCATTTTTAGGCAGTTTTTTAAAAAAAGGTAAAGATTGAGCAGAAACACCGCCACCAATGACAAAATCTTTTTTATATTTTAAAGTTTGTTCTGCAATTTTTAATGCAAATTGTAAGATTTTATCATGATTAATATCATCTTTTGACATATTTAATGAACCAGTCATATCAGTTCTACCCAATACAATTCCTGCTAAATCTTTTGAAAAATCACTATTAAGAATTTCATCTAAATAGTTAAATCCATATATGGTTTCTATATTTATTAAAAATTTTATATTAGTTCTTTCATCTTCAGGAAATGCTAATTTTGTTGCTTGAATATACTTTTTTACTGCATAAGGAGATTCTATCATTGGAGCAACTATTGTATTAACACCAATAGTTCTTGAATCATACATATCTTTTATTGCTTCACAACCACCGATTTTGATTGTCAGTTCAAGACCTGCTTTTGTAATTACTTCTTTTAATCTTAATGCTTCTTCCATTCTTGTGCCTTCAGCTTCAAACTCAGCTTTTACTCCAATAACATTGTGATTTTCTCTTAAATCAATTAATGTTTCCACCATCTTTTTTTCTAAATTATTCATGTATTCTCCTTATTTATCTGTTAACAATAAATTCTTATCTAATAATTTTATATTTTGTGCATAATATTTATATAACTTTGCAATTGATTCATTAATACTTGTAAATTTAATATCAGCAAATTCATTTAATAATCTTTGATTATTCCCTGTATAATCAAGTCCGTATCCATCTTGCGAAACTTTTATTTCAATATTTTTATTACTTATATTTTTAATTATCTCAGCTAATTGTAATAATTCAACTTGTTCATTTGGTACGATATTATAGCTTTTATATTTAACATTATTTTCAATAAAAAAATCTACAATCGGCATTAAATCATCAATAAATAAATAACTAAATCTGCGATTTTGTCTTAAAGTGATAGGCAAATCAAATAAAACTTTGCATATAGCATTAGAAATAAATCTTATTTGCCAATCTTCATATCTGCCGAATATACCAAATATATTTAAATCAATAAAATTATCAAGTTCTTCTATTTGTTTGCCGACAACATATTTACAAAAGCCGTGGTCATCTTTTGCGATATTTTTAAAAATAAGTTCTTCTTTAACATTTGATATATTATTTGATGTATCATATACAGCACCGGAACCAAAATTTATAAATTTATTATATTTATCTTTATGTAATTTAAGATTTTCAAACATTTTAACATTAGAAGATAATAAATTTGTCGGGTCTTTTGCATTTCTGTGTCCGGGTTTAACTGCCGTATGTAAAATACAATCAAATTTTTTGTTCTTAAAAAATTCATTTACAGCATCAGTATCAATTAGATTTAATTCAAAGCTTCTTGGCGCAATAATTTCATATTTTGTATTCAAAAAACTTTCTTGAATATTTTTACCTATAAAACCGTTGCCGCCGGTAAGAAGAATTTTCTTTTTCATTTAGATTTTTTCTTTTATAAATTTATGAATCAAACTAGCTGTTTTATCTAATTCTTTTTTACTAAGAGCAGGAAATACTCCGACCCAAAATGTATTATTCATAATAAAATCTGTATTTGGCATCATTGCATAATGCTCTTCAGTCAGATTATTAGAAATCAACATATCTGAATTTGCTATTCTTAAATGTATTTCATTTTCAACCATCATAGGCTGTCTTAATATATTTCCTGCAAAAAGTTGTCTCGTTCCAATTCCATTTTTTTCTAGAAATTCAACTAATTGTTGTTTATTAAATTTATCATTTGGTTTAACAGAAATTAAAAAACCAAACCATGAAGGAGAAATATCTTCTTGAATAGAAGGTAATATTAAATAATCTTTTAAATCTGCAAGTTTATTTAATAAATAATTACCATTTTCTGTTCGTTTTTGTAAGAAGTTTGGCAATTTATCAAGCTGTGCGACGGCTATAGCTGCTTGCCAATCCGTAATTTTCAAATTATAACCGATATGCGAATATGTATATTTATGATCATAGCCAAAAGGTAAATTACCCAGCTGCATACTGAATCTTTTTTTACAAGTATCATCTTTTCCTGGTTGGCACCAGCAATCTCTTCCCCAATCTCTGAAAGACATAATGATTTTATACAATAACGGGTCATTTGTTACAACTGCTCCTCCTTCTCCCATTGTTATATGATGAGCAGGATAAAAGCTAAATGTACCAATATGACCGACAGTTCCGACATTTTGATTTTTAAAAGTTGCGCCAAGAGCATCACAACTATCTTCAACTAACCACAAATTATGTTTCTGGCATATTTTAAGTATTTTATCTAAATCAAATGGATTACCAAGTGTATGAGCAATAAATATAGCTTTTGTTTTAGGACTAATTGCTTCTTCAATTTTATTAGTATCTATGTTATATGTTTCAATTTCACAATCAACAAAAACAGGTGTTAATCCTAACTGAATAATTGGATTAACGGTTGTTGGAAACCCTGAAGCTACTGTTATAACTTCGTCACCTTGTTTAAGTTGTCTGTCACCTAATTTATATGAAGTCAAAGCAGATAAAGCAAGTA
>JAQVBD010000016.1 GCA_028690485.1 Endomicrobiaceae bacterium
CCAAAAGATACACCTCTCATTCCTGCTTTTATGGCTCTTTCTTGAGCATAAAATCTGTATGGAAAAATAGATTTTGGACCGCTGATATGTAAATCTTTATATTTTTCAGTGTTATAAGTTTCTTGATATACAGAGACAAAATCTGCGCCACATTTCTGTAAATATTGATATTCATTAGTATTTAAAGGGTATATTTCTATTCCTATAGTTGAAAAATATTTTGTTGCCAGTTTTATAGCATCTGCTATATATTCAACATTTGATTGAGCTCTTGATTCTCCTGTCAGAATTAAAATTTCTTTGAGTCCTGTATTTGATATGGATTTAAATTCATTTTCAATTTCTTCTAAAGTTAGTTTAGCTCTGTTAATTTTATTTTTACAGTTAAATCCGCAATATGTACAGTGATTTTCACAATAGTTTGAAATATATAACGGCGTAAATAATGATACAGAAGTGCCAAAATGTTTTCTTGTTTCATATTGTGCTTTGTGGGCTATTACATTTAAAAATTTAGATGCAATGGGGGATAAAAGTACCGCAAAATCATCAATGTTTAAATTATCTTTATTTAGAGTGTTTAAAACATCTTTTTCTTTGTAGCAATTGTAATCGTATTTATTTGTTAAATCTAAAACTTTTTGCATTATATCAGAATCAATAACTTCCATATTTTTTTGATAATCTGTTGTCATATTAGTCCTCTAAAAAATCTGTTAACGGACTTGAAGCTTCTGCTTTGTAGTCTAATACTCTGCCCAATCCTGCATGATATGCAAGTCTTCCTGCTTCAATTGCTAATTTAAAAGCTTTTGCCATAAGACCTATATCTTTAGAGGTTGCTATTGCAGTATTTGCCATAATAGCAGCGACTCCCATTTGCATTGCTTGGCAGGCTTGTGAAGGACTTCCTATTCCTGCATCTACGATAATCGGCAATTTTATTTCATCTACTAATATATTGATAAACTCATATGTTAAAAGACCTTTATTACTGCCAATAGGCGCTGCTAAAGGCATAATAGAAGCTGCTCCTGCATTTTCTAATTCTCTTGCAACAGTAAGATCAGGGTACATATATGGCATTACTATAAATCCTTCTTTTGCTAATATTTCGGTAGCTTTGATAGTTTCATAATTGTCAGGCATTAAATATTTTGAATCATTTATTACTTCAAGTTTTATAAAATCTCCGCAGCCTAATTCTCTTGCAAGATGAGCGATTCTGACAGCTTCTTCTGCTTTTCTGGCTCCGGAAGTATTTGGAAGTAAAGTTATTCCTTTTGGAATATAATCCAATATATTTCCATTGCCATTTGTATTTGCTCTTCTTAAAGCTAATGTAATCATTTCAACTTCAGCATTTTTTATAGCAGCCTCTATAAGATTAAGCGAAAATTTCCCTGAGCCTAAGATAAATCTTGAATTAAACTCATGACCTGCAATTATTAATTTGTCATTATTCATAATTTACAAATACTCTCCTTTATTAATTTTAAACTTCTTCTATCCCAAGTAATAATCTTACAATCATATTTGCTTGATGTCCTGCACAAATTTGCACTCGCGGAGACATTAACCCATTACCTATTTTTGCGCCATTTTTAAAATCACCGCAGATATAAAAATTTTTCATTTTCTTTTCTGTTTTTATGCTGTTTGAACTGTCGTATCCTGCCATCCCGCTGGCTGCGACGATTTTTATTGAAGGTAATTCTGTTAATATTGTATTTACTAAAGCAGCTTTACTTATAGGATTATCAAATGCTTCACATACAATTTCATATTCACTAAATAAAGCTTTAATATTACTTTCATCTATATAAACAGTTTTAGTATCTATTGTGATAAAAGGATTAATATCTTTAATTTGTTGTTCTAAAGCTGAAGTTTTCGGCATTGATAAATGTCTGACAAAATAGTGTTGGCGGTTTAAGTTACTTGGTTCTACTATATCAAAATCAACTAACAAGAGATGACCAACTCCTGTACGGGCAAGCATAATCGCAATATTTGAACCTAATCCGCCAAGACCGGCAATAGCAACTTTTGATTGTTTTAATTTGTTATATACTTGTGGAGTATGTCTTGCTGATATCATACTTTCAAATTCATCTTTAGAAGGCATAACTCCTTTTTTTATGATAACAATTGAATCATTTTTAGATAAAATATAATCTTGATTTGTCTGAAATCCATTAATGATAACAATATTGTCATTTTCAATAGATAAACTTTTTTTTAATTCATAAATAGAGCTGCATTCAGTATGAATTAATTTTCCGTTTAAGGTAATATTCATTGTATTAACCTCCGCCTACAAAAGTTACTATTTCTAAACTGTCACAATCTTGAATTATTATGTCTTTAAATTTTGATTTAGGAATAATATTGCCGTTTAATTCAACAGCCAGTTTTGAAATTTCATAATCATTATTTCTTAAAAAATCAATTAAGTCTATATTTGTTTTTAGAGAAATAATTTTTCCGTTAACTTTCATAAAAATCTCCTTTTGAAAAATAAAAAAAAGCATGGAATGAACTACACCCAAGGTGGTGTACCCCATTACATGCTATAAATAAATCTATTGAAAATATGTTACCAGAAAAGATGTTTTTTGTCAATAATTAGTAAAAAGAAAAGTATCCTGTAATATCTTTTAGACCATCTTTGACTAGTTCACATCCCATTACATATTTTGCATCAACATTATCAATATTTCGTATATTGTAATTTGTACTTTGTTGAAATCCAAATCGGTAATAATAATTTGGGTCACCCACTAGGAAAACAGCGGTATATCCCATATTTTTAGCCAGTTCAAAACTTTTATTAATAAGGCCGGCTCCTATTTTTTCATTTCTATATTCTAACATTACACAAATAGGCGCTAATAATAATGCTTCAAATTTATTGTCTTTATCAGTATTAACATAAAATTTTGTTAACATAATATGACCTATTATTTTATTGTCTTGTTCAGCAACTAAAGCTAGCTCCGGAATATAATTTTTGCCGGCTCTTAAATCATTAACAAAATCCTGTTCTTTGCCATTTGAAACTCTTGCTGTTTCAAATGCTGTTTTTACCAGAGAATATATTTCTTTAAAATCTTTTTCTGTTTCTTGTCTGATAAACATTTTTATTTTCTCTCCAATAGTACAATTGTTTCAATATGATAAGTTTGAGGAAACATATCTACTGCAGAAATTTTTGTAATATTAAATTTATCACTTGCAATAATAATCTTCAAATCTCTTGCCAATGTTGAAGGATTGCACGAAACATAAACTATTTTTTCAGGGTTAAGATATAAAAGATGATCAATAACAGATTGGGTTAATCCCATTCTTGGAGGATCAATAATAACAGATGTAAATTGTGTTTTGTTTTGTTTTACCCAATCTTCGGCAGTTGAAGTAAAAAATTCAATATTGTTTATATTATTATAGGCAGCATTATATTTTGCACTTATGATTGAATCTTCAACTTGCTCAACGGCAACGACATTTTTTACATGAGGAGCCACACATATTCCTATTGCTCCGGTTCCGCAATACATATCCAACAGTGTTTCATCTTCTTTCGGATTTAAAGATTCTATTATTTTGTTATACAAGACTTCCGTGCCTTTTGTATTTGTCTGAAAGAATGAAAATGGAGCTATAGAAAAGTTAAAAGTTTTGTTTGCAACTGTTAATTTTTCCGTGATATTTTCTTTACCGTATAAAAGAGTTGTTAAATCTGAATTAACAGCATCTGATAATTTAGAGTTTTGAGTCCAATAAATGCTTGAAGAAAAAGACGAAAGTGAATTAACTAAATCATTCCAAAAAGAAGCATCAATATTATCTATTTTGTTAGTTACAATATTAATTAATAAATCCCCGGTATTTACTCCTTTTCTAACAACTAAATGTCTATAAAAACCTTCATGTGATTTATTGTGATATGCTTTAAGATTGCTTTTTAAAGCAAAATCTTTAACAATATCTACAACCTTTACAATATCTTCATGAGCAATGTAGCAAGGCGGAACTTGAGAATATCTATAAAAGCTGCCTTTGCAGTGTAATCCAAGATTTAAAATATCATTATCATTAAAAAAACTAAATTCCATTTTATTTCTATAATTCCATTGTACAGGACTTTGTTCTGTTTGTGGTATATCAATATCTATAAAATTTAGTAATTCTTTTACATAAATTGTTTTATATTCTATTTGGTTTTGATAATCTGTATGTTGAAATGAACAACCTCCGCATTTGCCAAAAGATGAACATTTAGGTTCTTGTCTGAGTGGTGATTTGACTAAGATATTTTGAAGCTTACCTTCTCTGAATGTCTTTTTATCTTTTATTACTAAAACTTCCGCTTCCTCATTTGGTAAAAGATTTTCACAAAATAGAGCTATTCCGTCATCACATCTGCATAAAACATTTCCCGGAAACACTATTTTTTCAGCTTTAACTTTAATTATTTGATTTTTTTTAGATGGTGTCATTAATTTCCTGTACCTGTATTAGTTTATATAGTTATTTTATTTATAAGAATTTTGTAATTATGGTAAGCAAGATAAATAATAAAAGATATAATTACAATGAAAATATATATTGTAAATCCTTTTGCTATTTCAAATGATAAAATATTATTTAATGAAATAAAAAGAAGCACTGTGTTAAAAAATAATAAATAAATGAATTCATTTTTACAATATATATCTTTTTTATCTGAAAAATTACTATTTAATTTAAAAAAGCATATAGATGAAGCAAATAGTATAAAATGAATAATTAACAAAAAAGTAAAATAATTGTTACTTTGATAATTTAGAATCAATAGGAAAATAGAAATAAAAAATGCATTAGCAAATAACAAAAATGAAATTATTGATTTAAAGGATATTTCTTTACTGAATACTAGTGTAATAGAACAAATTAATATAAAAAATATAGGTAAATAAATTATTAATTGTAAAGTTAATTTACCATATAAGAGAGATATAAAATCCAAATATAATAATATAATGCTAACAATAGTTAGAAGTTTAAAAGAAGGGGATATCTTTATAATATTTGTGACTTCTTTATTTTGTTTTATTATCCTATAAGAATAATAAGCTATAAATATAATTATAATTGCTATATAGCTGATTGCAATATTTATCAATTCAGTTTTCATAAAAGATTTTATTGTAATTAATATTAGTAATACAATGGAATTATTCATGATGAAATGTTCAGTAAAATCTATTGAAAAATGCTCGTTTTTTTTATATTTTTGCATCCAAAAATTAAATCCGGTAATATAGAAAAATGTTGATGCAGCATATACCAATATACTGCTGATATTTGGAATGAAAAAACACCAATAAACAATTGATAAAAATACAAGTTCTAAAAACATTATAATTAAATAATTTTTTTGATTATGTAAACATGAACAAGATAAATTCACAAATTGCCTCCAAAATTAAATTTGTATATTAATTTGAGCTTTGATTATAGTCAATTAGTATATTTAAATCAAATAATAAGGAAATAATAAGGACTTGACTAAACAATAATAAAAAGGCATAATACATGGACATCAATTTTAAAAGAGGAGTATACACGAAATGAAAGAAGGTATTCATCCAAAATATGTAGAAGCAACTGTAAGTTGTGCTTGTGGTTATACATTTAAAACTCGTTCAACAAAGCCAGTAATTAAACTTGAAATATGTTCAAATTGTCATCCATTTTTTACCGGTAAGCAAAAACTCATAGATACAGCAGGAAGAGTTGAAAAATTCCAAAAGAGATTTGGTACTACAGAAGGTAAGACTATTGTTAAGAAAAAAGAGGTTAAAAAAGTTCCTTCACCAAGAAAAGCAACATCAAAACTTTTAACAACAACTCCTAAGAGCATAGTTGTACCAACAAAAAAAGATTTTAAAAAAGAAAAATAGATAATAAAAATATGACGGGATAATCTTTTATTTAAAAAAAGGTTTCCCGTCATATTTTTTATAGGTAACAATTTATGTTAAAAACAAAGCTAGAAGAAATTAATAATAAATTTGCTGATATTGAGTTGAAATTAGGTGATAGTTCTATAGTATCAAGACAAGATGAATACAGAAAATTATCAAAAGAACATTCCTTTTTTGTACCAATTATTGAAAAATCAAAAGAATATTTCAAACTTCTAAAAGATATTGAAGGTTTAGGAGAGTTAAAAAACTCTAGTGACAAAGAAATGAGAGAAATGGCATTTTCTGAATATGCCGATGCTATTGTGAAAAAAGAACAGCTTGAAAAAGATATTAAATTGATGTTAATTCCTTCTGATCAACATGAAGATAAAAATATTATTGTTGAAATTAGAGCAGGAACCGGTGGAGACGAAGCAGGTTTGTTTGTAGGTGATTTATTCAGGGCTTATACAAGATTTGCTGAAAGAAATGGCTGGAAATATGAAATTATAGATAGTAATCCAACAGGATTAGGTGGATATAAAGAAGTTGTTTTTTCTGTTGAAGGTTCAAAAGTTTGGAAATACTTTAAATTTGAAAGAGGAATTCATAGAGTTCAAAGAGTTCCTGAAACAGAAGCATCCGGAAGAGTACATACATCAGCAATAACTGTTGCTGTTATGCCTGAAGCTGAAGAAGTTGATGTTGAAATAAAAGCAGATGATTTGAGAATTGATATCTATAGGTCTAGTGGTGCAGGTGGACAACATGTTAATAAAACAGATTCAGCAATAAGAATTACTCATTTGCCTACAGGGCTTGTTGTTACATGCCAAGATGAAAGAAGTCAGATAAAAAACAAAGCAAAAGCCATGAAGGTTCTTAGAGCAAAGCTTTATGATCAAAAACTTCTTGAACATGAACAAAAGCTTGCAAGTGAAAGAAAACAGCAGGTTGGTACTGGTGGCAGATCTGAAAAAATTAGGACTTACAATTTCCCACAAAATAGAATTACAGATCACAGAATAGGTTTTAGTGTATACAACATAACTGAAGTTATGGATGGCGATTTAAAAGAGTTAATCCAAAAACTTATATTTTGTGAAAATGAAGAAAAATTGCAAAAGGCAAACATCTGATGCTAAAAGCATCTAATATATTTACACTTCTAAAAACTTCTGAAGAACTTTTGACATTACATAATATTAAAGAAGCAAAACTGGATGCAGAAGTTTTGCTTTGTTCTATTCTTAATATAAAAAGAAGTAAACTTTTTACAATGAGAAGTGATACTTTAACACAAATACAATTAAAACAATATCAAAAATATCTTGAAAGAAGAAGTAATAGAGAACCTCTAGCTTATATATTAGGTAAAACTGAATTTATGGGATTAGAATTTAATGTTAATTCAAATGTTCTTATCCCCAGACAAGAAACAGAACTATTAGTTGAAGAAGTAAATAATCAAATAAAAATAAATAATTATAAAGAAATCCTTGATATGTGTACAGGGTCAGGTTGTATTGCTATTTCTGTTGCATATGAAAAGGATGTACTTGTTACAGCAGCAGATATTAGTAAAGAAGCTATTGATATTGCTGTAGGTAATTCAAGAATAAATAAGGTTTCTTCTAAAATTGAATTTTTAATTAGCAATATGTTTGATAATATTAAAGATAAAAAATTTGATATAATCATTTCCAATCCTCCTTATATAACAAGAGAAGAATTTAAAACTTTAGAAGAAGAATTGTTGTTTGAACCAAAAAATGCACTTGTTGCAGAAGATGATGGATTGTTTTTTTATAATAAAATAGCAGAGAAAAGTAAAGAATATTTGAATAATAATGGTATAATAGTCCTTGAATTAAATTCAAATATATCTCAAAAAATAGTAGAATTATTTGAGATATATGGATTTATAAAAATAAAAATAATAAAAGATTATGCTAATCTAGATAGGGTTTTGGTACTTAAAAATGGATAAAATAGTTGTTCATGGCGGAGAAAGATTACATGGTAGTATTAAAATGTCCGGTTCGAAAAATTCTGCATTGCCTATACTTTTCGCAACACTTTTAACAAATGACAAATGTAAAATGACAAATGTTCCTGATCTTGCAGATATAAAAACCACTATAGATTTTTTGAATTTTATTGGTAAGAAAACGAGTAAAAAATTAAATATTGTTATTGCAGAAGAATCATCTAAGTTAAATCATATTGCTCCTTACGATTTAGTAAGAAAAATGAGAGCAAGTGTTTTAGTTATGGGACCGCTTTTAGCAAGACTTGGTAAAGTTGATGTTTCTTTACCGGGAGGATGTGCTATCGGGGCAAGACCTATAGACATTCATTTGGAAGCTTTTAAAAAGATGGGAGCAACAATTGAATTAAAAGAAGGGTATATAAAAATATTTGCAGAGAAAGGGCTGACAGGAGCAGATATTGAGTTTAGATTTGCAAGCGTTGGCGCTACAGAGAATGTTTTGCTTGCAAGTGTTTTAGCAAAAGGAACAACAAGGATTATAAATGCTGCAAAAGAGCCGGAAATACAGGATTTGGCAGTTGTATTAAATGAAATGGGTGCAAAAGTATCTGGTGCAGGAACAGCAATTATTACAATTGAAGGGGTTGAAAGTCTTTCAGGATTTTGTCATAGTATTATATCGGATAGAATTGAAACAGCTACATATATGATTGCAACTGCTATGACTAAAGGAAATGTAACTTTAACAAATGTTCAACCGGAACATTTACAAATTGTTATAGATAAATTAATAGAATCAGGTTTAGAAATAAAAATAAGTAACAATGAAATAAATATTAAATGGGTAAAACCATTAAAACCAATAAATATAAAAACGGAAATATATCCTGGTTTTCCGACAGATATTCAAGCTCAATGGATGGCATTAATGTGTTTAATACAAGGTAATTCTATCGTTGAAGAAACTGTTTTTGAAAATCGTTTTTTGCATGTATGTGAGCTTCAAAGATTAGGTGCTAATATAAAAATTGACGGAAAAAATGTTTATATTACAGGAGTTGATAATTTATCAGGTGCTCCTGTTATGGTATCAGATTTAAGAGCCGGAGCAGCTTTAGTATTAGCAGGATTATGCGCTAATGGCAAAACTGAAATTTCAAGAATTTATCATCTTGATAGAGGTTATGATTCTTTAGAAAAAAAATTCAGTAAACTTGGTGCAAATATAAGAAGAATAAAAGAATAATAAAGTAAAGGATTGGGAAATCTTATGTTTACAAATGAAAATCTTGAAGCAAAATATGGTAGAAAAAAAGTATCAAATGATACCTCTGATACAAAAACAAATGAAGTTAACGATGTGAAAGAAGGTGATAATTTATTAAAAAAATATAGTAGAAATAAAAAAGCTGAAGAAGTAACAATAAAGAGAGAAGGCATAGAAAAACCAGAAGAACAAAAAACAATAGAAGAAAACATTAAGGATACTTTATCAAAATATGGTGAAAATATTAAAAATAATAATAATGTTGATAAAGTTAATAAAAATAAAAAAGTAAAAGAAGAATCAGCAATTGTAAAGTTTGTTAAATCAGTAATAATAATTTTAATAGTGGTTATTTGTTCATCAATTATTATTGCATTAACAATGAGACCTCAAATAAATTTAGAGGGTGAGCAAATAGTTGAACAAATAAAAAAAGCAGAAAATCTTTATTTTTTAGTACAAAAAAAATATCATTATTTTGCAAAAACAAATTATGATAATACTTTGGGCGTAGATTTAAATAAATATAAATATTTTACATTTTATGAAGTTATTCCTAGTCAGGAATCTAGTAATTATGAAGTAAAACTTTATGGTGCTACAAATGCATTTACCATTACATATTATACCGTAAAGGCTTTCATAAAGAATAAATTTTAAATTTTTTCAGTAGAGTAAAATCAAAAATTTTGATAAAATACTAAAAGTCTGGTATATTATTTTCAAGGGGATGTAAAAATGAAAAAAATTTTAATATTAAGTTTTATGTTGTTATTTTCAGTGCCTTTGTATGCTTATGATATAGTGCCTAAACTTACACTAGATTTGCCTGGAACTTTTAGAAGTGACTATGAAGTTGAAACAGGCATTGGAATAGGAGCAGAAGCAAGGTACCCAATTAATGATTATTTTTCTTTAGGAGTTGGTCTTGAATATTTGTTGCAGAGAACAATTTCTGATAAATTGAATGAACATTATTCAAATAAAAATTTTAATTTTGCTCCTGCATATGTCAGTATTCTTTTTTATCCATTTGGTAATTTTGCTAATTATAAACCTTATTTAAAAATTGATGGTGGATATAATCTTGCTTTTATGATAGATGATGCTAAAGATTCTTCTTCAGGACTTTATGTAGCAGGTGCAATAGGTTTTGAACTGTTTGAAAAATATATTATGGAAATAACTACTGCAAGATATGAGGCAAAGGATAATGGCGAAAATGTAACTTATAAAAAAATAAGTTTTAAAGCCGGATACAAATTTACAATATAATAGGAGCTAGCAAATGTCAGAAGTACAAAAACTTATAGAAACTCAAGAATGGAAATCACTTAGCAGACATTACGATAAAAAAATGAAAGTTGCACATCTTAGAGATTTATTTAAAGATGAAAACAGATTTTCTAAATATAGTATTAGACTAGATGATTTAGGAATATTGTTTGATTATTCTAAAAATATTATAGATGAAGAAACTATTGAATTATTATTATCATTGGTTAATGTAAGTCAATTGGAAAAATGGAGATATTCAATATTTTCAGGTGAAAAAATTAATTGGACAGAAAAAAGAGCTGTTTTACATAGTGCATTAAGGAACATATCAGAAAAACCGGTATTTGTTGATGGTAAAGATGTTATGCCTGAAATAAATGCTGTTCTTGAAAAGATGAAAGTTTTTTCAGATAATTTAAGAAACGGTAAATGGCTTGGAAAAACGGGAAAACAAATAAAGTCTGTTATCAATATTGGTATTGGCGGATCAGATTTAGGTCCTAGAATGGTTTGTGAAGCATTGAAATATTATGCAGATGGACCTGATGTCTATTTCGTGTCAAATGTAGATGGTGCAGATATTTATGAAACATTAAAACGAATAGATCCAGAAACATCTTTATTTATAGTTGCATCTAAAACATTTACTACCCAAGAAACAATTACAAATGCAATGACAGCAAGAAAATGGTTAGTTGATAAATTAGGTGAAGATGCCGTGAAAAATCATTTTGTTGCTTTATCAACAAACAAAACAAAGGTTTCTGAATTTGGAATAGATACAAACAATATGTTCGAATTTTGGGATTTTGTTGGTGGAAGATATTCTTTATGGTCTGCTATAGGATTACCTATTGCATGTTATGTAGGTTTTGATAAATTTAAAGAATTACTTACCGGCGCATATGAGATGGACCAACATTTTATAAATGCTCCTATCGAAAAAAATATTCCTGTAATAATGGCAATTTTAGGTATATGGTATAACAATTTTTTTAAGGCGCAAAGTTATGCTGTATTACCATATAGTCAATATTTGCACAGATTTCCTGCTTTTTTACAACAATCTGATATGGAAAGTAATGGAAAAACAATAGATAGAGAAGGCAATAGAGTAGATTATGAAACAGGACAAATTCTTTGGGGTGAGCCAGGTACTAATGGTCAACATTCTTTTTATCAATTGATACATCAAGGGACAAAGTTAATTCAATCAGATTTTATTGGAATAATTAATCCGCCGGAAAGAATAGAAGACCATCACGATAAATTAATGTCTAATTTTTTTGCTCAGCCGGAAGCTTTGGCATTTGGACTTTCAAAAGAAAAAGTAATTGACAATTTAGAGAAAAATAATTATTCGCAAGCAGATATAAAAATATTAGCTCCTCACAAAGTTTTCCAAGGAAACAAACCGACAAACAGTATATTATTAGATGAGTTGACTCCAAAAACACTTGGTGCTTTAATTGCAATGTATGAACATAAAATATTTGTTCAAGGTATTATATGGAGAATAAATAGTTATGATCAATGGGGTGTTGAGTTAGGTAAAGTTTTAGCAAATATTATTTTGCCGGAATTGAAAGAAACAGCAAAAAATTCACATGATAATTCTACATCATCACTTATAAATCAATATATAAAAATGAAGAAAAATTAATGGAGGCCTTATGGTTTTAGATTTAAATTCTATTTATTCATTAGCATGGAGTATTTTTAAAAAAAATTGGTGGGAGTATGTTCTCATATCATTGATTATGCTTGTTTTAATGTTGTTTCCGTTAGGAGGAATATTACAATTTTTTGTAATGTTATTGATGATTAATGCAATACTTAAAGCTCTTAGAGGTAATGAAATTACATTTTTAAGTTTTTTCCAGTTTAAAGAAATATGGAATTCAAAAGTTATAATATTTGTAGTTGCTTTAGGAATTTATTCATTCTTTCTTCAAGGCATAAATAGCATCGCTTTATCTGTTGTTTTAACAATAATTGGATTTATTATAAGTGTTATATTTTTTCCTATTTTGTGTGTATTAATAGATAAACAATTTAATATAAAAGAAACAATTTTATATTCAGCAAAATTAACAAAAACAATTAGAGGTGAAATATTGTTAATTATGGCTGTTAATTTTATTATTGGGATATTGGGTATTTTATTATTATTTGTTGGTATTTTTATAGCAATTCCAATAATTACAATTGCAATTGTAAAAACATATTTACTTTTGGATGATAGGTTTAATTCTAATATTAACATATAATTATATTAATATAGTTAAAAAACGCTAACGAGATTATAAAGTATTATTTTATTATATAATTTAAAAAAAATTTTACAATTTTTTTACAAAAAGTAGTTGAAAAAATAACAATAATGAACTATAAATGTATTATGGATAAAACGAATTGTCTATATTTATCGGTTAGGTTATTTATATCTCTTCTGATAACAGTTTCTTTATTGTCTGTGAGTTTTCTAAATCTTGACATAAATAACGATATAAAATCTGATATTAATAATATATACCAAGCAACATCAATGAGTGATTATTATAATTCTATTACTGATATCCCTATTAAATTAGTTAGTAAGTTTATAATGATGAATGTTATTAATACATCATCTGATTCAAACCAACAAAATAAAAAACAAAATAATAATAAAAACACTAAAGATATAGCATTTATTACAAATAGTATATACAATGGTAAAATATTAAAAACTGCGAATAATTTTAATAAAATTATTCCGGATTATTCTGCTTATAAAGTTCGTTATATAGTAAATTATAATTATTGTTGTATATTCTTATTTGTATTTGTAATTATGTTAATGTCCTCTAGGTTACTTGCTAGAGGTGATACTGAAGATAATATTAAATTTAATAATAATATGGATAAAATCCGTCTTGTATAAAAAACAAGACGGATTTTTATTTGGGGGATATGATGAAAAGTGACAAAATTAAAAAGTTAATGAGGAAACAAATTACTCAAATTTTGCCGATAAAGAAGAGCATTACACTACTAACGGCAATGTGTTTTTTAATGACATCAGTATTTAGTCAGGGGATATATGGGTTTGCAAGTCCAAATACAATGCCATTAGGAATAAAAGAAATAAGTAGTATAAATAATCAATTAATTCCGTTTAATATAGGAAAAATAACAGATGCATTGTATAGTGGAAAAGGAAAGATAGTAATAAATATACAAGATTTGCATTCACATGAACAAACACAAAGAAATATAAGTACGATACTTTCAATATTGGATAATAAATATGGATTGGATAAAGTCTATGTAGAAGGAGCAGTAGGTAAAGTAGAAACAGGGTGGTTATCAAAAATAAAAGATGAACAAATAAAAAAAGTAATAGTAAATAATTTGTTAACAAGTGGGAGATTAACAGGAAGTGAATATTATGCTGTAGAAAAGGGGAAAGAAAATTTATTAGAAGGAATAGAAAACAAGAAGATATATGTAGAAAATTTAAAAAGATTAAAAGAAATATATGAAAAAAAAGATGAGATAGAAAGTTATATACCTTATATAGAAAATATATTAGAAAAGACAAGTGAAAAATATTATACAAGAGAAAACATTAGATTAAATAAAATAATAAAAGAAAACAAACAAGGGAAATTAAGGGCAGATAAATATTTTGAATATTTAATAAAAGCAACTAAAAGAGCAAATATAGATTTAAGAGGATATGGAAGTATAGTCGGATTTATAAAATTATTAGATAAACAGAAGGAACTAAAAAAAGATAAAATAAATGAAGAAATAAGTCAATTACTGAACGAATTAAAAGGTCAATTAACATATGCTCAGTATAAGGAATTGACAGAAAAAATAGGAAGAAAATCACAAGAGAGTGAATTTTATTACGAATTAGCAAAGACAGTACAAAAAGAAGGTTTATTAGAAAGTAATAAATATAAGAATGCAAAAATATTTTTCGAATATATAATATTAAATCAAGAATTAAACCCAATAGAATTAGCTAAACAAGAAAAAAGATTGTTAGAAGAGTTAAATTATAGATTTGCAAGTACCGGAGCAGAAAAAGAGATATATTTCTTAAAAGAATATGTAGGATATATGTCAGGATATTTAAATAATAAACTGACGGCAGAAGAATATGAATATTTTATAAAACATATAGATGATTTTAAGTTATTATGGGCTAAGTATATAGATATAGACGGGATAATAGAAGTAACAAAGTATTTTGAATTATTCGATAAATTTTATAAAGAAAATGTGGAAAGAAATAGACAATTTGTAAAAAGCATTATAGGTCAAATGCCAAAAGAGGCAGAAGAAGGGATAAGGATAAGAGCAAATATAGATCATAAGAAAAAAGTATTAGAAGAAATAGGAGAAAGTAAACAGATAAGTGTTGTAGTTACAGGTGGTTTTCATACTTATGGATTTAATAAATTATTGGCAGAGGAAGGAATAAGTTACATAGTAATAACACCAAATATAACAGAAGAAACGCTAACAGCAGAAAAAAAATATGAGAGTATATTTAAAGAGCAAGAAACAGTTCTTTATGAAACATTGCAGAAGATGTTGATATCACAAATAGGAATAGGAGCAGTACTTAACATAGATGTATTAAAAGGATTAGAAGGATTATCAGAACCATTAGAAATAGAAATATTAAATGAGATGTTAAAGGAAGTAACAAAAGAAGAAGATACAAAAATACTTGGTATATCAAGATTGGATGAAGGTTATCAAATAAAGATGACAAGTAAAGATAAAGCGACAAAGACATTAGTAATAGAAGATAAAGAAATATTAAAATCAGAACAAAAAGAAATAGTATCAAATAAAGAAATAAAAGCAGTTTTGAAAGGATATGAAAAGATAGAAGGTTTGTTAAGAAAGGTAAGAGAAAACAAAAGAGCTGGTATAGAAGAAAATATAAGTTTACAAATAGACGAAATAGAAAAAATAATAGAACAAATATCAAATAAAGTAATAAAAGAACAATTCATAGCAAAAGTTGATAATCTAAAACAATCTAACAAAATAAAAACATCTAAAAAATTTATATTAATGGGTGGTCCTGGTGCAGGAAAAGGGACAGTAGCTCAATTGCTTACAGATAAATATCAAACTGCACAAATTTCAACAGGTAATTTATTAAGACAAGCAGCAAAAACAGATCCAAAGATAAAGGCAATAATTGAATCTGGGGAACTTGTACAAGATAGTGATGTGATTGATTTGATTGTTAGAGAAATGGCACGACTTGAAGCTCAAGGTATTGAAAGTTTTATATTTGACGGATTTCCTAGAACTTCAGTTCAAGCAGAAATGATGTTGAAAAGTTTTATTGAAAAAGGATGGCAAGATGATATGATATTTGTTCATCTTGATGTCCCTTTAGAAATCATTCAAGAAAGATTAGCCGGCAGAGTAACATGTGAAAATAAAGATTGTGGAGCAAGTTATAATATCAATAATCCGGAATTTGCACCTAAGACATTACCTAATGGAGAACTTGTTTGTCCAAAATGTGGAAGTAAAGTCTCTACAAGATCTGATGATACTCCTTCTGGTATTGAAAAAAGATGGAACATATATCAAGATAATATAAAGCCATTATTGTCTATTTATCAGCAAAATGGATTTAAAATTCAGAAATCATTAAAAGCAATAGATGCATTCAATGAAATATCTTCAACTATAGATACTCCAATAAAATTAACTTTGCCTTTAGTTTCTAGAATATCAAAATTCATAGCTAAAATATTCACAAAAGACAATATTTCAGAAAACATTTTAGAATCTAAAATAAATGCTGTTCTTGAAGCTCCTTTGATGATAATTTTATCACCGGAAAAATTTGTTCTAATGCATTATGGAACAAAGAATTCTCAATCAAGAATAACGATTGAAGAAGCTATTGAAAATAATGATTTGCAATATTTAGAAAAAACAGGGTATGCAACGAGATTAAAAGGTACAAATCTGATAATGAAATATACAAAACAATCTTTTATAAAATCAGTGAAAGATTTATTTGTTGTATCTACAGGGCTTACATCTATATCTGTAATACTTGGATTTATTAATCCTGTATTGTTTTTAGGTGTTATTCCGTCTGTTTGTATAGGAGTTGGCATCCCATTATTCGCAAAAGCATTGCCAGAGAATATTAGAAAACATTTGGCTTATAATCGTGTACAAAGTTTCAATACTCAACTAATGTTGGGGCATTTACAGCAATATATAGAATCATTAATTGCTCAAAGTACTGAAGATGCCGGTATTACGGGAACATTGCAAAATGATTTAATAGAATTATTAAATTCTGAAACAAGTATCAAATATAAAAATATTTTAAAACAAAAAGATGTTGTAAATGAAATAATATCTGCTTTAAAAACAGCTGATGAATCAAAAATAAATAAAATTTTATTAAATATTAATAATACTATTAATTCTTTTATAAAAATAAATGACAAATCTAAAGTTGAAGAATTATCAACATATCGTGATTTAATTAAGATTTTAAGAAATCAAGATACAAAATTATCTTTAAAACAAAAGTATAAAGTATCTATAAATGGGAAAGACTATTTTTCGGAAGCTGTAAGTGAAGTAGAAGCTTTGAATAATGCTATATATAGAGCTGCCAATGGTAAAAGATTAGATATGTATCTTTTAAGAGAAAATGCAAAAATCGATATTAAATTAGTAGAAGATCAAGATACTATTTATTCAAAAAAAACAGGTAAGACTGTAAGAAGATTTGCAGAAATGAAACCTGGGGAATATTTGTTTACAGTAGTTATTCCTGGATTAAATGATATCCCCGAATTAAAAGAATATCAAACGGTATACGCTCATTCCCCAAGGCAAGCAGTTTTTATGGTTGTTTTAAAGATGTTTTATGATGTTAAAAATGAAATTTTAACTGATGGACAATATGCAAAAATGCCTATTGATGGTAAAAATAAAGAAAATATTCAGGAAATAGCAACAAAAATTCAAGATTATTATCATGGTAATAATCTAGGGAAGATAGTTAAATATCATAAATTGAATATGTTTCCTTCTAGAACAAATAAACCTATTTATTTGCCAGTGAAAAAACATAAAGAAGGCACAAGTTTATATACAGTTATAATACCGGAATTAAATGATAATAAAGATTTATCTTCTTATCAAGAAGTATATGCTTATGACGATAAAGATGCTGTAAGAGAAGCTGTTCTAGCATTGATTAATGCAAAATATAGAGGAGAAATAGAAGGTGGTTGGTATAATAATACTACAATAAATAAACAAAATTTAAATGAAATAGCAGATAACATCTATAATAATAAAAATTATGTAGCAACGAAGCAAATAAAACAAGAATCTTATAAGCAACTTGGTTTGTTTGATAGTAATGACTTAGGTTCTATAGCTAATAAATTAGAGATAGAAGGAATGTGGGAAAAAATACAAAACAAATGGTGGGTAAGGTTATTAGAAAAAACAAATAAAAAAACAAGTCCGCAATATAGAAAATATTTGTCAAGAAATTTAGCTATATCAATTGCTGAAATGCCAAGGACTTTAAATATAGAAAATTTTATAAATGATCATGTAAATCCTGAAGGAATAAGAGCCGCAGCAACACAGTTAAATACTGTAACATCAAAGAAGTTTTCAGATGTAGCATCTATATCATGGAAAATATCATTGATAGGTGCATTAGGAATAGGATTAACAATAGCAACAGGCGGATTAGCATTGGCATCAACAATAGCAGTTACAGCTATATCTTTATTGGCTCCATTTATAGCCGCAGTAAAAACTAATATAGACTGGCATTATAAATATAATAATACACAAGATAAAAAAGCTATATCAGAAATAAATAATATATTGAGTGAATTGCAATACGGTTCAGATAAAGAAAAAGAATCATATGATAAATTAAAAAATATAATTAACGAAACAGAAAGTATCAAAATAAGTGATGATTATTTACCATTTTATATATTAATAATTAATAAAAATGATGAAATTTCTCAAAAAATTCAAAAAATAAATGATGCAGTATTAAAAGAAACATGGAATAAAATTAATGTTATAGTTGCAAGTAGATATATGTCTAGAATGTATGTAGGAAATGATGATTATAATAAAATTGTACAGGATATGTATAAGAATGTCAGTGAAGTAAGGGTAATGGATTCGATAGAAGAGTTATTAGGGGAAGAGTATCCTGAATTAGTAAGACAGACGAAAATTGATATAAGCAGGATGATAGAGAAAGATGCATTTTTGACAAATGAAGAGAGAGCATTGAGTAATGAAGAGAGACAACAAATAATAGAAGCAAGAATAGGTGAATTACTAAAGCAGTTAGAGATATATCTGAGAGGAGATATTTCTACAGATACGATATCGAACAAATCAGTATCATTTGGGACAGCAGGGTTCAGAGGGATAATAGGAGAGACATTTGATTTTGACGGAGTAGCATTAATAGCACAGGCAATGTCAAATATAATAAACAGTGACAGCAGTTTACCAAAAGCAGTATTTTTTGGTAATGACACAAGATTTTTAGGCAAATGGTATTCGATGGTAATGGAACGAGTATTTACGGCAAACGGAATAAAGGTATATACGACATCAGATAAAACAGGAGCAGTAGCGACACCAAGTATATCATGTTATTTAAAAGAAGTAATGCCTGGAAAATTTGCGGCATCATTAAATGTAACAGCCAGTCATAACCCAAAAGAATATAATGGTGTAAAGCCAAATATGGGAGACGGAGCACCGGCATTACCTGCATTTACAAAACAAATCACAGAAGAAATTCAAAGCATACAGAAACAAATAAAAGCAGGAAATAAAAATGTTATTAAAGTATCAAAGAAAGAAAACACAGTAACATTAAATGATATAGATGCAAAACATTTTGAATATCTTATTACGAAATTGGATTCATTAATAGGGATAATAAGAGAAAGATTTGCAGCAGAAAAAGCAACAAACATAGGAATAGTAGTAGATGGTAAACATACAGCATTAATGCCTGTATTAAAGCAATTATTGGATTATTATGGATTTACGAATGTAGAAATATTTAATGAGACAAGAGATGTAGCATTTGACCAATATCCACCGGAACCAAATGAATCAAATACAAAAGAATTAAAGACAAAGGTATTAGCAGGAAAGAAGAAATTTAATGGAAAAACAGTATTTGGAATAGCGACAGATCCGGATGGAGACAGATTTTGTATATATGATGCAGATGGAAGTTTTATAAGTCCAAATGAAGTAGGACTTATAGCAGCTGACCAATTGTTATCGAACTTAATAGCAGAAATGAAGTTGAAGAAGGAAAAAGGAGAATTGACAGCAGAAGAGATAAATAAGAACAGAGCAGTAATAGTAAAGAGTTTAGTAACTACATTTGAATTAAACTTATTAGCCGAATATTATTCGAAAGAATTTATGGATATAGCTTTTGGTGAAGATGAGAAAGCAAAAGAAGAATATATAAAGAAAAATGGGAATCCGATTACAATAGACACAGTATCAGTAGGATGGAAGAATATAGCAGATGCACAGAAGACAATAGAAAGTAATGGCGAAAGATATTTAATGGGTGTAGAAAGTTCAGGTGGACTTTCAGTAGGGTTGTATGATAAAGACGGCGGATTAGCAACAATGATGCCTGTATTAATAGCAGCTCAACAGGATAAAACATTTAAAGAATTATTATCAGAAGCTCGTGGAAGAACAAAAGATGCATCAGTATTTAAAGAAACAGCAGTAAAATTTCCAAAAGAAGTAGAGACAGAAATAGAGAAAGTAGCAGGAGATATACTAGATATAGAAGTGATAGGCAGTGAAGAAGATGAAGATGAAAGCATTAATATAAAGTCAAAGATTTCGCAAGCAGATAAAAGGAAATATATAGTAGACAGTATGGCAAAAGTAGAATTAACAGAGAAAGATGATAAATGGTTAGAAACGGCTACGACAGAAGAAAAGATAAAAGAAATAGCAAGTACAAGACAAAAAGCATTGTTAGAATGGATAAAAGTAACAAATGCGACAGAGTTAAGTGAATTATTGAAAAAGTTAGGAATGCCAAGCAAGTTGAAAGTAATAGGAGTAAAAGTATTACCAAATGAAGGAGTACAGATATTAATAGCAGACAGCAATTATAAAGAAGGGGATGTAGTAAAGACATTATTAACATTCAGGGCATCAGGGACAGAGCCATTAGTAAGAGTATATGCAGAGACGACAGAAACAGATTTAACAAATACATTATCATCAATAGGCGAAAATATTGTTAAAGGCGCTTTTAAACCTGAAGACAATAAAACAGTAGAAGTAAATGAAGAAAGTAAAAACGGTGATATTCGTAGAGTCAGTATAATGGATTCGATAGAAGAGTTATTAGGGGAAGAGTATCCTGAATTAGTAAGACAGACGAAAATTGATATAAGCAGGATGATAGAGAAAGATGCATTTTTGACAAATGAAGAGAGAGCATTGAGTAATGAAGAGAGACAACAAATAATAGAAGCAAGAATAGGTGAATTACTAAAGCAGTTAGAGATATATCTGAGAGGAGATATTTCTACAGATACGATATCGAACAAATCAGTATCATTTGGGACAGCAGGGTTCAGAGGGATAATAGGAGAGACATTTGATTTTGACGGAGTAGCATTAATAGCACAGGCAATGTCAAATATAATAAACAGTGACAGCAGTTTACCAAAAGCAGTATTTTTTGGTAATGACACAAGATTTTTAGGCAAATGGTATTCGATGGTAATGGAACGAGTATTTACGGCAAACGGAATAAAGGTATATACGACATCAGATAAAACAGGAGCAGTAGCGACACCAAGTATATCATGTTATTTAAAAGAAGTAATGCCTGGAAAATTTGCGGCATCATTAAATGTAACAGCCAGTCATAACCCAAAAGAATATAATGGTGTAAAGCCAAATATGGGAGACGGAGCACCGGCATTACCTGCATTTACAAAACAAATCACAGAAGAAATTCAAAGCATACAGAAACAAATAAAAGCAGGAAATAAAAATGTTATTAAAGTATCAAAGAAAGAAAACACAGTAACATTAAATGATATAGATGCAAAACATTTTGAATATCTTATTACGAAATTGGATTCATTAATAGGGATAATAAGAGAAAGATTTGCAGCAGAAAAAGCAACAAACATAGGAATAGTAGTAGATGGTAAACATACAGCATTAATGCCTGTATTAAAGCAATTATTGGATTATTATGGATTTACGAATGTAGAAATATTTAATGAGACAAGAGATGTAGCATTTGACCAATATCCACCGGAACCAAATGAATCAAATACAAAAGAATTAAAGACAAAGGTATTAGCAGGAAAGAAGAAATTTAATGGAAAAACAGTATTTGGAATAGCGACAGATCCGGATGGAGACAGATTTTGTATATATGATGCAGATGGAAGTTTTATAAGTCCAAATGAAGTAGGACTTATAGCAGCTGACCAATTGTTATCGAACTTAATAGCAGAAATGAAGTTGAAGAAGGAAAAAGGAGAATTGACAGCAGAAGAGATAAATAAGAACAGAGCAGTAATAGTAAAGAGTTTAGTAACTACATTTGAATTAAACTTATTAGCCGAATATTATTCGAAAGAATTTATGGATATAGCTTTTGGTGAAGATGAGAAAGCAAAAGAAGAATATATAAAGAAAAATGGGAATCCGATTACAATAGACACAGTATCAGTAGGATGGAAGAATATAGCAGATGCACAGAAGACAATAGAAAGTAATGGCGAAAGATATTTAATGGGTGTAGAAAGTTCAGGTGGACTTTCAGTAGGGTTGTATGATAAAGACGGCGGATTAGCAACAATGATGCCTGTATTAATAGCAGCTCAACAGGATAAAACATTTAAAGAATTATTATCAGAAGCTCGTGGAAGAACAAAAGATGCATCAGTATTTAAAGAAACAGCAGTAAAATTTCCAAAAGAAGTAGAGACAGAAATAGAGAAAGTAGCAGGAGATATACTAGATATAGAAGTGATAGGCAGTGAAGAAGATGAAGATGAAAGCATTAATATAAAGTCAAAGATTTCGCAAGCAGATAAAAGGAAATATATAGTAGACAGTATGGCAAAAGTAGAATTAACAGAGAAAGATGATAAATGGTTAGAAACGGCTACGACAGAAGAAAAGATAAAAGAAATAGCAAGTACAAGACAAAAAGCATTGTTAGAATGGATAAAAGTAACAAATGCGACAGAGTTAAGTGAATTATTGAAAAAGTTAGGAATGCCAAGCAAGTTGAAAGTAATAGGAGTAAAAGTATTACCAAATGAAGGAGTACAGATATTAATAGCAGACAGCAATTATAAAGAAGGGGATGTAGTAAAGACATTATTAACATTCAGGGCATCAGGGACAGAGCCATTAGTAAGAGTATATGCAGAGACGACAGAAACAGATTTAACAAATACATTATCATCAATAGGCGAAAATATTGTTAAAGGCGCTTTTAAAGGAAGTCAAACTATTTCAAATTTAGAAATAGAAAATACATGGGATAACATAAAAAATACTTTATGGGTAAAATTGTTAGGTAATATTCTTAACAGAAAAAATACAATAGAAGGACAATCAAAATTAAAAAATTTGGCAGTTGCAATAGCAGAGATGCCAAAAACATTTAATTTAGAAAAATTTATAAATGCACATTCAGATGCAGATGCAGTAAGAGAACAAGCAAAAATATTGAATTTAGCAACATCTACAAAGTTTTCTAATGTAGCGGCTATATCATGGAAAATATCATTGATAGGTGCATTAGGAATAGGCTTAACAATAGCAACAGGTGGATTAGCATTGGCATCGACAATAGCAGTAACAGCTGTATCTTTCTTGTCACCGTTTATTTTATCTGCAAAAACAAATATACAATGGCATTATAAATATAATAACAATCAAGATACTTTAATTGTTTCATCTATAGAAAAAGCTTTAACTGATGAAATTGATGTAGCAGATCTTGTAAAAGAAGAAATAATTAATAATAGTGATTTTATTAATGCAGTAAGAAGTATTATAGGAAAAAAGGTTACAAATGAATATGTAATTAATTATGTCAGAAATGCAAGTATAAGAGATGTAGCTTATATGTTATTAGATAATCAAGAACTTTCCAATAAAGTTATAAATGCAATTTATTCAGAGAATGTAAAAACTTTAAAAGATTTGAATGTGAAAGGAAAAACAGTTTTAGTAAGAGTAGATTACAATGTGCCATTAGATTCAAATTTAAATATAACAAATAACAAAAGAATAAGAGAAACAGTAGATACAATTAATTATCTTACAGGACAAGGTGCTAAGGTTGTTCTTATGTCACATCTTGGAAGACCGGATGGTAAAGTTGTTGAATCAATGAGTTTAAAACCGGTTGCAAAAGAATTATCAAAATTGCTTGGACATGAAGTTGGTTTTGCTCCGGATAGTATTGGTTCTGAAACAAAAAAGATGGTAAGTGAGTTAAAAAATGGAGATGTTCTTCTCCTCGAAAATTTAAGATTTTATCCGGAAGAAGAAGGTAAAAATCAAAGTGGTAAGAAAGATAAAGAAGCTATGCTTTCTTTTGCAAAAGAACTTGCAAGTATGGGTGATGTTTTTGTTCAAGATGCTTTTGGTGTGGTTCATAGAGCGCATGCTTCAACAGCAGGAATTGTCAGATATATTAAAGAAGTTGGAGCAGGATTTTTGTTGGAAAAAGAGATAACTTTCTTAGGTAAACAATTAGATGATAGAGGAAAAGATAAAAGAAAAGGTAACAAAAAAGGAGAAGGTTTTGTTGCTATACTAGGTGGGTCAAAAGTTTCTGATAAAATTAATATTATTGAAAATCTTTTGAATAAAGCAGATGTTATAATAATTGGTGGTGCAATGGCATACACCTTTTTAAAAGCACAGGGAATAGAGATAGGAAAATCACGTGTTGAAAATGATAAACTTGATTTGGCAAGAGAGTTACTTCAAAAGGCCAAAGATAAAGGTGTAAAAATATTATTACCAATAGATCACATTACTGCAAGTCAAAGTAATGTGGATTTTGCAAATCAAGTTGTTCTGAATCCGGAAAATATTTATGAAACGAAATCAAATTCAATAGATTCTGAGTTGATGGGGTTAGATGTCGGCCAAAAAACAAATGAGCTGTTTGAAACCATTATTAAAAATGCAGATACAATTTTATGGAATGGACCTTTAGGTGTTTTTGAAATAAACGAATTCTCTAAAGGGACAATCGGCATGGCAGAAGCGATAGCACAATCAACAGATAAAGGTGCTATGTCTGTCGTAGGTGGCGGAGATTCTGTCGCTGCTGTTGAAAAAGCAGGAGTAGAAAAAAGAATTACACACATATCTACCGGCGGGGGAGCTTCTTTAGAATTTTTGGAAGGGAAAGTTTTACCGGGCATAAATGCTTTAAAATCAAAATATGATTTATTATTAAATGCATTAAAAAGCAGAAATTCATTAAGGACACAAAAACTAGATATAGTTAATGATGAAAAGTCATTTGAGAATATTTCTGAATATAAAGCTATAGAAAAATATATCAAAACTAACTTGCAATCAATAAGAACTTTATTTATACAGGATAAAGATAAACAAGATAACGATAAGAGAGGAAATAAATTTTCTAAAAAAATTGATATTGGAAATAATCAATCTTTAACTTTTGATTTTTCAAGAACAAATATAGACGAGAATATGTTTTCTTTATTTGTTAATTTATTTAAAGCAAGAAATCTTAAAAACAAAATAGAAGAAATGTTTAATGGTAAAAAAATAAATTGGACTGAAGGAAGAGCTGTTTTACACAGTGCATTAAGAAATACATCTAATAATCCGGTTTATGTTGAAGGAACAGATAAAAATGTAATGGATGATATTAATGCAGTATTACAGAAAATGAAATCTTTTTCAGATAAGTTAATATCCGGACAATGGAAAGGTGTAACAGGAAAACAAATTACTGATGTTGTCAGTATAGGTATTGGCGGTTCAGATTTAGGGCCAAGAATGGCAACAGATGCACTTTCAACATATAAAGTTGGTCCAAATGTTCATTTTGTTTCAAATGTAGATCCAAATGATATTAATTCAATTTTAAATTCTTTAGGATTAAATCCGGAAACAACTTTATTTATTATTGAATCTAAGACATTTACAACAGAAGAAACATTATCTAATGCAAATTTGGCAAAGAAATGGATTACATCAAAATTGGGTAATAATGCAGATGTTATATCAAAACATTTTGTTGCTGTATCGACAAATAAAGAAAAAGTCGCTGCATTTGGTATTGATACAAATAATATGTTTGAATTCTGGGATTGGGTAGGTGGAAGGTATTCTGTGTGGTCTGCAGTTGGGTTACCTCTTATGTGCTCAATAGGTTATGATAACTTTATTGAATTCTTAGATGGAGCTCATCAGATAGATAATAATTTTAAAAATTCATCATATGAAAACAATCTTCCTATTATAATGGCAATGTTAAATGTTTTAGAAAGGAATTTCTTAGGTAGATCTGCTTATGCAATATTACCATATAATAAATATTTAAAATTATTTACATCACATATACAACAAGTTTATATGGAAAGTTTGGGAAAATCTGTAGACAGTAAAGGAAATAGAATTAATTATGCTACAGGGTCTGAATTATATGGTACAGCAGGAACAGATGCCCAACATTCTTATTTACAAGAGCATCATCAAGGAACAGATATAATACCTGTAGATTTTGTAGGTTTTGCTACTAATGATATTGATGATAAAGATATGCAGACTTCTCATTTAAGATTATTAGCAAATCTTTTAGCACAATCTAATGCTATGGCTTTTGGCAGAACTTATGATGAAACAGTTCAAAAATTAATTTCTGAAGGTGTTGATGAAAATACTGCAAAAAGAAAAGCAAAAGATCAGGTTTTTGATGGTAACAGACCATCAACAATAATGATGTTTGATAAACTAACACCTAGAAGTTTGGGAGCTTTAATAGCATTGTATGAAGATATGGTTACGACATTGGGTATTGTTTGGGATATTAATACATTTGATCAGATGGGTGTGGAATTAGGAAAAGTAAATGCAAAAGGACTTTTTAGTGCATTACAAGG
>JAQVBD010000017.1:0-23834 GCA_028690485.1 Endomicrobiaceae bacterium
AGTTAATTTCCTTAATGCCGAAGACAATGCTAACGGGTCATTGGAAATAGCTGCTCCTGTTGAATCTGCTATATATTCTCTGGAACGAGAAATTGCCATTTGTATTAACATTGCTGCTATTGGAGAAAGAATAAATAATAAAAGTAATGCTATCGGATTTGAATTCCCGTTACTATCTCTGCTTCCGCCAAAGAAAAAAGCAAATCTGGCAAGCATCATAATTGCTCCTGCAAGAGCTGCGGCAACACAACTTATCAATATATCTCTATTTTTTATATGTGAAAGTTCATGGGAAATAACCCCTCTTAATTCTCTCTCATTTAAAAGTTGCAGAATTCCTTCTGTTAAAGCAACAACTGCATGTTCCGGATTTCTGCCAGTAGCAAAAGCATTAGGCATATTATTTCTGATATAATAAATTTTTGGGACAGGAATATTTGCAGATACTGCTAACTCAGATACCATCTGATAAAGTTTAGGTTCTGCTTCCTGCGTAATTTCTTTTGCTCCATACATTGAAAGAACTATTTTATCTGAAAACCAGTAAGAAACAAAATTTGTAATTACCGCAAACAAAAAGGCAATTATCATACCTTTAGTACCACCTATCATATTACCAATTAATAGAAATAGTACTGTAATTAATAACAACAAAATAAAAGTTTTAAAAGAATTCACAAAATTTTCCTCAAATTTATTTTAATATATTATACTAAAAAATCAATGCGTTTTAAAAAATTATCTTCTAAAACAGACTTGACTTTAACATTTAAAAAAATATAAGATTAATTATGGCAAAAATAACTGTTAATAACAATAGATGTAAGGGTTGTGGACTTTGTATAAATGCTTGCCCTAAGAAATGCATTGCTTTTTCAGACGAATTAAATAAAATAGGTTATCATTACGCTGTTTTAAAAAATGAAAAAGATTGCATAGGGTGTGGCTTTTGTTATCAAATATGCCCGGATGTCTGTATAGAAGTGTTTAGGTAAAAATTATGGTAAAAAAACTAGTCAAAGGCAATATTGCTTTATGTGAAGGTGCTTTAGCTGCAGGATTGGATGCATATTTTGGTTATCCAATTACTCCTCAGAATGAAGTTCCTGCATATATGTCTAATAAAATGGTTACACTTGGAAAAGTTTTTGTCCAAGCAGAATCTGAACTTGCAGCAGCAAATATGGTTCTCGGAGCTTGTGCAACCGGTAAAAGAGCCATGACTTCTTCTTCATCTCCCGGAATATCTTTAAAACAAGAAGCAATATCATATATGGCAGGTATGGAAATACCTAGTATTATTGTTAATGTTCAAAGAGGTGGTCCTGGTCTTGGTAACATTGCAGGTTCTCAGGCAGATTATTTTCAAGCAGTTAAAGGCGGAGGACATGGAGATTATCATTTAATAGTTTTTGCTCCTAACTGTGCCCAAGAAATGTACGAAGTAACATATGAAGCTTTTGACATAGCAGAAAAATATAAAAACCCTGTTATGATTCTTTCTGATGGTATTGTTGGTCAGATGATGGAACCGGTAGATTTTAATAAAGAGCAGAAAACTTCATTCAGCAAAAAAGATTGGTGTTTGGACGGTTGTAAAGACAGAGAACCAAGATCAATAAAATCTTTACTTATGGGCGATGGTGCATTAGAACAACATAACTTAGATTTACAAAAAAAATATGAAGTAATAAAAGCTAATGAAGTAAAAGCTGAATTATATCAAGTTGAAGATGCAGAAATTATTATAGTTGCTTATGGTATATCTTCAAGAATATCAAAAAATGCAATAAAATCTGCAAGAACTAAAGGTATAAAAGCAGGAATGATCAGACCTATAACTTTATGGCCATTCCCAACAGAAATAATAAAAAAATATTCAAAACCGCCTGTTAAGTTTTTAACTGTTGAACTTTCGTTGGGACAAATGATTGAAGATGTCAGACTTGCAGTAAATGGTGTTTCATCCGTTGATTTTCTTGGCAAAGCCGGCGGTGGAATTGTTTCAGATAAAGATGTTTTAAATAAAATTATGGAATTAAAAAAATAATGGAAAAAATATTTTCAAGACCAAAAGCACTTAAAGATAATCCTTTGTCTTATTGTCCGGGTTGCGGACATGGTATCATTCATAGATTAGTTGCAGAAGCTATAGATGAACTTGGAATAAGAGAAAGGACTATTGCTGTTGCTCCTGTTGGATGTGCAGTTTTTGCTTATGATTACTTTAATTTTGATACAACAGAAGCTCCTCACGGAAGACCTCCTGCTGTAGCAACCGGTATAAAAAGAACAAATCCTGATAAAATAGTTTTTACATATCAAGGTGACGGAGATTTAGCAGCTATCGGCACAGCAGAAACTATTCACTGTGCAAACAGAGGCGAAAATATAACTGTTATTTTTGTTAACAATGCTAATTATGGTATGACCGGCGGTCAAATGGCACCTACAACTTTAATTGGACAAGTTACAGAAACAACTCCTTTTGGAAGAGACCCTTTAAGAGAGGGTTATCCTATTAAAGTTGCAGAATTACTTGCAAATTTAGAAGCCACAAAATATATAGAAAGAGTTACTGTTTTTGATGCTCCTCACATAATTCAAGCAAAGAAAGCTATAAAGAAAGCTTTTCAAAACCAAGTTGAAGGAAAAGGATATTCATTTATTGAAGTTATTTCCCATTGTCCTGTAGACTGGGGAAAAACTCCATTAGAATCTGTTAAATGGGTAGAAGATGTCTTTTTAAAAACTTTTCCATTAGGTGTTATAAAGGATACAACAAAATAAATGAATACTTATAATGAAATAATTATTGCCGGTCTTGGCGGACAAGGTGTTTTGCTTGCAGGAACAATACTTGCGCAATCTGCTTTAGAGCAAAATTTAAAAACGACATGGTTTCCTTCATACGGAGCAGAAATGAGAGGCGGAACAGCAAATTCTACTGTTATTATTTCTGATGAAGAAATAGGTTCTCCTATTGCTTTTTCCCCTTCAGGACTTATAGCATTAAATGCTTTATCACTAAATAAATTTTTACCAAGAATGATTGAAGGTTCATCGATTGTAGCTAATTCATCTCTTATAAATCCTAATGAATTTAAATCTGATAAAAATATAAATTTTATTCCTATATCTGAAATAGCAGATAAAGAAATTGGTAATATTAAAGCAGCTAACATGGTTGCTATTGGAGCATTAATAAAAATTCTGCAAGTTCCAAGCTTGGATAATGTTTTAAAAGCTCTACAAATAGCTTTCGCAAAAAAACCTACATTAATAGAAGTAAATATAAAAGCTGTAAATGCCGGATATAATTATAAATAGGTTGATATATGAAAATTAGACATGCAAAAGTTACTGATGTAAAAAAAATGCACAAACTTGTTGAATTTTATGCAGATAATAAAGAAATGTTACATAGATCGCTTAATGCTATATATGAAAATATTCAAGAATATATGGTTGCAGAAGAAAATGGGACTATTGTTGGTTGTGGTGCTTTGCATGTTTCTTGGGATGATTTAGCAGAGATTAAAGCTTTAGCTGTTGCTAAAACACATATGGGTAAAGGTATTGGCAGAAAACTTGTTACAGAATTAGAAAAAAATGCTGTAAAACTTGATATATTTACTACATTTGCATTAAGTTTTAAACCTGAATTTTTCCAAAAAATTGGTTATGATATTATATCTAAAGAAGTTTTACCTCAAAAAATTTGGAGTGAATGTATTAATTGTCATTTATTTCCGGATTGTGGTGAAGTTCCATTAATAAAAGATTTGAAACATTCCAAAAAAAAGAAAAAATAATTTATAAAACATATTTTTTGTTTGAGACATTCCAATTTCAAAAGTCATTTATTGCTTTAAATTGTTTTTTGATTTAAAAAACAATTTAAAAGTATAATAATAGAATATAAACATTGGAGGACTATAAAATGAAAAGCTATAAAAAAGAATTAGTTTTTAATACTTCAAAAAGAATAGAATTTATTAATATTACATCCGATGTACAAGAAGCTATTGGTGAAAGCAATATTAAAGAAGGGTTATGTTTGGTTAATGCTAAACACATTACTGCCAGTGTTTTTATAAATGATGATGAAAACGGATTACATACCGACTTTGAAAAATGGCTTGAAAAATTTGTACCACATGCCCCAATCAATTCATATCGTCATAACGATACAGGCGAAGATAACGCCGATTCACATATAAAAAGACAAATTATGGGCAGAGATGTTACCGTTGCTATTACAAACGGGCAACTTGATTTCGGTCCATGGGAACAAATTTTTTACGGTGAATTTGACGGAATGAGAAGAAAAAGAGTTCTTATTAAAATTATCGGTGAATAAATATTTAACTATTTATTGCTAAGCATTATATTTTATTTCTCTTATTTTTCTGGCAATTCTTTCATTTCTGTAATATATTATCATATCAATAGATACTAAACAGAAATTAAATAAATATAAATAAAAGACTCCATCCATATTATAGGCAAATTTATGCAACATTCCTGCAACATAACCTACAAGAACTATATACAAAAAAATTACACTTTTGCCTGTATTTTGTTTTGACACATATGATTTCCCAATAGAAAAAGGCCATGCACTGGCAAAACATAACAACATAATAATTTCGAAAATACTCATTTACTTTCTCCTGTACTCATTCCTGCAAGATATCCTGTTGAAAAAGCAGCTTGTAAATTAAAACCGCCGGTCGGTCCGTCAATATTAAGAATTTCTCCGCAGAAATATAAATTATTTATAATTTTTGATTTCATTGTATTTTGTTCAACTTCGTCTAAACATACACCACCCTTAGTTATAATTGCTTCTTCTATTGGTCTTGTTGATGTAACCTTAAATTTCATATTTGTTAATCCGTCAAACATTTTCTTTCTCATGATTTTATTTATATTTGAACATTTTTCTGTATGTTTTATATTATTTTCTTTCATAAAAATATCTATAAGCTGCATAGGAAGTAAAGTTTTTAGCATATTCCTCACAGGCAAATTACCAAAATGATTAAGTTCTCTGACAAGTCTGTCATCTAATTGTTTTTCATCAAGTGACGGCTTTAAATTAATAGATATTTCAATTTTTTTATTTTCATGTATCAATTTATATACTTGTGAACTTACAGTCAAAATAATAGGTCCTGTAAAACCAAAAATTGTAAATTCCATTTCTCCGAAAAGCTTAGTTATACTTTTATCATCCGCTAAAAGTATTATTTCAATATTTTTTAATTTCAAACCATTTAATTGTTTTAAATACGGACTATTTATTACTATTGGAACTAATGCAGGTGTCGGTTCTATGATTGTATGCCCTAATGATTTTGCAAATTTATATCCATCACCGGTAGAGCCTGTTAAAGGATAAGACTTTCCACCAGTTGATAAAATATACTTATCTGCCTGTAAAACTTCTCCATTACTTAAAACTATTTCTTTTATTTGGTTACTTTCTTTTACAATATTTTCAACAGTTGATGCCGTATGAATTTTAACATTATTTTGTTTTGCATATTTTATAAGAGCATTTACTATTTGATGAGCATCATCACTTTCAGGAAAATATCTTCCACCTCTTTCTAAACGGCTATCGACTCCTAAATTTTTAAAAAAATCAATTAAATCATTATTAAAAAACTTATTGAATGCTCCAAATAAAAATTTCCCATTTTCTCCAAATTCCGATACAAATTCTTTCATATCAGCACTATTAGTAATATTACATCTGCCTTTGCCGGTTATTGAAAGTTTTATTCCCGGTCTTGATTTCTTCTCTAATAAACAGACATTAAGTCCATATTCCGATGCCTTTCCAGCAGCTATCAACCCGGAAGCGCCTGCACCTATAACGATAACATCAAATTTATTCATGATATTTTACTTGCAGATTTTTTAATAGATTATCTATCTGATTATGTAATTGCTTTATATTATCTGTGTCATTAACAAATGTTATATCCGCCATTTTTGAACATAAAGCAACTTGTTGTCCTGAACCTGAAGACTGACATTCTTTTTGTTCAAGTTCTATAAATCTTTCTAATGTTGTCGGATCTCCTTGCCTTTTTCTATCTTGCATTCTAGAAAACCTTATTGCCTGCGGAGCATCAACATTTATCAAAACGAATTTTTTAACAGTTTTTAATCTTATTACTTCCTGAGTATGTCTTATCGATGTTATACAATAATTTTTATTCGCTTCAAATTTACTTATAACTGATTTTGCCAATACATCATTACCTTCTTCTTGTCTTAACCTTGTACCAAAAACTATTAGATTTTCTCTGGTTGGTTCTATGTTTTTTTCTTTCATTAATATTCTTATTTCATCAGATAAAGAAAAATGATAAAACCCACTATTTTTTACGATATACTCTGCAACTGTATCTTTCCCTGAACAATAAGACCCTGTTAACCCTATTATCACTTTATTTTACCTCTGTAATTTTGCCAAATTTTATACTAAAAGAAAGTCTATGAGTCATGCCAATTTCGCCATAAGGGACAAAAGCATAATCAAAAATATAATCTAAATATCTGATTCCAAATCCTAAATTAATCCAATTAAATCCCGGTATGTCTTTATTTCTTCCGTCATATCCTGCTCTAATTGAAAAATCAGTATTATTCCCTGCTACAATTGTATATTCTGTTCCTAAATTAATATAAAAATCATTATCTTTTGGAAAATTTAAATCTAAAGAAACTAGCCAGTCATTCATTATAAAATGAGCTCCGCCTAACTTAAATAAAAATGGCAATGATTCAGCTTCATTATTAAATTTCATATCTGTGCCAAAATTTGAAATTACAGCAGCGATTGATGTTTTATCATTAAAATCATAATTAGTTCCTAAATCTATTGCAACTGCTGAAGCTGAATTTTCAATTTTAGAATAAATATATTTTAAATTACCACCAAAATTAAATTGTTTATACCTATTTGCATAAGACAAATATACTGCCATATCAAGAGGAGAAAAAGACCCGTTGTTTACACCGACATTGTCAATTTTATCTAAATCGCCATAAGATACATACTGTACAGCAACAGCAAATACTCCATATTTATTAGTTGGCATTGCAAAAGCTAACCATTCATAATTTATATCTTCAAACCACATTGTATGTGAGAATGAAAATTCTTTTTGATTTAGATAGGCTAAATTAGAAGGGTTCCAATAAATTGCTTCACTTCCATTATCAACACTTGAAACTGCATTCCCAAGACCTGCACTCTTGGCTCCAATCCCTAATTTTAAAAATTGGGCGCTTGTTGTCCCAATATTTTCTTTAGATAAAAATGCGCTGGAAGTCGAACAAAATAAAAAAAGCAAAGATAAATTTACAAAACAAATAATATATAGTTTAATTTTCTTAATATTTTCAGTCATTTTATTATTCTACAAATTTATTTACATTACAGCAATTTTATATGATAATAAAAAAATAATGTAATAAAAAAACCCAAAATGTGGTATAATAATTTTCATGGCACTTAAACAAATTGATAATCTCAAGACTATCATTTTATTCGTTATAATAATTATTATAATTAGCTTCGCACTTCATTTCACATATAAAAAATATCTTATAGATACAATGTTAACTGACGGGAAAATTTTATGTAATCAAATAATGAATGCTCACCAGTCATATTATTCCGAACATAAAAAATATTTAACCTTGAATAAAGTTTCTTATGTTGAAGATTTTCCGTTAGATGCCAGAACTAATCCATACTTTTCAGTTTTTTCAACATATCAATTTAACAAAGACAAACAAGGTATCACTGTCTTTGGCAGTGATGAAATGAAAGATTATGAAATTCATTTAGAATTTGATGAAAAAATAAGCAAATTAAGATCAATAAAAAATCTCAAGATGGAAGTAGTCAAAAACAAATCAACAATTAATTAAATTTATATTGAAAATAATATTTTTTGAATATATACTTATAGTATAAGTTAAAAACAAAACAAAGAGGCAAAAATGAAAAAAAATATTTTTGTTATTTCAATAATTTGTTTTACTTTTACAGGTCTGTCCTATGCTGATAAATGGCAAATTGTAGGTGCAAGAGCTATGGGTATGGGTGGTGTCGGTGTAGCAACTGCTTATGGGAGTGATGCACAATATTGGAATCCGGCAAATCTTGCAGAAATAAAAGATTATGACAGTAATATTGTTTTAAATATCGGAGCAGGAATTGAAGCAACTGAAAAGGTTTTAACAGTTGTAGATAAATTATCTGACATGGCAGATAAATATAAAGATTTAACTGATAAAATAAACAGCGGTTCTGCTGCTAATGCTGAAGAAGTATCGACAATATTTGAAGGTTTATCTGCAATTTCAGATTTAAACTTCCAAAATATTGGAGCAATTGTTGATGCCAATGCCGGTCTTGGTACCAAAATTAAAAAGTTAGCAATTTCAGTAAGAACTTTTGTCAATTCAGGTATAACCCCTATTGTTGATACTCAAAATATTGGATTAGGTATTGGTTCTGATCCATCAAATCCTAGTCTTGGAATAGATCTTGGCGATACAACAGATCCTATTAGTACAGAAAACAAAAATTCAGCAGATTTAATAGCTGCCACAATTCAAAATACCGGAGTTACAGATTCTCTTGCAGCTCTTTTAGGTTTACCATCCGGGACAACGGCACAACAAATTGGAAACTCTTTAGTTAATATGGCTGCAAATATTCCAGGTGCGACAGAAGAACAAATTGCAAAAATGGCAGAAATAATAGAAACTGAATTACCGAAAGCTGAAAACCTTATAAAATTAGCAGGAACCGGAAGTTATGAAGATAATAAAACTCAGGTATTGATTGATGCCGGACTATTCACAGAACTTAGTATTGGGTATGGATATGAAGTCCTAAAAGGTCTTCAAGTTGGAGCAAACCTTAAAGCGATAAAAGGACAAATGGCACAAACAGGTATAATGATTTTAGATGATAAACAAAACATTGGAGATGCGATTGATAAAGCTTTAAAAGATACTACTAATAGCACACAATTCGGTATTGACTTAGGTGTTATGGTTGATTTTGAAAGATTTTTTAATCATGAAATTATATTAAACCCAAAAGTCGGTATTACTGCAAGAAATATAAACAGTCCTCAGTTCGATAGACCTGATAAACCTTTAGATGCAGGGTATGAAGATTTACAATGGAATACAGAAAAATATGATATGGGAAAACAAGTAAGAGCAGGTCTTGCTATTAATCCGATAGATGATTTAATATTAGCCTGTGATGTTGATGTTCTGGCAAATGAAACTTTTGTTAAAAATTTTGAATCACAAGATTTAGCTGTAGGACTAGAATATCCTATAATAAACAAAAGAGCTTTTTCACTTCCTATCAGATTAGGTGTAAATAAGAATATCGCAAATGTAAATTCCCATTTAGCATACACAGCCGGAATCGGTTTATATACTTTTGGTTTTTCTTTGGAACTGGCAGGTGCAATGAGCAGCCAGATAACTACATTAGATGGTACAAAAGTACCTGCAAGTGCTTCTTGTGCTTTATCTGTTGGATATTTATTCTAATTTTAATTATATAGAAAAGTCATCTGATTTAATATTTATTGGATGACTTTTTTTATTTTACTTACCGGATACAATTTCATTTAATGCTTTAAAAATATCCGTGTTATCAATAATGTTTTTATTTTTGTATTGATTACCTATATATTTATTAAACAGATTAGATTTAGCACCTACAACATAACATCCGACAAGTTCATTAGTATGTCTTGTGCTTTTATAATCCACACTATCATTTCGTTTTAAAATTTCTTTACCTAAAATAATATTTTTTTTTGGCAATTGCCCTTTATATAATTTTTTATCAAATCTTAAAAAACCGGTTGCATGATCAGCAGTAACAATAATTAATGTATTATTCCAATTCATATCAGTTTTCTTTGAATTGACTAAATCAACTACAGATTTCACTCCCTCTTGTAACTCATATACACTTGCCAGCATTTTTGAATAATTATTTTCATGATTTGCAGAATCTATCTGTGACTGTTCTGCCATTACAAAAAATTTTTTCTTTTTATCTAACAATAATTTAATTGACAAATTAACAATATCTTTAAATTTAATACTGTTTTCCTCATATAAAAAATCAGGAACATTCCAGCTATTCTGTGATTTGGGAACAGAATAATTATTTAAATTAATAAACATTTTTTTATTCTTTGCATTATCAAAAATTTGAGGTCTGTTTATATCAGAAGAATCAACAAGATAATAACTATTATCTGTTGCAAAATCTCTTAGATAATAATAGTCATTACATCCAAAAATAATTTCCGGCTGTGTTTTAGAAAGTATTTCTTCTGCAATTTGTTTATAATTATTTCTTGATTTATTATGACTGGAAAATGCCGCAGGAGTTGCATCATAAAATAATGCTGTAGTTAATATTCCAATATTAAAATTATTGTTTTTATTTAAAATATCTACAATGTTTTTTACAGGTTGATTATTACACCAAGAAACACTGCCATTGAAAGTTTTATTGCCTGTTGATATTGCAGTTGCAGATGCAGATGAGTCTGTTGCTTCTGCTTTTTCAAAATATTTTTCAGCCTGCTGTGAAAAAAAATATGGATAAGGTTTATCTCCGGCTACAGAGATATCATAACCATTATTTTTATCAAAACTATCTATTTTATATTCACTTTTGTATGTGGATAAACTCCAAGTTGTGACAAAAGTCTTCACAGGGAATAAATTCCAAATTAATTTATTATCTTGCCCATATAAAAATCTGCTGGCAGCTGATTCACTTGCAACAGACATACCGTCACCAACAAATAAGATAATGTATTTAACTTCATCAGCTTTTATTTGTGGGATAATCAGAAATATATAAAAAAATATAAATAATATTTTTCTTCTGTATTGCATTATTTCAATTGTCTTTCAATATTAAATTTATAATTTGAACTTATATAGATTTGTTCATTAAAAGCTTTTAATACTTGAACTAAATAATTTTGATTAGGAGTTATATAAGATAAATCTATGCCGAAAGAATTAATTTTTAGTTTTGTTAAATTATTTTTAAAATTAAAAATTGAAACAGGAAATCTTGGTATCAAAATATTATCATCTTTATTTGTTATTATCTTAAACTCATCTTTATTTGATTTAATATTTTTATTTTCTATCTCATTAGCAACTGACATTTTAGACACTAGAATTTCCGGAAACCCTGAAAGATAAACAATAAGCTTATTCTTCAATGCTTTTGATAAGAGAGTTATATTTGATAAATCATCTTCCCAAGAAACAGCGAAGGCTTTAACATTAAATTTTGACAGCAATTCCGCACTATAGAGATTTAATGTATACAAAAACTGTCCTGCATAAATGTTTATTTCTTTATTTTTTAAAAAATTAAAATGTGAAATATTATTTATAAAGAAATTTTTACATCCTTTTTTAATTATAAATTCGATATTTTGAGAAAACATTTCTACATCTTGCTCATCTATATATGCCGGTATTTCTATATAATAATCGTTTATATTTAATATTGTTTTTATATTTAACAAATTGTTTTTTGTAAGTTTAATAACAGTAGTTGCCATTATATTTTTGAGTAAAGAAATCCATTTAAAATCATCAATTCTTATAAAAAGCTGTGGTAATACGACACTGTGTTTAAAAGTTGGAGAATGTATTGTTTTAGATTTTATTTTAGGAACTTCTATTAAATTATCGAATATATCTTCAAATTGTTTTTTTTGTTTATCTGCAAATTTATATATCTCAAAACCATTTTCAATATATAAATTTTCATAACAAATACTATAAATATCGTTGCATTTATTTATTTCATGCACAATTAAAATTGTACTTCTATCTTTTGTTTTATCAACAATTCTTAAGCTGTCGCCAACTTCAATATTATTTTCTGTTTTTACTAAAAAACTATCATCTTTTTTATCTTCAACAATACCTAAATATAGTCCGATATTTTTTGTTTTTCCCGGTTCAAAAATATCTTTACTGTTTTCTATGAAATTAAATGTCGTTTTTTGTCTGGCATAATCAAAAGATAATATCTCTTTTGCTTGTTTAACAGCATCTGCAAAATTATTTCTGTCAGAATCTATTAATAATCTGTATGCTTTAACTGTTTTATATACATAGTCTGCACTTTTCATTCTTCCTTCAATTTTAATAGATGTTATTCCTATTTCTTTCAATTGTTGTATATAATCAGCCAATTCTAAATCTTTAGGAGATAAGAAGAACCCTTCTTTTTTTTCAACATTCCACAATCTTCTGCAAGGTTGTGTGCATTGGCCTCTATTTCCGCTGTAACCTCCAATAAAACTTGAAAACAAACATAAGCCTGACACAGCAAAGCACAATGCACCATGGCAAAATACTTCTAATTCAATACCACTATTTTGTTTAATTGATTTTATTTGTTTAAGCGAAAGTTCTCTGGCTAAAACAGCTCTTGAAAAACCCATTTGCTTAGCTTGTTTTATCCCTAAAGAATTATGGACAGCTAACTGTGTACTTGCATGCAATTTTATTTTTGGAAAATATTTTTTTGCTATATTTGCTAAAGCTAAATCTTGTATTATAATAGCATCAGCAGTTGTAGAATTTATTTGTTCTAAACACTGCAAAGCTTCTTGTATATCAGATTGTTTAAGTAAAGTATTAAAAGCAACAAAAACTTTTACATTTTTATTTTTAGCATAGTCACATAACATATGTAATTGCGAATAAGAAAAATTTTTAGCTTTTGATCTTGCACTAAAATCCTTTAGCCCAACATAAACAGCATCACATCCGGCTTCTATCGCTGACAAAAAAGACTCTTTACTACCTGCCGGAGCAAGTAATTCAATTGAATTATTCATATACCTCATTTTATCATTTTAATATATAAATAATAAATATTATTATTGTATTGTTTCTTTTGTATTTTGAGCTATTTGAATATTTTTAGAAGTTTGTCCGGCCAGTTCTTTGTCATCAATTCCAAGATAAATTTTTGATGCTTCCTGAAATAGTTCTATTGATTTTTCAATATCTTTGATATTTTTTAAAAGTTCTGCATTTTTAAAAATACTTAAAGCCAAATTATTTTTAGTTTTTGCATATAACAATTTATTATCCGGATTAATTTTTGGCAAAGCCTTTTCGTACAATAAAACAGCATCAGAAAATCTTTCATTAGAGAAACTTTTTTCTGCTCTTGAAATAGTCCAAGCAACAGAAACTCTGTTAAAAGATTTTCCTATATAAGAAATTGCGTCAAATAAAATACCTGATATTACAATACCCGCAATAAAACCAATTATTAAAGTTACCCAAAAATTTTTCATTTAGAAACAAAAGTTAAAAAATGGGAATACAGGGAAAAACTCATAATTATTTTTTATAATATTTACTAACCCTATTTGGAGACCTTTCATTTGTCCTGCTATATTAACAACACCTATTTGAAGACCGTTTATAGATTCAGCATTATTAACCCAACTTAATTGGAAACCTGTAACATCTTTTGACCAGTTGACGGCACTTAATTGAGCACCTTGAAATTTATCTGCTAAATTGACAAAACTCCATTGTACACCTTGTCCATTATTTGTCATTGATACTAATGCTGATTGTAAGCCAACCAACTCATCTGCTTGTGCATATATAAATGCAAGCTGAACACCTATAACTTCTTGTGTTTGTGTCCCGATAGCTAATTCAAGTCCGCCGGTTTTAGATTCATTAGGAATACAAATATCACCCCACAAAGACAACTTAAAAACTTGTGCTTGTGATACACTAACTGCACCAGTCAAAAGAACTGCAACTGCAATTAACCCTAAAAATATTTTTTTCATTTCTGTACCTCTCTTTTAAATACTCTAACAGTCTATCTTTTAATTGTCCCAAATGCAAGGTCACAATCTAACTATTTTATTAGCAATTATTTTAAATTATAACAATCAATATATCTATAATATAGTAGACAAAAAAGTAGAGATAATATAAATATTATCTCTACTTTCTCTTGTCATTATTTTAAACCTACAAATTATTCACCATAAACTGTTACAGTAAATGTTGAGTAAATTCCAAGTATTGATGTTGAATGATAATCAACATGATGGATTCTTGTAATCCCTGCACTTCTTGCTGCTGCATCGATGCTCGCATCACCTTGTGCTACTAAGCCCAAAATTGATGTTGCTACTGCTGTACCAACTTTAGATTTTCCAACATTTGAAGTAACTGCTTCCGGAGCTTTAACATCAGTATAAATTACTCCCATTAATGGAGACTTAACAGATGCACAGCTTGAAAACAAAACTGTTGTTGATAAAAACAATGCTAAAAATAAAAACTTCTTCATTTCTTTCACCCCCTTTTTTTGTATTATAATAACAAATTTCCAATATCATTAACTAAAATACCGACACCTGCTTGTGTTTTTGCACTAATACAATAAATATCTTTTTGAGATATTTCTAAATTTTCTGAGATGGCAGTTTTTAATTGCTCTAAATCCAAATTTGAAATCTTATCTGTTTTATTTGCAATAATTTTAAAGGGAACAGATAAATCTCTTAACCATTTCATCATAACAAAATCAAGTTCGCTTGGACCAACAAAAGCATCAATCAAAACATATACTGCTTTCAATGTTTTTCTGGTAGTTATATAACCTTCAATTATTCTTTTCCATGTTTCTTTTTCATCATCAGAGACTCTGGCAAAACCATATCCCGGCAAATCAACTAACCATCTGCCTCTTGATGGAGTAAACACATTTATTGCTCTTGTTCTTCCCGGTGTTTTTGAAGTTCTTGCAAGATTTTTTTTCTTGGTTATAGCATTAATAACAGAACTTTTCCCCACATTTGATCTGCCGACAAAAGCAACCTCTGAAATACTTTCAGGCAATAATTCAGGCTCTACTGATGATATAAAAAATACAGCATTCGAGAGATTTACACTCATATTATCTTCTCAACTTACTTAAGAGTCTCAATATCTCAATATATAACCATATTATTGTTATCATTAAAGCAAAAGCACCATACCACTCCATATATTTTGGTGAATTTGCCGCAACTCCCTTTTGAATAATATCAAAATCTATTATCAAATTCAAAGATGCAATAATAACAACAAAAACACTAAACAATATACCAAAAGTACTTGAACCGTTTATAAACGAAATTCCTGTACTACCAAATAAAGACATTACAAGGCTCACCATATACAATAAAAAAATTGCCATTGTAGAAATACCTACAACTGCATAAAATTTCTTTGTAGGCTTAATAAAACCTGCTTTAAAAGCTGCAAGCATACAAAATAAAACGCTGATTGTTAAAAAAATAGCATTAACAGCAATTCCCGGATATTGCTTTTCAAAAAACAATGTCAAAACTCCCATTAATAAACCTTCAAAAAAAGCATAAATAGGCGAAGTAAAAGGAGAAATATTTTTTTTAAAAATTGTAACTACAGAAAGAATTAAAGTACCTATTATTATAGGTATCATGAGAGGTGCTGTAACAGCAGGATAAGACCATCCCAAATATGCCCCTACAGCTAAAATTGCCCATAAAAAGAAACTCTTGTTTATTACCCCGTTTACTGTCATTGTTTTTTCTGAAAAACCTGCATGAATAAATGTTTTGTTACCTAAAGCCGGATTCATCTTGCATCTCCTTCTAAATATTTTTTTGCTTTATCTAGTATATTTCTTTGTTGTTTATGTATAAGACATTCCAACGCATCTTTATAAGTTACCCATTTACACTTATTAATTTCATTATCATTAGGATTAATAAAATCACTATTTGTATAACAGAGATAGTATATAACATTTTTTTTTATAATACTACCAACTGTATGCGGCAATGTTCCTTTTATCATATATGAATCACTGCTTTTAAACCCATCAATAAATGTTAAATCGCTGATGCCGGTTTCTTCAAAAATTTCTCTTTTGGCAGTTTCTATTTCAGTTTCGTTTTCTTCTATATGCCCTTTAGGGAAACTCCACTCATTGTTTCTAACAGAATATACTAAAAGAAAATATTTAATATTATCTTTGATTTTATATACAACTGCACCTATAGATGTTTCCTGAGTATTATCCATATTTATTTATTATCTAAACCTAAATAAGTTAATGCTATTATTGTTTTTGAATCTTTTATCTTACCATTTTTAACCATTTGCAATGCTTCCTTGTATGAAATAATAACATTTTCAACAAATTCATCGTCATCCGGACAATTTTTCCCGGAAGACAATTCTGCTGCTATGTATATATGCAAAACTTCATTTGAAAAAGCAGGTGTAGGCCAAAAGGACAATAATTTTTTAATTTTTTTTGCACTGTACCCTGTTTCTTCTTTCAATTCTCTTTTTACACATTTAATTAATGATTCTTTTTTATCGAGTTTGCCTGCCGGGATTTCATAAGTTATTTTATTAATCGGATATCTAAATTGTTTTACTAAAATTATATCTTTTTTATTTAGAAATGGGATTACAGCAACTGCTCCAGGATGGTCAATATATTCTCTTGTAGCTTTTTGATTATTTGGCAAAAGAACAACATCATTACAAAAATTAACTGCTTTTCCGTAATAAACTTTTTCTTTTTTATATGTTTTTTCAATTAATTTCATTTGTTTATTCCCATTTCTATTCTATTAAAACTAAATTATCTTTATGCACAACTTCTTCGCATACAAGGTTAGGATATTGTTGTTTAATTTCATTAGAAGATTTACCAAGAATCTTTGCTAAGTCATCTGAATTGTAATTTGATAAACCTCTGGCAACTTCAACATTTTGTTTTTTTGAACCTAGAACAGTAATATTAACGGTATCCCCTCTATTGAATTTACCACTAACACTTATTATGCCTGATGCCAACAAACTTTTACATTTAGTTCTAATTGCAACTGATGCATTTATATCTATTACAACAAAACCTTTAGCTTTTTTACCGAAAGCTATCCAAGATTTTCTAGATTGTAACTTTTTATTCGCCAATATTTCTGTCCCAACAGACTTTCCATTAATGGCTTCTTTAATTAAATCTAATTTATTGCCATTTATTATAAATGTTTTTATGCCTGAACTTGTAGCTATTTTAGCTGCCATTAACTTTGTTTTCATACCACCAGTACCTTTTCCACTACTTGAATTTGGAGTAGCTACTGCTAATAAATTATCCGTAATTTTTGTGACTTGTTGAATAATTTTCGATTTATGCGGAATACCTTCATATAAACCATCCACATCTGTTAATATAAATAGCATATCTGCCTGATTAGAAACAGAAACTAAAGCACTTAATGTATCGTTATCTCCAAAATTAATTTCATCTATAGCAATAGAATCATTTTCATTTATAATAGGAATAACATTTTTCTTCAATAAAAGCTCATTAATAGAGTTTCGTATATTTATATATCTTTGTCTATCATCAAAATCATATCTTGTAAGCAAAATTTGTGCTACTGACAAATTTAAAGGCTCAAAAGCCTGCCTATAAGCTTGCATTATCAAAGGCTGACCAATAGAAGCCAATGCCTGTTTTTCTCTTAAAAGTTTAGGTTTTTTAGATAAATTCAAATATCCTATACCTGCACCTATGGCACCGGAACTAACTAAAATAATATCCAAACATTGTTCTCTTTTTATTTTAGATATTTCTTTTGCGAAATATGTTATATAAGAGATATTCAGTTTCCCTGTTTTATCTGTTAATGTACTTGTGCCTATTTTTATTACTATTCTCATAAAACCTCAAAAACAATAAATTATTTACTATTGTAATATTTTCTTCCAGGTCTAATAATTAAGACTTGTCCCGGTATCAAATATTTTTGTTTCTTAAGTTTTGGATTATCTTTTTTTATAATTGAAACTGTTGTTTTATATTTAGCGGCTATCTTTTCTATCCATTCCCCACTTTTTACTTTATGTTTTACACAACCAGGACTTGGATTTAACTCTTTTTCTTTAACTATATTTTCTAAAAATATATCTTTTGAACCGTAAGGTAAATTAAGTTCGAAATTTTTATACCCATGAGGAGTACACCAAGCCATTATTGACGGATTTAACTCCTTAATTTCCTCAACAGTTGTATTAGCACATTTAGCTACAATTTTTAAATCTATAACTTTTTCTATTACTACTGTATCATATTGTAACGGTTGCTGATATTCTAAATCCGTAAAACCATATTCTTCCGGATTAGTAGCAATTTTAACAGCTACTATAAATTGCGGGATATAATTTTGTGTTTCTTTAGGAATAGCATTTCTTTCTTTCATTTCAAAAACAGATGAAGCATTTGAAAATTTCATATCTCTTATAAGTCCATATTCCCCTCTGTTATAAGCAGATAATGCGAGGTTCCAATCATTTAACAATATAAATAATTCTTTTAAATATTTTGCTGCTGCCCTTGTAGCTTTTATAGGATCTCTTCTTTCGTCAACCCAATAATTTATCTGTAATCCTAAAGCTTTACCTCTGTGTCCCATTATTTGCCATATACCTACTGCCTTTGCTTTTGATACAGTATTATTGTAAAACAAGCTTTCAACTATCGGCAAATAAACAAGTTCTTCCGGCAATTTATATTCTTTAAGGATAGAGAGTATCATATCTTTGTATCTACCACTTCTTTCTAATGCCAATTGAACACTTTTTTTACCCCTGCCTGTTGTATAAATCTTCATCCATTTATCTAAAATATCTTGATCGTATTCCATGCAAATTTCATAAGTTTCATCTCTGTTTAAGTGATTTCTATTATTATCAATATTATGTATGTTTTTAATTTTTGCAAGTATATTTTCACAATCTGTTAACAGAAGTTCTGACATGGATGGCTCTATATCAACTGAGTTCAGCTTTTCTAAAAATTTATGATAATTTTCTGCAACAGCAGCATAATCACCTTGTGATGAAGCAACTGAAGCTTTATTAAAATATTCATCTGCTTCTATAATATTTTGTTTTGTAATTATATCTATATCCTTTTTTGCTATTGCAATAATGTCATGTTTATCTGTTGGCAACACTTGACTTTTTAATTGAGCACAGAAGCATGTACTTGCAATGCAAAGAAATAGCATAACAAAAAACATTTTATACATTTGCTTAAAATTGAAATTTAATAAAAAAATCATATTATATAGATTTTAAATCTTTTAAAGATTTTTGAGGATTATTTGCTGCAAAAATTGAATTTCCGCTGACTAAAACATCAGCTCCTGCAACAAAACATTGTTTAGCTGTATTTATATTAATTCCGCCATCAACTTCTACTAAACAATTGTATTTATTTTCGTCTATAATCTTTCGTAGAGAAGATATTTTTGGTAACATTTCTTCCATAAAAGATTGTCCGCCAAATCCAGGCTCGACAGTCATAACTAAAACTATATCCAACAAAGGTAATATTTCCAAAATATCGTTTACTGATGTTTTTGGCTTGATTGAAATACCTACTTTTAAGCCGACTTTTTTCATTTCCTGTAACAAATTTATCTTATCACATTCAACTTCTTCATGAAAAACTATTGCATCCGCACCGGCAGAATGAAATTTTTTCCAATATTTTTCAGGATTTGTAATCATAAGATGAACATCAAAAAACAAATTTGAGCATTTTCTGATTGATTTAATAACAAGTGGACCTATTGAAATATTAGGAACAAAATGTCCATCCATAACATCTATATGTAACCAATCAGCTCCTGCTTTTTCAATCATAGATATGTCTTTATCTAAATTTGAAAAATCAGCAGATAAAATTGATGGAGCTATTAAAACTTTTTTCATATTATAGTTCTACTTCTTCTATAGAAACATTATTGAAAAAAACTTTGACAGTTGCTTTCCCTTGTACTTTAACAGGAATAGAAATTTTTGAACCAGGTTTTTTAACACCATTAAAAATGTCTTTTTCACCTTTGTCATCTGACAAAACAAATCTAACTCTTTTGCTATCTCCTTTATCAGGAATTGTATAATTAAATTGTTTTTCGTCTAAGGCTAATGAACTATTATCATCTGCTACATAAAAAATAATTTTTGTTGTTTTGTCTATCTGTTCATCCGGTTTAGGATATTGATCAAATACCTGTCCAGGATTTGCAGATGTTGTTGTTTGTGATATAACATCAACTTCATAATTTTCATCAACTGCCCATTTTTTTGCATCATTGGCATCTTTTCCTATCCAATCAATCATTAACAATGTCCCGTCTGTCATAGGGCCATTAGAAACCAACACATTAACCGCTGTATCTTTTTCAACTGTTGAACCAGCAACAGGATCCTGAGATATAACAAATCCTTCCTCATATTTAACAGATGCTTTTTTAGTAAGTTCTCCTAAAATAAGACCTGTTGATCTTAAAGATATATTAGTCGCTCTTATGGTTTCTCCTACTAAATTCGGTACATAAACGATTTCTCCGCCTTGGCTGGTTGTTATCCTGATAGTTTTTCCCTCTTTAACATTTATTCCCGGAGGTGGAACTTGCCTAATGACGACCCCGGCAGGAAGATCTTGATTAAATTCAGATCCTTCTTTAATCAAGGCTAACTTTGATTGAGATAATACTTCTAAACACTCAACCAAAGTTTTACCTTGTAAATCTGGAACCAAAATTTCCGCTTTCTCTTGTACAAAAGCAGACATAACAGCATTAAATGAATAGTATGTAGTAACTAATATTATTGTTAAGATTAAACCAATCTTCAACAAGAATAAGAATAATTTATTCATTATTTATTTTTTTATCCATGACATCATAGATCTTAATTTTGCACCAACTTTTTCTATTTGTCTGCTAGCAATTTCTTCTCTTGATTTTTTAAAGTTTGGTCTTCCTTCTGCATTTTCCTTTAACCAATCATTTGCAAACTTACCAGATTGAATATCTGCTAAAACTTGTTTCATACCTTCTTTTGCTGCATCAGTAATTACTCTTTTGCCGGAAACATATTCACCATATTCTGCTGTATCTGAAACTGAATAATTCATTCTGCCAATTCCACCTTCAAACATTAAGTCAACAATAAGTTTAACTTCATGAAAACATTCAAAGTAAGCGATTTCCGGTTTATAACCAGCTTTTACCAAAGTTTCAAAACCTGCTGATACCAATTCAACAAGTCCTCCACAAAGAACTGCTTGTTCACCAAAAAGATCTGTTTCTGTTTCTTCTGTGAATGTTGTTTCTAAAACTCCGCCTCTTGTTCCGCCAATACCTTTTGCATAAGCAAGAGCTAAATCTTTTGCTTTACCACTTGCATCTTGTTCAATAGCTATCAAACAAGGCACACCTTTACCTTCAGTATATTGTCTTCTTACTAAATGTCCCGGACCTTTTGGAGCAATCATAACAACATCATTATCTGCAGGTGGAACTATTTGTTTGTATCTGATATTAAAGCCATGTGCAAAACCAATTACTGCACCTTTTTTCAAATTTGGCTTTATATCTTTTTCCCATAATTGTCTTTGAACTTCATCCGGTAAAAGTATATGAACCCAATCTGCTTGTTTTACTGCATCAGCAATACTTACCGGCTTCCAACCATCTTCAACAGCTTTTTTATAATTGTCTGAACCTTCTCTTTGTGCAACAATAACATCCAATCCGGAATCTCTTAGGTTTTGTGAATGTGCATGTCCTTGGCTACCATAACCCAAAACTGCTATTTTTTTACCTTTTAAAAGATTCAAATCTGCATCTGATTCATAATACATCTTTACTTCTTGTTCTTGTGACATAATAAGTCTCCTATTTTTAAATTATTTTCCCTTACTTTACTTTAAGCCTCTTGCCATTGCAATAATACCTGTTCTACACATTTCTTTTATAGAAAAAGGTTTTAATAATGTGAGAAAAGCTTCTATTTTTTCTTCATCCCCTGTTATTTCTGCTATAATAGAATCACTAGATACATCAACTATTTTTGCTCTGAAAATATTTATAATTTGTATTACTTCGGTTCTACTGTTTTTATTAACTGAAATTTTTATCAATGCCAAATCTCGTTGGATATATTCTGTTTCTGAAAAATTAGATACTTTTATAACATCAATAAGTTTATTAAGTTGTTTTTCCACCTGTTCAAGAACAGAATTATCGCCATTGACAACAATTGTCATTCTGGAAATATTTGAGTTTTCCGTTTCGCCAACTGAGAGCGAATCAATATTAAAACCTCTTGCAGCAAAAAGTGTTGAAATTCTAGCAAGCACACCAAACTTATTTTCTACTAAAACAGATATTGTATGTTTCATTATTTGCTCCTTAGTATTTGCATATTATACCAAATAAAATGAATAATAATCTATTATTCCGTATCATTATAGTCAAACTTTATATAAAAAACAACTAAAAAAAATTTATTGTATATTCTTAAATATTTATTAATACAATAATATTGACAGATATTTAAGAATATTGTAGACTACTTAAATCTTAAACGGGCAGTTAGCTCAGCTGGGAGAGCATCTCCCTTACAAGGAGGAGGTCGCAGGTTCAATCCCTGCACTGCCCATTTTAAGTTCTCTCCTTAACAATTTAAAAACACAAATAATACATAAAGAGGTATTTCTATGACAAAAAAAATTAGTTTGTTACTTTTAACTTTTTCTTTACTAATTGGTTTAGTCTCTTTTTCTTTTGCATCTGGTAAAAAAGTAAAAAATGTTATTCAGCCTTTTGAAATTTACACCCCTGGAACCGAAGAAATTATTGATTACGAAAAATATGGAGATTTTTTAAATCTTGGAACAAATAAATACAAATATGTGCCTAAAGATTTTTCTGCATTAAAGATTGTGTCAGGTGAAGGTATTTATCCTAATGTTACAGACATATACAAAAATCCAAATTATAAAAAGATGAAAGCAGAAAAAAAACTTGAAGGTGATAAATGGAATTTTGTTAATTCGACTGATTTTCAAGCAAATTATTTCAAATGGGCAACAGCTCAAGAAGATCCCGGTGTCAGACAATATTATATAGCTCTTGCTCTTGAACAAGCAGGAAACTACAAAAGAGCAATTAAAGCTTATCATTCAATAGCCGTATTTTTTCCAAAAGCTACCGGTGTAACTTTTTGGAAAACCCCGTGGTATATAGCTCCTGTCGCTATTGAAAAAATTAAATATTTAACAAGAGAACATCAAGACCTTGGAATAAAATTGGTGGATGCAGAAATAGATGTAATAAACAGATTCGATGATGAAAAGAATAATGATGATTTTATAGTTAATCCCGGAAAAATAGTTCCTGCTACTGCTGAAGATTGGATTCTTAAAAAAGCAGATTTAGATGCTATCGGAATTAAAAAGACTACAGGAAAAGGCAAAGTTAAATTAGTTGAATACAACAACAAACATTATCAATTATTTGTTGATGAAAAACCATATATTGTTAGAGCTATTTGTTATTCTCCTAACCCGGTAGGAACTTCTCCTGACAATGGAACTCTTAATGTTTCCAGAGATTGGATGTTTGCAGATTATAACAAAAACGGAATTATTGACGGCCCTTATGAATCATGGGTTGATAAAAATAAAAACGAAAAACAAGACAAGAAGGAAAAACCTATTGGTGATTTCCAACTTATGAAAGAAATGGGTGTAAACACTTTAAGATTATATCATTATCCTAACTTTAATAAAGATTTACTTAAAGCTGCTTATGAAG